>CAZNCI010000288.1:0-5468 GCA_964571475.1 uncultured Saprospiraceae bacterium | reverse complement strand
TTTATCAAAAACAAGCAATAAAGGAAAACTGGACTGTCAGAGAATTGAAAAGACAAAAGAAAACAGGATTATTTCACAGAATTGCCATAAACAAGGACAAAGATAAAATCTTTAAGCTATCAAAACAAGGACAGATTATTGAGACAGAAGAAGACTTAACAAAAGACCCGTATGTTTTTGAATTTCTTGGCATACCTGAAAATTATGAATATACAGAGAATGATATTGAAAAAGCAATAATCAACAATTTACAAAATTTTTTGCTTGAATTAGGAAAAGGTTTTGCATTTATCGGTAGACAGCAAAGAATTACATTAAACAATCGACACTATAAAGTTGATTTGGTTTTTTATCATACAAAATTGAAATGTTATGTTCTAATTGACTTAAAAATTGGAGAAGTTGAACACGAACATATTGGACAAATGAAATTATATCTTGGATATTATGAGAAAGAAGTAAATGACCAAAATGATAATCAACCAATTGGAATAATATTATCGGAAGAAAAAGATGATATTATGGTTGAATATGCAATGTTGAATGACAAAGCAAAACTGATTGTTTCAAAATATCAATTGTATTTGCCAGACACAGAAGAATTAAAGAAAAAAGTAAGGGAGATAATTGAAAAATAACAGGTGGTAACAAAAAATATAGTGCATTTGGCAGAAAGTGATAAACTCAAAGATGATAGCAATAAATAAACATAGTGCAAAACCGAAAAATTGGCGCTTTGAAATGCCAAATGCACCATATTTAAACCGATATCAGTGCCTAATTTGGATACAGCGAATGTTAAAATGACAGCTATTACCGAAAAATATGAAGGTTATGTCAGCAGTATGGGCACTTATCAGACGATTGTCAGAGTCAAAAGTCCGTATTTGAATCAGGCAATAGCGGATATATCTTTACTGGGGAAGTTGAAATCTAAGAATTTGACAGGAAGGGATGTGAGTGAACAATACTATGATTTTAAAATCCGTTTGGAAAATGCCGAAAAAGCACGGGCGCGTTATTTAGAATTATTGGCAAAGGCCGAAGATGTTAGTGCGGCATTATTGGTGGAGCGAGAGCTGGAGCGCTTAAATGGGGAGATTGATGTTTTGAAAGGTCGGATGAATCGCATGGATCATTTATCGGACTATGCGACCATTACCATCGAATGGGAAGAACGGAAAAAGTTAGGTATATTGGGTTATATAGGAAAAGGACTTTACGAAGGAGTTCGATGGTTATTTGTAAGAAATTAATGAGGATACAATGAGGCGAATACTTTTTTTAATACTAATGGGAATGACTTATTTTCCTTTGATGGGACAGGTGGTGCAGGATACTACATCCCAAAAAGTGAAGATCGATCATGCCGATTTGTTTGAGTACATCAATGAGCCCGGTAAACAGATCCAGAAAATGACGGGTCATGTTGCACTTTCTCAGGATAGTGTATATATGTATTGTGATACGGCTACCATTGAAAACCGGGATGATGTTTTTGCACTGGGGCAGGTGATTATCCAGCAGGGAGATTCAATCAATGTTTTTTCGGATTCTTTGTTTTATAATGCGATTAGTCAAAAGGCGGATTTATATGGAGAGGTGATTTTAAATACAGGAGAAAAGAGTCTTTTTACGGATTATTTACAATACGATCTCAGTACAAAACTGGGAACTTATACCCAAGGGGCTCTGTTGACCGATGGAGAGACGCAATTGAGGAGCAAACGTGGTTATTATTATGTGGATGAGCATAAAATTTATTTTAAGGACAGCGTGGTGGTACTCGGTCCGGATTTTTCTCTGAAAGCGGACACGCTGATATTTGATACGGATACCCATATCGTTGATTTTGCGGGTCCGACCCTGATGGTTAACGGGGAGAATAAGGTATATTGTGAAGCTGGTTTTTATGATACCGAAAATAATTTGGGTGTTTTTAGAGAGCAGGCGCAGTTTATGAATGGTGAACAAAAAGGCCGGGCGGATGAAATCACCTATGATGGACAAAATAGGGAATATATTTTGACCGGTAATGCGATGTATGAAAAAGAATCGAGGCTGGCCAAAGGGGATGTTATTCGATACGATGCGGCCAATGATCAGGTTTATTTAATGGGTAATGCTTATTTTAGGGATTCCACCCGCTTGATTGTGGCAGATACCATTCTTTATGATTCTGCTAAAGAAACTTATTCCACCAGGGGGCAGGCTGTTATTCACGATGAAGAAAAGATTCTAAAAGCAGAACAAATTGACTTTGATGAAGAGACCGGCATGGGTATTGCACATGGTGGCGTAGTCTGGCAGGATACAGTTGCAAATATGTCGATACTTTGTCGGGATGCCGTATATCGAAAAGAAGATAATTACCTGAAGGCATCCGGGGGGGAATATGGGCGACCCATGATGGTGAGCCTGATAGATGGAGACTCTCTTTATATTGCGGCGGATACACTTTATTCCTACGAGTTGACAGATAGTATCTCTGAAAATAAAACCAGCATCTTGTTAGGTTATCATGATGTACGATTGTTTAAAAGTAATTTACAGGCAGTCTGTGACTCCATGGTTTATCATTCAGCGGATTCTCTTTTTCACTTTTACGATGACCCAATAATGTGGTCGGATACCTCACAGTTCATTGCCGATACAATGTCGATGCGGTTATCGAACAATAGTTTGGAAAAAGTGTTCCTGAGGAGAGATGCTTTTATCTTAAATTCACCCGATGAAATTTATTTTAATCAAATAAAAGGCAAGGATATTACTGCATCATTTGACTCCAGTGAATTGAAGAAGATGTACGTCATCGGTAATGCAGAGACCATTTATTATGCGTTGGATGAAGCAGGGAAGTACGTAGGGGTTAACAGCACTCAATGTAGTGAAATGGAGTTGTATTTTGATCATAATTCAGTTGAAAAGATTAAATTTTTTGCCCAGCCGCAATCGGAATTATTACCGATGGACAAGGTCGATCACGAAAAGATAAAATTAAAGGGATTCAGTTGGGAAACGGATAGGAGACCTAAATCTGTGATGGATTTGTTTAGCGAAAAGCAGGAGCGGGCTGTACAGACTTTGTCTGTTGAAGGTAAAGGGCAGGTAGAAAAGAAAAAAAATAAGATTATAAATTAGCGCCTTTTTTCTACTGGATAAGGAATAAAGGTGAAATCAAAAATAGCAAGAGATGCGACAAATTACGTTTTTGTTTTTAGTTGTTTTTATAAAAACGATTACTTTTGGGGCTACTCCCGATGAACAATTTACCCAGGGAGTTGAAGCCTGTGAAGCGGGTAAATATCAGGCGGCAATTGAGCAATGGTCAAGCCTGAATCAGGCGGGATTGGAGTCTTTTGACCTGTATTATAATATGGGGAATGCCTATTTTAAAAAGGGAGATTATCCTTATGCCATTTTATATTTTGAAAAAGCATTAAAGCTCAAACCGCTAGATAAAGAGGGGAGGCATAATTTGGATTTGGCCAATCAGCAAATTGTCAAAAGTATTAAACCTTTGCCCGAATTTTTTCTGAAAAAGCTGTGGCGAAATACGAGTAGTTTTTTCTCCGCAAATGTATGGAGTTGGCTGACCTTGATTTTATTTTGGATAGGCATCACCTTAATAGTTGTCAAATTATTGGATTGGGGGACAGGCTCCTTTAAAAACCACTATGTTGTGGGGGGGACTGCAATATTCCTGAGTGTATTATTCTTGTCATTAGGCATGACGAAGGCCGGAATGGAATATGACGCCCGTTGGGCAATCGTATTAGATCACAATAAGGAATTGATGTCTGCACCGGAGTCCACCGTTGATGTGATGGAGTTGCCGGAAGGGACAAAATTGGAAATTATAGATAAGATTGGATCATGGGAAAAAGTGAAGGCGCCCAATGGAGAAGTGGGTTGGATAGAGGAGCATGATGCCACGAAAATTTAAAAATATTACTTTTCTTGAAACATATTTCACTGGAAATAGTATGATAATAAAAATCAGCTTGCTCCGGAATCATTTTAATTATCAGCACCTATGAAGAAATTTCTTTTGTTATTTTCGTTAGCACTATTTTTTGGCGCAACTTTTTTCACACAAAGTTGTAATAAGCAATTGCCGGAGGATATGTCTTCTATTGCCTGCGACACTTTGCAACTTAGCTATAATGCAGGAATAAAGGATATTATTAACACCTCCTGTGCATATAGTGGATGCCATAAAAACGGGGATGCTCCTGGTGACTTCTCGACTTATCAGGGAATGAGCAGTCGTTTAGATAATGGCACTTTTTTTAATAGGGTTGTTACCGAGAAGGATAATCCGCCAAGGAGAATGCCTCCTGTCTATACTACTTCAGGCCATCCGGCAGAGTTGACCACAGCAGAATTGAATATGATACATTGCTGGCTGCTTGATAATTATCCGGAAAATTAATTTTGAGATGGAATTAGTCCAAAGGACTGGTGATTAGCAGGGCAGGAAGCTCAAAAAAAAACACAAAGTAATAAAACTAAATACAATGCGAAATTTATTGATGGTAATGGCCTTATTGATGGTCGGAACGCTATTTTCACAGGAATATACCTTCCAAACTTTTAAAGACAGGAGAATTATCAGTGCCAATTCGGTGGAGACACTGGCCAAGCGGAAATTAGATGTGAGAATCACCCACCGATTTGGGGATATTGCAGGGACGGCAGGTGGCTTTCAGACTTTTTTTGGATTTGAAAATGCAGCCGATGTATTAATCGGTGCCGAGTATGGTATGACGGATAACCTTAATATCGGTCTCTATCGAACCAAGGGCGCGGGCTCGACTGCCAATGGAAAAGTAGGGCTGCGTCAATTGGTGAATGTCTCCTTAAAATACAAATTACTAAAACAAAAAAACGACGGCTCGATGCCAATTACCCTGACGACTTATGGTTTACTTTCCACCTCAACGGCTAAAAAGACAGCTAGTGTGTCGAGTATATCCAGCTTTCCTGCCTTTTCGGATCGGATGGCATTTACGGTTCAGTTGTTGATTGCCAGAAAATTCTCAAATGCCTTGTCTATACAAATAACGCCCTCCTACACCCACCGGAATTTGGTCACCTTTGGGGACTTAAATGACGTTTTTAGTGTCGGAGCTGCCGGGCGTTTACAGTTGACTAAGGTCATTGGGATATTGGCTGATGTGACGGTACCTGTTTCTGGTGATCGAACGTCCCCTAATGGGTATTATCCCTCTATCGGTATTGGTTTTGATATTGATACAGGAGGCCATGTTTTTCAGGTTAATTTGACTAATTCAAGGGGCATATTAGAGACGGATTATATCCCATATACCACATCAGAGTGGAATAAGGGACAATTCCGAATTGGATTTACCATCTCCCGGTTATTTAATTTGTAGGGAATTTGTAACTGTTCAGCACCCCACACTTTTTGCCATAAAATGCTGCTTTGGCACCTGTCTTTGTTA
>CAZNCI010000287.1:4281-5471 GCA_964571475.1 uncultured Saprospiraceae bacterium | reverse complement strand
GACAAAAAATAGACGGCGTTTAATATAGGAATAACTTAGTTCTTAAGCCACTAGCTCTTTACTCCATACTGCTCCTCATAATAAGCCCGATAATCTCCGGAAGTAATTTTATCCATCCATGGCTCATTATTCAGGTACCATTGAGCTGTGCGCATAAGTCCTTCTTCTATTTGAACGCTGGGTTCCCAGCCCAATTCGTCCTTAATTTTGGTGGCATCAATGGCATAGCGTTTATCGTGTCCCGGGCGATCTTTAACAAAGGTAATGAGGCTTTTGGCGCTTCCTTCCGCTCTTTCGAGTAGCGTATCCATGACTTTACACAAAGCATGCACCAAATCAATATTAGTCCATTCGTTATTGCCTCCGATATTGTAGGTCTCCCCATTTCGCCCCTGATGGTAAACCTTGTCTATGGCGCTGGCGTGATCCTCTACCCACAGCCAGTCCCGGGTATATTGCCCATTTCCATAGATGGGTAGTGGTTTATTGTGCTTGATATTGTTAATCATCAACGGCAGTAATTTTTCAGGAAATTGATACGGACCATAGTTATTGGAACAATTGGAAATGACAATCGGCAGACCGTAGGTGTGGTAATACGCCCGAACCAGATGATCGGCACTTGCTTTAGAGGCCGAATAAGGGGACCGTGGATCATAAGAAGTATCCTCCTTAAACAAGCCCGTGGCACCTAAACTCCCATAGACTTCATCCGTCGATACCTGATAAAAAAGTTTATCGGAATAATCGTCCTGCCATGCTGTTTTTGCAGCATTAAGCAAATTTACTGTCCCGACAATATTCGTAAAAATGAACTCCATCGGCGAACTGATAGAACGATCGACGTGTGACTCTGCAGCCAGGTGAATGACCCCATCAAACTCATATTTTTGAAAAAGATTTAAAACGAATTGTTCATCCGTAATATCCCCTTTTACAAATTCATAATTCTCATAATTTTCAATGTCCGTCAGATTTGCTAAATTACCCGCATAAGTTAATTTATCCAGATTTACAATGGTATAATTGGGATAATTCTTCACCATCCTACGGACTAAATGACTACCAATGAATCCGGCTCCACCTGTTATTAATATTGTTCTTTTGTTTATCATAATTTTCGTATTTTGAAACTTGAGTTTTCAGCTTTTTGCTTTTGCTTTGCGCTCTTCCTGCTCTAAAAGATGTCA
>CAZNCI010000287.1:0-4181 GCA_964571475.1 uncultured Saprospiraceae bacterium | reverse complement strand
AAAAGATGTCACCTCATGCCTGATTTAATTCACAAAATAGCGCGATAAAAAAGTATCAGGAAGTTACTTTTGTTTTAAAATAGGCTAATGTTCGTTTTAGTCCTTCTTCCCGGCTTATTTTTGGTGCCCATCCCAGCACTTTTTTCGCCAGGGTAATATCTGGTTGTCTGACTTTCGGATCATCAACGGGCAAATCGTGGTAAGTCAGCGTCGCCTGGGGATTATCTACCAATGCCATGATTTCCTCCGCCAGTTGTTTGATTGTTATCTCTATGGGATTACCGATATTTACGGGGTCAGTATAATCACTCATCAGTAATTTAAAAATCCCATCCACTTCATCATCGACATAACAAAATGATCGCGTCTGCGAACCGTCCCCAAAAATAGTCAGCCCTTCTCCTCTGATTGCCTGCGAAAAGAAAGCCGGTAATGCCCGTCCATCTTCTACCCGCATCCTCGGTCCATAAGTGTTAAATATCCGCACGATACGCGTATCGACTCCATGATACCGGTGATATCCCATGGTAATTGCCTCCATGAACCGCTTAGCTTCATCATAAACACCTCTGGGACCAATGGGGTTGACATTACCCCAATAGTCTTCC
Source organism: uncultured Saprospiraceae bacterium (assembly GCA_964571475.1). GTDB lineage: Bacteria > Bacteroidota > Bacteroidia > Chitinophagales > Saprospiraceae > JALVDO01. Next base: position 3,573 of record CAZNCI010000287.1, on the reverse strand, counting down.
TTTTGTGGATGGATCAATGGATCACCATATACTTCCGAGGTAGATGCTACTAAAATACGGGCATTTTTGGCCAAAGCCAAACCCAGTAAATTATGTGTCCCCAATGCGCCTACTTTCAGCGTTTGAATCGGCATTTTTAAATAATCAATGGGACTGGCAGGAGAAGCAAAGTGCAGGATGTAATCCAATTTCCCCGGAATATGCACATATTTCGAAACATCATGATGATAAAACTCAAAATCAGGCAGGGCAAACAAATGCTCAATATTATTCATATCACCTGTAATGAGGTTATCCATCCCAATCACGTGAAAGCCTTCTTTGATAAATCGATCGCACAAATGTGAACCTAAAAAACCAGCTGCTCCCGTCACTAATACTTTTGGCATATCTTTTTTTTTAGGATGGCAAAGCTAAGGTAAAAATCAGAAAACTCAAATCTCTAATAACAATGTTTTAAATTTGGAGCCAATGGCAGGGAATTTGGAATTTGGAACTGGAAAATCTATCTTTGCCACAAACAAAAATACAATCATGTTCAAAGCGTTCCTTTTAACCATTTCTACCCTTGTGTTATTCTTAGCAACGGCTACTGCCCAAAAAGAGGATAACCGTGCCAATAAAGGAAGTCTGCTGGCGTTCCACCTCTCCTATGCATACGAATTGCCCGGAGTTGACCTCAAAGCAAGGTTTGGGAACAATAGCAGTCTCGGCTTAGCTTCCGAATGGATGACAGATAAGGGCAATTGGATAATGGGGCTAAAATTCAATTATTTTTTTGGCAATACCGTCAAACAGGATGTACTCGCCCACCTGCGTACGCCCGAGCCTGCCTCCGCCATCATCGGCAATGATCGCTCTTATGCAGACATTCAATTACGGGAACGTGGTTTTTACACCGGTCTTGTTTTTGGAAAACTTTTCCTGTTGCCCAGTATTGAAAAAAGAAGCGGGATCAGGGTGACCATCAGCACAGGACTGCTTCAACACAAAATTCGGATTCAGGACGACCCCGTTAAGCCGGTTGCCCAATTGAACGAAGACCTCAAAAAAGGCTATGACAGACTATCGAACGGACTCGCCTTCAATGAATTTATAGGCTACCAGATTCTCAGTAATTCCAACCGGATAAATTTCATCATTGGTTTTGAGTTCACGCAGGGATTTACCCAGAATCGCCGATCCTTCAATTACGACACAATGGTCAAAGAAACAGTCAAACGAATTGACATTCAATCGGGCATTCGGGTATCATGGGTACTGCCCTTATATATTGGCAGGGATGCTTCAGAAATTTATTATTAATCCGCCTATATGAAACCGACCTTTTCTTTTATAGAAAAAACTGAATTAGTAATTTACAATCTGGGTATATGGTTTTATAGCCTTTTTATCCATATAGCGCAATACTTCCATCCCAAAGCCCGATTATTCGTAGAAGGCAGAGCCGGTCAATGGACGTCCTTAGCCCTTTTCGGTGAAACGCATAAAAATGATAAAATCCTATGGATTCATTGTGCTTCATTGGGTGAGTTCGATCAGGCAAGACCCATTATCGAAAGATTAAAAAAAGAAAATACGCATCTGAAAATTGCCCTGACCTTCTTCTCTCCTTCTGGTTATGAAATTCGGAAAGACTACGATCAGGCGGATTGGATTGGCTACCTTCCATTGGACAGGAAAAAAAAAGCAGCAAAATTCATCGACCTCCTAAATCCGGATGGGGTGATTATCGTTAAATATGAATTTTGGTTACAACACCTCCTTTGGTTACAGCAAAAGAATATCCCGACCTATCTTATTGCTGCGGTTTTCCGCAAAGATCAGGTCTTTTTTAGTAAATTCGGTGGTTTATTTCGGAAAGTTCTAAGAGGATTTCAACACATTTTTGTTCAGGATGATGCATCAAAAGAACGATTGAAGAGCATAAACATTCAACAGGTGTCAGTAGCCGGTGATCCCCGAATAGATAGTGTTATGACGAGGGCTAAAAGCTATCCTAACATCCCAATTGCAGAAAAATTTATTCAGTCAAAACGGACGTTAATCATCGGCAGCTCCTGGCTAAAGGATATGACCATCCTTCAAAACAGTATCAATTTTTTGGTTAACCAAAACTGGAAAATCATACTCGCCCCACACGATATTAGTCCGAAAAACATCGAAGCCCACCAGCGTTTCTTTCCAAACACAACCGTAAAATATTCCGAATTAACGGATAAAAACAGCCACAAGTCCATATTACTCATTGATAATATTGGGCTACTCGCCGCCTTGTATCAATACGGGGATATTGCCTATATCGGCGGTGGATTTGGCGCAGGCATACACAGTACATTAGAACCGGCTGCCTTTGCATTGCCCATTATTTTTGGTCCGAAATATGAGAAATTCATAGAAGCAGGGTATTTCGTACAACATAAAGCTGCTTTTTGTGTTAATTCAGCAGTTGGGCTCGAAGCGGCGATTCAATATTTACTAAATGACCAAAATTATCAAAATGCGATGCAGGTAGTTCGGCAATTCATGGACAACAACAAAGGAAGTACAGACTTGATCTTAAAAGAAATTAAAATAAGACAGGATGCATGATCATATATTGGCTGCAGCCAAAAAATTAAATATTCTTATTATTGGTGATGTCATGATCGACCGCTATTTATCGGGAAAAGTCAATAGAATTTCCCCGGAGGCGCCTGTCCCCGTCGTCAGCCTAAAAGAGCGGGATGACCGTATGGGAGGCGCTGGCAATGTCGCTCTTAATATAGCAGCCCTGGGAGCCACTCCCATCCTTTGTAGCATTATTGGTGCGGATGACAATGGACAAAAACTCAAGCATTTGCTTCAGCAAAAAAACATAACAACAGCGGGTATTATCCTGTCCAAACAACGTAAAACTACGGTAAAAACCCGGGTTTTAGCCAATAATCAACAATTATTGAGGGTCGATGACGAGGATACATTCCCACTGCCGGCAAAAGAGGAACAGGCCTTATTAGAAAAAGTAAAAAGCATTATAACTTCCCAAAAAATCTCTGCCATTATTTTTCAGGATTATAATAAAGGCGTACTGACAGGTAATGTTATTTCTAATTGTATCCAAATCGCCAATACCCACAAAATACCAACTATTGTTGACCCCAAATTTCATAATTTCTGGGCGTACAAATCCGTCACTTTATTCAAACCAAACCTCAAAGAAATTCGTCAATCTGTCCCCTTTACAGTGAAAGCGACCGAGAGCGACCTCAAGAAGGCAGCAAAATACGTTCGCTCACAACTCGGTAACCCAATCACCCTCATCACCCTTTCAGAGAAGGGGTTGTATATCGACCAGGAAGATGACACACAGGCTATTTTTCCCACCCAGACAAAAAAAATTGTCGATGTATGCGGTGCCGGTGACTCCGTTATAAGTATTGTCGCAATCGGCATAGCATTGGGTTTACCCCTGTCAACCATTGCACTTTTAGCCAATTGGGCAGGAGGACAGGTGTGTGAAGCGCCAGGTGTTGTTTCTATTGATCTTGAAAAACTAAATAACTCCTCCTCTGATTTTTTAAAAAAGTGATG
>CAZNCI010000286.1:2262-5499 GCA_964571475.1 uncultured Saprospiraceae bacterium | reverse complement strand
CCGAAGCGCTTTTTTACTAGAGGAATCGGCTGTTTTGGCAACATCGTTAATTCCGGATTTAAGTTCCTGTAACACCTTGTTTTTTTGTACCATGTGCAAGGCGTGGGAAGTCAATTGTTTAGTTTTATAGCTCAATTCCTGGTTGAGTTTTTTCCTTTCCTGTTCGTGTACTTTTTGTTTCAGGAAAAAGAATTTCCGTTCGTTTTTTCGACGGTAAAGGACTCCAAAAACGATTAAACTTGCGACCAGCGCAACCCCCAATAAACCAATGCGAAAAGTATTTGTTTTAGACTCCTGAATAGCAGACTGGAGTTCTAAGCGCTCAATTTTACGCTCTTTTTTTTCAGATTCGTATTTGGTTTCCAATTCGGCAATTGCTTTTTGAGTTTCAAGCCCTTTGGTCTCATTGACCTGAAAAAAATAACGCTTATGAAAGTTCAGCGCTTTTTCAAATTGATGATTTTTTTCATAAAAAGTGACTAATTTAGGCAAAACCTCCTCTTGAACTTTCACCAAATTTATTTCTTCAGAAAGCTTCAAACTTTTCAGGTAATAATACTCAGTAGAATCCCGATGGCCAATAAGAGCAAAATAAGCCCCCAAATTTTTATAGGTATATGTAAGTCCATGTTCATTGCCTAGTTGAGATAAAATTTGATGTGCCCTGTGTAGGTGATAATAACAGGAATCAGCTACTTTTTTTTGCAAAAAAACCTCTCCCATGCTATCATGTGCCTTCGCTATCTCAATCAGAGAACCACTATTTTTCCCCAATGCCAATGCCTCGGCAAAATAAATTTGGGCGCTATCAAGTGAGGAGACCTTTAAATACAAATAACCGAAGCCCATTAACGCATCAGCATATTCGTAAGGATATTGAGTTTTATCCAAACCACCCAACGCTTTTTTCAAATAATTCTTTGCCTTTCCCTGCTGCCCCAGTTCCTCATAAATTTCTGCAATCAAAGCATCAGTAACAGAATACCCATGCTCATCTCTCATTTTAACAAATAAGGTTTCTGCCTTTATGGCTGCATCCAGCGCCAGCTCAAAATCTCCAGTTTTTTTATAAACCCTCGCCGTATTGTAATACATACTTGCCAACTCAAAGAAATCATTTTCCCGCTCCCATATTTTAATCCCCTTTTTTAAAAATTCAATCTTTTTATCATATTGAGCCAAGATGCCATAACCGGTAGCAATCATAGAGTAAGAAAATGCCGTAAAAGCAGGAAGCTTCATACGATCCGACACTTCTTTGCCCAGAAGAGCATGCACTAAAACAGAATCGGGCTGACCTTCATACCTATACGCATTAAAAAGGCAATAATGTGCCTCAAAAATCAAGGAATCCTGTTGATTTTCTTCTGCTAAATTCAAAAACTCATAGGCATAGGTGAGGGAGGAGTCGATGGACTTGGTCAGGTATGCTTCCGACAGTTGATTTAAAATCCCCATGCGCTCCAACTTGCCCGCTATTGGCAATTTTTGTTGCAATTCATCAACAGACTGCCCTGCTCCCGTAACAAGATTACCAAAAATAAAAACAATACTAAAAAAAATATGCTTCGTATAAAACATGGGCTTTAAATACATTAGTAAAATGAGTGATCCAAAAATGATGAAGCCATCTAAATTCTAAGGTAAGTCCTGCGAAGGTATCAAATTGACGTAAAATAATAAATCATTTTGGTAAAAAAATAAAAAAAACCAAAAAAACACCGACCTATTGACAATCAAACTATTAGACCTAAAATTCCCTCTGATTATTACCTTTTGTTGACCTGTTTTTTTTCATTGCTTACCTTTTGACACCACCGTTTTTCGCCTATCTCCTGCCTTTCCCCCGTACCATTGCAAAAAAAAATACCATGAAATTTATTATCACAACCTTATTGTTTTCATTCAGTTTCCATCTTTTTGGACAAACTATTGACTCGGGTACACTCATTAGCCACTCCAATTATTACAGAAGTAATCAGGGCACTAATCTTCAATCCAGCTTTGGAGAACTTACAACAGAAGTCATTACGGAAAACGATCTGACACTCAGCCAGGGATTCATTCAAACGTTCATGCAATTGGTCCCCATTAAAAATTACCCTGAGCTTACTTTAGAAGTAAACGTAGGACCTATCCCGTGCACCAATTCCTTAGTAGTCAATAAGAATGAAGACAACCCACTCATTGCCCACTTATCAAACCTAAATGGACGAATTTTACAGACGAATCTTTTGGCTGACCGACAAACAAATATCGATGTATCCAAGCTCCCTTCGGGTAGTTATTTCCTAACAATTACCAATAAGAAGCAACAGCTTTTCAAAACAATAAAAATTATTAAACAATAAAAAATCGGAACAATACGCCGACTTTAATAACGAATATATCATTCCTACAAAATATTTAAAAAAATGAGAAAAATACTTTTCACCTTAATCTTCTTTCTTTTCGCAATTGGTCTTTATGCACAGGCACCTACCCAGTTTAAATATCAGGGGGTTGCCAGAGATGCGGATCTAATGCCCTATTCCAACACAGAACTTGGCATAAAAGTGTCCATTGTCAAAGATAATGGCAATGGCTCCGGCTCCGGCATTGTTGAATACTCCGAAAGACATTTAATTCAAACCTCAGCTATTGGTGTTTTTTCACTAAATATTGGAGCTGGACAAACAATCTCCGGGAACATCAATGAAATCAGTTGGGGCGCTAATACTTATTGGCTCAAAGTTGAAATGGACATCCATGGTGGTGAAGATTACACCTTTATGGGGAGTTCGCCCATCCTTCCCGTCCCAATCGCCATGCACGCGATGACGGTCGAAGACAAAAACGATGCCGATGCCGATCCCCATAATGAAATTCAAACCCTTTCTTTTGATGCCAATAATCAAATGCTTAGCCTCACAAGTGGCGGGCAGGTCGATTTGAGTGACCTTGCCGGAAATGGTGGAGGAAGTGATGACCAGACCCTTCAATTAGATGGCACCAATTTGACCATCGAAAATGGCAACCAGGTGGATCTAGCCGTTATTCAGGATGGAACGGAAGATGCCGATGCTGATCCACAAAACGAACTCCAAACCCTTTCTTTTGATGCCAACAATCAAATGCTTAGCCTCACAGATGGCGGGCAGGTCGATTTGGGTGACCTTGCCGGAAATGGTGGAGGAAGTGACGACCAGACCCTTCAATTAGATGGCACCAATTTGACCATCGAAAATGGCAACCAGG
>CAZNCI010000286.1:0-2162 GCA_964571475.1 uncultured Saprospiraceae bacterium | reverse complement strand
ATCTAGCCGTTATTCAGGATGGAACGGAAGATGCCGATGCTGATCCACAAAACGAGCTCCAAACCATCGCCTTTGATGCAAATACCAACGAGTTATCAATCTCGAATGGCAACACCATCAACATCCCAGCCGGACAGGCAGATGCCGATGCTGACCCGCAAAATGAACTTCAGGAATTAAATTTTGATTTAAATACGCTGGACCTAACCATTTCAGAAGGAAATACCGTACATATCCCATTGGATGTCGATGATAATGACCATTCCCCCTTTAATGAGTTCCAAACCATCGAACTGGATGGAAACAATCTTATATTAAGCGATGGCGGCGGGCAGGTCGATTTGAGTAACCTTGCCGGAAATGGTGGAGGAAGTGATGACCAGACTCTGCAATTAGATGGCACCAATTTGACTATCGAGAATGGGAACCAGGTTGACCTCGCCGTCATTCAGGATGGAATAAATGATGCCGATGCCGATCCTGCAAACGAGCTTCAAACACTAAATTATGTTGAAGATAGTGGCAAATTAATTTTATCGGACGGTAACACCGTTAATCTCCCTATAGACGATATTGATCCATCCAATGAAATACAAGAACTAGCATTTGATGTAAATACGTTGGAGCTAAGCATTTCAGAAGGCAATAGTGTACATATTCCATTAGATGTAGATGATAATGACCATTCCCCTTTTAATGAATTTCAGACGATTGAACTGGATGGGAACAATTTGATATTAAGTGATGGCGGTGGACAGGTTAATCTAGCAGGAATTTCAGGTAGTTCACTTTGGGAACAAGCCAATAATTCCAATTTATTCACACAGGAAAAAGTAGCCATTGGCTTTCAGGAGTCCCAATTATCACATCTGGAAGTGAAGGAAGATATATCAATTAGAAAAGCCGATCAGTCACTTGCCATAGATATGTTTACAGATAATGGCGGGGGAAATATATTCCTCCGAAGAGCCACCTCGGATTCTAACTTTAAAACAGTTTCTTTAAAAAGCAGTAATACGCAGGGAGGAGAAGTTCGATTATTCAATATTGAAGGAAAAGAGCAGGCAAAATTAACCTCAAGCGATGTCGGAGGTCGATTAGAATTATCCAACCCACTGGAAAATATTGGCTTTTCTATACTAACAGAACAATTTAGCACCAATGTGGACATACAAAAGCCACAGACTGGAAATGGTATTCTCCATATCGTTGACAATGACGGAGGTAGTAGCTATTATTACGGATCAAATAATAATACGGCATTGATCACATTCGGGCATCAAATAGGAAACGCCTCCCGAGGAAGTATCAAGCTAGGAAATTCCTCCACAGACAAATTGCTTCAATTGACAACATCTTCCGGTGATGCCGCCGGAAAAACCTCCGGAAAAATTGAAGGTTTTAATTCCGAAGGCAACAAAATGTTTTTCCTCGGAGCCGTAGGGGATGCACAGACGAAAGGCTCCTTTTCTATATACGATCAGGATGCAGCAGCTGCTGTATATATGACAGGTCAATATGGCGGACAAATCGTTCTACAATCCGGGAATAACGCCAATCAACGCAATGTAACAATCGGTACCGTCACCGGAAATGATCAAAAAGGAAAGGTCAGTGTCCACAACACCTCAGGATCAGACAAAGCCGGAATGTATATCAATAGCTCGAATCAGGGCGTATTATACGCAGACGTTAAAAACTTCCGCATGGATCACCCAACGGATAAAACCAAGGAAATATGGTATGCCTGTGTAGAGGGTCCCGAAGCTGCAGCTTACGAAAGAGGCACGACCCAGCTTGTCAATGGAGAAGCTACCATCGTCTTTCCAGAACATTTTCAGCTTGTCGCAAATAGCGAAACAATGACCGTTATGCTTACTCCGCTTTCAGCAGATTGCAAAGGATTAGCCGTCGTTGAAAAAACAGCTACCGGATTTAAAGTTAAAGAATTATTCCAAGGCTCAGGCACTTATCAATTTGATTGGGAGGTCAAATGCGTCCGTAAAGGATATGAAGATTATAAGGCGGTGAGAGCTAAGGGCGATTTTCGGTAATTAGGCTAGGGGCAGTTGGCAGGCTTCAGGCTTCAGTTGGCAGTCTTCAGGCTTCAGTCTTCAGTTGGCAGGCTTCAGTCTTCAGTTGGCAGGCTTCAGGCTTCAGTT
>CAZNCI010000285.1:0-5572 GCA_964571475.1 uncultured Saprospiraceae bacterium | reverse complement strand
TTTTGCCTTATTAGCGCACAAAATAACTTCCCCTGTTCTGAAACACTTATTTCTATGCAAGCCTTAGCATTTGAAATTAATATCATGTATGAGTTATTGGAGAGATTTTTAAAGTCTCTACTCGTTCTCTGTGCGTCAACTCTCCTTCTTCACATAGGTGTATTTCATTTTGTTATAACTTTTACAGAAAATTGCGCCAAAATCAATCAAAATTCCAATTTAAAATGTCTGCCATAAAAGCCTATCCTTATGACACATCTATTTTTTCAATTGGTACATTTATTTTACCTTCCAATAGACAGTACAGTGAAAATATAGAAAAACGATTATCTTTACATTGAATTTAAATTTGAATACGCATTAGAATGGCAAAGAAAAAAAAGGTACTAAAGAAGTCTGTTGGTATTAAAAAGACACAATCAACCTCTTGGCTGATGAATAAAAAGGCACATCTTATTTTTTTATTTACCCTTTCTTTTTTGCTTTACGCAAATACGTTTACGCATGAATATACACAGGATGACCAAATCGTCATAGTAGATAATATGTACACGCAGGCAGGGATTAGTGGTATTCCCGGTATTTTAACAAAAGATACTTTTTATGGTTTTTTCAAAAAAGATGGCAAGGATAATTTAGTGGCGGGTGGACGCTACCGTCCTTTTACACTGGTACAATTTGCGATTGGGCATCAATTATTTGGCAATAGCCCCATGATTGGGCATATTTTCAATGCGGTGTATTACGGATTGACTATTATGATGCTATACATGGTATTACTCTTACTTTTTCAGCAAAGGTTGAAGTCTGCGGGAGCGGCATTTATTGCATTGGCTGCTTCTTTTATATTTGCCGTACACCCCGTACACGTGGAAGCTGTTGCCAATATAAAAGGGAGGGATGAGATTATGGCATTATTATTTTCGTTAAGTGCCCTTTATTTGGTCATAAGATCCTTTTTAGAGAAAAACAATTCTTTAGCATTATGGAGTGGATTGCTCTTTTTTCTAGGATTATTATCCAAGGAAAATACGATTACTTTTTTAGCGATTATTCCATTGGCCTTTTATATTTTCACTCAGGCAAGCCTTGGTGCTATTGCAAAAAAGATGTTTCCCCTTTTTGGGGCGACAATTTTATTTTTAGTGATTCGTTTTTCGATTTTACCCGGAGGTTTGGGTAAGGAGTCAATGGAGTTGATGAACAACCCATTTTTGAAGATAGAAAATGGGAAATGGGTGATACTGACATTTGCCGAAAGACTACCCATTATTTTCTTCACTTTGGGTAAATATCTTGAATTGCTCTTCTTTCCTTTAACATTAACACATGATTATTACCCCAGACAAATAGATTTGATGACCTTTGGAGACTGGAAAGCATCCTTGAGTTTAATTGTTTATTTAGCAATGGGGGTGTATGCCTTGATAGGCATCAAAAAGAGAGACCCATTAGCTTTTGCTATTTTATTTTATTTGGCTAGTTTATCTATTGTATCCAATATTGTATTTCCGGTAGGCACGAATATGTCAGAGCGATTTATTTATATGCCTTCCGTTGGTTTTGCTTTAGCTGTCGCCATATTATTGTATAGAATATTTGATAAAAATATACTTTCGGGAAAGGTGCCAACACCTGTTATAGGAATATTACTGGTGATTGCCCTACTTTTTGGGGGTAAGACTTTCTCCAGAAATTTGGTTTGGAAGGATAATTTCACCTTGTTTTCAACAGATATTAAGACCTCCTCCAAAAGTGCCAAATTATTAAATACCATGGGAGGGATGTATTATGACATGGCTGAAGAGGAAAAGAATCCGGGCAAAAAGCAAGACTATTACAAAAAAAGTATTGGTTATTTGGAGCGAACCATAAAAATACATCCAACTTACAGGGATGCGTATATCCGACTAGCGGCAGGGTGTAATAAGTCACATCAATACGATAAGGCTATTAAATACTATACTCATTTGAGTAAATTATATCCGGATTTAGAGGAGGTGGCTAAAAATATTCAAATCACTTATAGAGAAGCCGGGCAATACTTCGGCGAACAAAAAGGAGATCTTCAAAAAGCATTTGTCTATCTAAACAAAGCACTTGAACTTGACCCCACTGACGTTTCGACCATTCGTCTATTAGGTGTCGCCTACGGAGTTTCCCAGCAGCCACTCAAAGCGATTGAATATTTCACAAAGGTAACTCAATTACAACCAGAGAATGCCAATGGCTGGTTTGATCTGGGAATTGCCTATATGCAGGTTGGAAATAAGGAACAGGGGGAGGCATTTATTCAAAAAGCGAGAACCATTGATCCCGAAATTGATCAAAATAGAACAAAAAATTGATTGCAGCTTCTTAAATATTTGTTATTAGATCACTGGTCTGACAATTGGTAAAAGCAGACTTGCGTTAAAGAAGAATAACACACAACTTTGTGACACTTTTTCTTTTTGAGAGTCCAAAAAGAAAAGCAATAATAGAAATTGCAAAAAAGAAAACACGACATGAAAAATATAATATTGACAGGGATACTCTTTCTCCTTACCGGAAATATATTACTGGCACAGGAAGGCGTAAATGGAACAACCGTCATCAATGGTCAGGAATACTCCATTATGATTAATGACTGTGGGGATACCTTAATTATGGCCAAATTGGATGAGATCTCTATCTCATCCCCTCGCACATTCAAAGATATGGATGAGCGTCGCAAATATCGAAGATATAAACGTTATGCAACAGTGGTATATCCCTATGCCGTAGAGGCCATCAGGATTTTCAAAGAAGTAGAATACGCTACGGATAACCTCCCCAAACGCAAGCGTAAAAAGTATATCCGAAAATTACAAAAAGACCTTAAAAGAGAATTTCAAGATCCATTGAAGAAGCTCACAAAAACACAGGGTTATATCCTCACTAAAATGATCGAACGAGAGTTGGACACACCTATGTACGACTTAATAAAAAGTTTAAAAGGCTCCATGTCAGCTGCCTATTGGGGGACTCTTGGGCGCACTTTTGGTTATAAGCTAAAGGAGGGTTATATTGAAGGCAAAGATCCTATGTTGGACATGGTATTGGAGGATATGAATTTATCGTATTAAGACAGAATTAATGCTATGGGCAGCAATTCCCCATGTGGCACAATTTTGTAAATTTCGTATAGGGCTTGTGACTTATGGATAAATCCAAAATTTCAAAGCCTCCGTCATTCAGCGGAATAGGCTTCATAGATGCCTGCTCCGACGGATGATGGAGGCGTCATTATGGTAAATATGGTCAGATTTTATAATTTGGGGTGTTTGCTTTACTTTTTGATTGAAGAGTCCGTTTTTTTTTTGCGAGAGGGATAGTAATGGCCTGGTGACGCCAGCGGCGTTACGGAGCGAAGCGAACCCATGAATAGCCCGGTCACGACAGAGGAGTGACTCGCCCAAAACACAATACTTTCATTATTCTACTTTTTTTTGTATATTTACGGTCTCAATAGTGCAACCAAAAACATATTTATGCCAATTCTTGATTATGTTGACAAAAAGGTGCTGACTTTATCTGTGGATGTGACTGTTAAGCGGGCATTATCATTATTATCCGAGACAAAGCACCCTTATTTTATCCTCAGAGATTCCGTAAATTTTTACTTTGCAAAGAAGAGTCAGGTAAAAACTTTATTTACTACTCATGCAGATGAGGTGCTACTTCAGCAAATAATTGACTTCGGTGGATTAAAACTTTTGAAAGTAGTTCAAGCAAATACTTCCGTCTATAAGCTACAAAAGAATGGTATGTACATGGTACATGATGGAAAGGGGAAATATTATTTTTTTTATAATAAGGTCAGGGGCGAAAAAAAGAAAAGCGCTCCGCGTCCCAAACCAAAACCCAGAGCAGTCCCGCCCGCTCCGCTCCCTATTCATCCACCAAGAGGAATGGACATTACCGAGGAAGCAATGGAAGAAGTCGAAGCAGAGGCACCGGCATTTGAAGCTTACCCCTCCATCTCTCACCCGGGAGAAATCACCCCCGAAGAGCAATTTACCGTCTATATCGGGTTCTCAAAAGAACTAGATGAAACGCTGGAGCAGGTATCTAAGGTTGTGATACCAAATCCAAAAGAGAATGATTTCATACAAGTATCTTTAATGGCAATTGGTGCCGCAGTAGATAATAACCGTTTAAAACCACTGTTTTTGGATATAGATGCTCAGGTGGCATTTGAATGTACGGCAGGAACGGGGGTAAAAGAGATTACACTAATTGCAACTTATTTTCATCAGATGCAACCGGTGGGAACAGCAACGAGAAAAATTCAGCTGGATGAACAAAAGAAAAAATTAGTTCCGGAAGTAGAGACCGTATCTAAAGGGTGCAGTTTAAATCTAAACTATTTGAAATATGACAATGCGCTACTGGATATGACCATTACCATCACAAGGGATGTAGTCGGGAAGCAGCTTTTATGGAAGATAGTTGCCCCTCAGCCTGCTATTGATGAAAGTTATTCAATTAAGATAGAAGATACTCGAAGTTTTGCGAAGGTAATTGGTTTAGAATTGGGAAAAGAAGGATATAAGGATATAGCCGCCAATAATGTACTTTTGACATTGGGAGAACAAATTGCCGCATTTATGCCCCCCGAATTATTTGAGATATTAGCCGCGGTTCATCAGAAAATCGGGCGAAAACCTAAGGTACTTATCTGGACAGATGAGCCTTACGTACCTTGGGAATTAGCGTTGATGGAAGATTATACGATTGACAGCAATGCTCCGCCGTTTTTAAGTACACAAACAATCATAGGGCGTTGGTGGTTGAGCGAGCAGGTGGTCTGTCCTCCTCCCTGCCGAATGGAAGTAGAAGAATTGACGGCCATTGCTGCAGAATATCCGTTTGGATCAAAGTACCGACCATTAGAAGAAGCCATTGAGGAGAAAAAGTTCCTGATTGATGAATTTGGTGCCAATGAAATAAAAGCAAGTAAAAAAAAGATATTGGAAATGACCTCCCAGGCAGATAGAAGCGAGGGTCATTGGGTTCACATGGCGCTGCATGGCTTTAGTAAGCCCGACAAAAACGAGCAAAGCCTGGCTTTTGAAGATGGAGAATTGAGTCCTATGGCGATGATTGGAGCTTATAAGTGTGGCGATATTCCTGCAATTTCTTTTATGTTTTTGAATGCGTGTCAAGTTGGCACAGCGGGCAGTTCTCTTGGACAGGCAAGTGGATTTCCGGGTATTATGTTAAAAAAGGGAATGCTTGGATTCATTGCTCCTCTGTGGGAAGTACACGATGAACAGGCAAGGGCATTTTCGGAAGAATTTTACACAGAAGTATTACAAAATGGAAAAGAGATAGGGGAAACATTGACAGATTTGAAAAAGGCTTATGATTATGAGGAATCGCTAACGCCACTTGCTTATATTTATTATGGGCATCCTGCGTTTAAGGTTGAGTATGAGGGGAGTTTGTAATGGGCGGGCTTCAGTGGGCAGGCTTCAGTCTTCAGTTGGCAGTAGGCAGTCTTCAGTCGGCAGTAGGCAGTGGGCAAAAGGTGACATCTTTTGGGGGA
>CAZNCI010000284.1:0-5601 GCA_964571475.1 uncultured Saprospiraceae bacterium | reverse complement strand
TTTAAAGTAAAAACTAAGAACAAAATAATCGAGTAAAGAAAGAACATTTATTTATATCTCATTCCTATCTTTGCATAAGTCGTAGTAAATTTGTAACTTAGACATAAAAATACATTCCAATGAATAAATATCTAATTCTATTACTAAGTATTACACTTTTTGGAGTCGGCTGTACGCCAAAAACGACAGCGGTCGTTGAAAAGCCAAAAGAAGAAACTAAGCCAGTTGTAAAACCAAAAAATGAGGAGGAACTTAGTCATTGCAGAAAATTTTCAGATGCGGCTAATCCGGATCAGGCAGAGACAAATTATGTACTTTATCGAAGTTTTTTGAAAGAAGGACACTGGGATAAATCTTATGAACTTTGGCAAAAAGTTTATAAAGATGCCCCTGCCGCCGATGGACGACGAAGCAGTGTTTATTTGGACGGAGTACAGTTTTATGAGCATTTTTTGGAAACAGAGGAGGACTCTGTTCAGCGAAATATTTATATTGAAAAAATATTCCAGCTTTACGATGAAATCATCGAGTGTTACCCTAAGGAAAGAGGAGAAGTCTTGGGTTATAAAGCATTTGATTTGTTTTATACTTACGAAAATCGAATTTCGAATGAGGAGCTTTTTGAATTATATAAAGAAGTTATTGAGCTGGAAGGAAATAAAACACCGGATTTTATTCTCACCGCATTTACTTCCCTGCTGATTGATTATTATGAAGCAAAGAAGGTCTCTTTGGAAGAGGCACAGTACTACGATAAAAAATTGCGTTCCATTCTCTCTTACGGACTGGCTCATTGCGAAGAAAATGACGATTGTATCGACTGGAAAACCACAGAGGAATATACCCTGACTTTATTGACTTATTTTGAAACGGTTAAGGGATTTTATGATTGTGATTATTTTATGAAAAAATATTATCCTGCATTTGAAGAGGGAGAGAAAAATTGCGAAACCGCCATTGATATTTACAGCCATTTAAAGTTTGCAGAATGTGATGAGAAAATGCCGGAATTTGCAAAAGTGATTGCTTATGCTACTGAAAATTGCTCTGAAAAAGGAACTGCCCAGTTAGCTTACGAAGCACTTAAAAATGGAAAATACAGAGAGGCTATTAAATTATTTAAACAGGCAGCAGGTGAGGATCAATACAAAGACAGACGTGGTAAATTATTCTTAATTGTCGCTAAAATATATTATGCCCACCTAAGGAATTTTCCGAAAGCAAGGGAATATGCGCTCAAAGCAGCAGCTGCACAGCCCCATTGGGGAGAACCTTTTATTTTGATTGGTCAGTTATATGCATCGAGTGGTCCACTTTGTGGTCCAGGGCGTGGTTGGGATAGCCAGATTGTTGTTTGGCCGGCAATTGATAAGTGGAAACACGCCAAGGCTATTGACCCTTCTTCTGCGAAGGAAGCGAACCGATGGATCAATCGTTATGCGCAATTTATGCCATCTAAAGAAGACATTTTTCAGCGCACTTTAAAGAATGGTGATTCCTTTTATGTTGGCTGTTGGATCAAGGAAAAAACGACAATCCGTCCGGCAAGATAACCTATGTGAATCTAATATGGCTGTTTTGATCATTTCTCATTCTTTAGGAAGTAATCGGTTAATATTTAGATCGATCAAAATTATATTATAATGAATAAATTTACAACACCGGAGGCTGGTTTTTTTAAACAGGTTAATATCCTTTTTGGGGCATTGCTCTTTGGACAATTATCTATTGTTGTTGTATTATTGTTTGTCAAAAGTACCAGTGAAGGGGCTATACTTTTAGATAATACGACGATAGGGATGTTTTCCATGATTGTGTTAAGTTTTGGGCTTATTGTATTTCTAATAAGTAAGGTGCTTTATCAGAAATTAGTTGGTCAGGTAAAAGGGGATCTTCCTTTTAAATTACAGCGGTTTCGGTCTGCTTTGGTGATCAGGTACGCCTTGATCGAAGGAGTGACCATACTTTCTGTTATTTTGTTTTTCATCTCCGGTGAAGTTATTTGCCTCGTGGTTGCAATCGCTTCATTGATTCATTTCGCGAGTCTGCGCCCTACCCGACAAAGGGCGATTAATGATTTAGATTTGACAGGAGCAGAGCAAAGAGAGCTACATGGGTTTTAATGGTTACTACCCCCCTGAGTGACCTTATAATTATATGTTTGTTTAATGGATAATTATTTTTTGATATTCCGACACGCCTTCTCCTAATTGTAATCCGGCAATATATGCCCCCGCTGGAATTGAAAGCTTAATCGAAATTGGATGATTACCCGCTGTTAAATAGCCCAAGTCATCAGATTGGAGTAATCGACCATTTAGATCATAAATGACCAAATGAGCAGGGGTTGATTTGGATAAATTCAATTCACAATTTAAGGTTCCGTTAGTTATGGGATTGGATAATAGTCGAAACCTGTTTCCTACGATAGAAATATGTATAATACTGGAGAAGGTGATACTCCCGTCGATGTCAATCTGTTTGTAACGATAATAATTTTCCGGCATTGGTTTTTCATCAATTACTTCGTAGTAATGTCCGCCAGAGGAAGTGTTTTGGGCAGGTATATACCCCAGTTTAGCAAAAGAATAACCATCCTTACTTCGTTCTATTTCAAATCCTTTATTGTTAACTTCTGTTGCTGTTTGCCAGGATAGTTTCACCTGTTTGTTCAACATAAGTTTTGCTCTAAGGGGCGTTGATATTTCTACTGCCAGCGGCGAGCTTGGTACGGCAAATTTTGATAACATTTTTAAATAGGCAGCTTGATAGCCATCGGCAGGCTCCGTAATCTCCCATGAATTTTCCGGGTAGGTGGTATTCCAGTCTTTATAGGATTTCATAGGAGGCTGATTCTCGGGCGGCGCAATTGTATAAGCAGCAGCCGGAGAAAAATCCTTATTAGGCCCCCCTGGGACAAAACCCGGTGCAGGACCGTATAAGGAGGAAGAGGCATTATCATAATCGGTGCCATCATCAAACCAACCGTGATAGATTTCATCACAGGATTTTTCGGCACCAAAGGCACTCATATTGGATAAATAAACCAAATTAAGGGCATTTACACCATGTAAATAATGAACATAATGTTCAGCAGCTTTTTGGTATGTTTCATCATTGCCGGAGTCGGCCTGATAAATAATCATATTATAAAAAATCGAGGAAGTATTCGATTTTACCTTATTGCTGCCCCAAACATAATTATCAGTCGAGATGAATGCCCGATAGGGGGAGGAATAGGTCAAATAAGCTGGTAGCAATTCCCCATTATTACTGGTGACTGATGATCTAAAGTTATTAATAATAGCCGTACGAACGCCTGAGCTGGCAGCGCCCAATCCGGCATAGTACAATAATGCATCCTGAAAAACAGCTTCAAAAGGATACCAAAAAGTCCAGGCAATGGCATGAATATCCATATAATTATTATCTACATAAGTTTTGTAAGTAGCCTGGCCGGTCAGGGCAAACAGATAAACGGCCGCTACAAAACTTGTCGCATCCTGCTCATAAGCCGAAATTTCCGGGTTGGAACTAGAAAAGCCTGTATTGGAATAGGCAGAATGTCCCGGATTGTTTTGAAGCCATGACCAGGCCAACGTCGCCTTTGTTTGTAGGAGGCTCGCATAGGTGGTCATGCCTACCGATTGAAACACAATGGCAGCGTGGGCGAAAATGCTACATATCGTCCTTGTTGCAGAAGACTGGGCTTCTCCGTAATACCGAATAGCGCCATCTGTCGAAGGAGGGGAGGATACCTGATAGTTTGTTACGGAGACCTTCATTAGGCAGGAGCCATCGGCTAATTGCATTTTGAGCAACCAGTCCAATTCCCATTTGACCTCATCCAAAATATCGGGAATGCCATTTCCCGATTCAGGAATATCAAAATCATCTGTCCAAACGGCTGGATTTTCTTCATAAGCAGATAATAGATCGTGTACCGGGTTGAAGGTGTAATTAACGTATTTATTAAAATCCCCCGCATCATGCCAGCCTCCTGATAAATCCTTTGAAGTCGAGGCATTATTGGGGTCAGTTACCAGCCTGCAGTCTAAATCCTGCCCGCTACCTAAGTGGCAACTTCCATCTGTCCAGTTGCTATTGGCGTAAGGTATAGACTTGGCAATACCACATCTTTGGTAGTAAAAAGCCCTCATTGCCTGCCTTAAAACCGCTACATAGACATCCTCCGCGATGGTGAAATCATAGGATTTTACATTATTGGAGGCATCATAAATATAATAATCCCCTGAAGTAGTTAGTGTAGAAAAGTCAAAATACCACGCTTTATCACCGGATTGGCTATCGGTTGCCCCTCCATTCCACGCCGTTATTCCTCCTGAAAAGACGGTATTATTGCCGACCGCAGTGCGCACTTCATAATTTGCTCCGGGCGTAAAGGACATCCCCGAGTTAAACCCTGTTTTCGGGTCTGAAATCACGGCGACCTTTTCGTCATTATTTCGATAGCCGAATTGATCAATATGAATGAAATCGGAAACAGATTGTCCGTGAGTGAAGCATATTGACAGTATAGTCACCAAGATAGATAAGATGGGTTTCATATCTTTAGAATATGGATTAAATAATAGTTCAAAGGTATAATTAATTGTTTAAAAAATTTTCGTAGCGGTAATTTAACAATTGATGGTATCGACTGACCATTTTTTCCTGAGATGCTCCATGGAGATACATCCTGAAAATAATCATATTTGATATTTGAACGCGTAGGTAGCTATTGGTTTCATATTTTCGGGTTGAGACCAGCATCCCTTTGGGAATGATTTTAAAAGGATGTTTTTCTTTGGCACGTATGATAATGTCGTAATCTTCCATGATTAGATGATCTTCTTTGAATCCGTTTAATTGTTCAAATAAAGATTTTGTAATAAATAAACCCTGATCGCCACCCCGACACCATAAGCGGTTAAAGCGAGTAAAAAAGGCATTGATTTTTAATAATAAATTTGAAGAATCAAAGGTCGTTCGATAGCTGCCAATATAAAATCCGGTCGCGATAGCATCTTGCACATCAGCGATTATCGAGGCAGGTGGTTTAGAATCGGCATGAAGAAAAAACAGCACATCAGATTGAGCAAATTTTACGCCATAATTCAATTGGCAGGCACGCCCTTTTTGGGGTGACTTCAAAACGATAGCACCTGCCTTTTTTGCAACATCAAGGGTTTGATCCGTACTCCCCCCGTCTGAAACAATAATTTCAAGCGTTGATCCTCCGGGAATTTTTTTCAAATACCGAACTAACTCCGCTATATGTTTCTCTTCATTTAGAGTTGGAATAATGATGGTCATTTTATTAGCTGTGGTTATTTTTATGAATAAAAAAAGCAAATTTAAACACTTCATTTAGATCATCACACTAAAATTCAAAAAATCGGTAAATCCACGACAATGAATGCTTTTTTATAAAAAAAAGAGATAAATATTACTTTTTCTAATAAAGAGGTCTA
Source organism: uncultured Saprospiraceae bacterium (assembly GCA_964571475.1). Taxonomy (GTDB): domain Bacteria; phylum Bacteroidota; class Bacteroidia; order Chitinophagales; family Saprospiraceae; genus JALVDO01. The sequence goes on along the minus strand of CAZNCI010000284.1, from coordinate 127 downwards.
TTATTTGCAATAATCAGGCTATCTTTGGTGGTTATATTGTATAAGAAAAGGCAATTGATCGTATTTTTTTATAAAAGATGAGTCCACTCCGAAAAGTGGCAATTATCACAAAATGAATTATTTTGGA
>CAZNCI010000283.1:0-5623 GCA_964571475.1 uncultured Saprospiraceae bacterium | reverse complement strand
ACCTCCAAGTGTCAGCTTGAACCCTCCTGCGTCGGGCATTCAAACCGACACTTTTGGGGGATAACTGCATCTTCCCACGAAGGAGTGCATTTCATTTTGTCTCGTAGAATGACAATAGCAGACAACTATTCAAAAGTTAAAACCGTTATTTTTTGCTCAAGCACATCCAGATATTGATGAAACATCTGCTTTTCCAATTCAAGGGTAGCGGTGTTGACATTAGGATGGAAGGTCACAACCGGAGCTTCAAAAACATTCTCATCCAAAAATACTTCAACAGCATGCGACAAGTCATTAATCAAACCAAATGGAGAAACAGCCCCCGGTGTCAGTCCCAACTTTTCCATCAGGGCTTCACGACTGGCAAAAGAAAGGCTTTTCTCCCCTACCACTGCCCCAAATAATTTAATGTTAATCACCTTATCCGCAGGCAATACCAACAAAAAGTATCGGCTTTTCTTGCGATTACGCAGTAAAATATTCTTACAGGCTAAACCGGGAATATCTCCTGTATGCACTTTCGCCTCCTCCGTTGTAAATACAGCCTGGTGTTGGTGTAAGGTATATTTAATCCCGTGTGCCTCTAAAAATGCTAAGACTTTATTCACCGCTTCAATTTTTTCAATTCCACCATATTTTTTAGATACCTTTTAGCCAAAGGAAGTACTTTTACCTTACTGCTGCCCGCATCATCCGTCCATTTGACCGGTAGTTCGTATAATTTCAAACCAAGCCACTCCCCAACTGTCAGCAGTTCAGTGGAGAAAAACCACCCATCATTTTGGGCACCGTGCTCAAATAAAACCGGAAATTTCTCGCGTTTCAGGAACTTAAAACCACACATTCCATCCGAAAACTTAACCCCTAAATATCTTTTTAAAATCCAATTAAACCCCCTCGAAGATAATTCCCTCTTGAAAGTACGATTAATAACCTCTGATTGTTTATGCAAACGAGTACCATAGACAATATCGTAATCCTGCGTGGCAATCGCATCATAAGCCTGTAAAAAATGCGGCAAATCCGTCGCCAAATCCAAATCCATATAACCAACAATATCCGCGGTGGATTGCCCCCAGGAGGTCTTCAATGCCAGCCCCACACCCCGCTTTGGGACTTTCACCAATTCAACTTCCTTGTATTTTAGCGATAATTCCCGGGCAATTTCTTCCGTCCTATCCGTAGAGCCGTTATCCGCAATGATTATTTTCCATTGGGGGGAATCCGGAAAATTTTGAGAGATAAATTGATGTAATATCCCCACATTTTGTGCCAATGTAGCTTCCTCATTAAGTACGGGAATCGTAATATCAAAAGTCATAATTGATTGTTTGAGGCAAAAGTAACAAATTTCACTAAACCCGCCAAGGTTGAAGATAATCGGCTGCATTTGCCTCATTAAAAAAAACAAACCCAATCAACCCTTTCCATCAATCCACCGCTTCTCTCCCACCACTTTTAAATTAAAACTTCACCCTTTTAAATTTTAAATTAAAAGAAAAAACCTGCGGTTGCCTGACAAAAGTCAAATAGCTCAAAATGGAAAATTTGAATGCCCGCCAAAAATCTGAAGTCCGCATACCTGGTGGATAAAAAAGCACTTACCCCCTTGAAATCGGTCACCTTTATAATAATTAACACAAAAAGTCCCTTTATTTTAGGTTATTTTGTACCTTTGGGGAAGTTTTCATTGAGTACTACAAAATCATTATGTTAAAAAATTTAAAATCATTATTTTTTGTTGAAGACGAAAAAAAGCCTTCCAAAAAAGAAGCAATAAAAACAACCAGGCCTACCCCAGGCAAAAGCGCCATTACCCCTACTCCATCGACACCAATAAATGGCGAGGTTTCTGATAAATTCACAAAGGTGTTATTCCAGGCCATTGAGCAAAACAACCTTCAGGGATTTGACTATTTAGAATTTAGACAGTCGCTTTTATCATTAAAAAAAGTACAATTGGATGAAGCAACCCGGTTTCAATCTGCAGCGGCAATGGCAGCTTCCATGGGCGTCACCGGTGAACAACTGGCAAAATCAGCTCAACATTACCTCAGTGTACTCAAGCAGGAACATCAAAAATTTAATCAGGCATTAAAGAACCAAAAACAAAATCAAATTGGCAGCAAAGAGCAACAATTAAAACAAATCGATGAAACTGTCAAGGCCAAAACCGCTAAAATCAGGCAATTGACCAAAGAAATCGAACAGCATCAAAAAGAAGCGGTACAGCTGAGAAAAAACATTGATGCTTCTACCGTTAAGGTTAGAAAAACGGCCGCTGACTTTTCAGCCTCCTACCAATCGCTTGTCGGTCAAATTCAAGAGGATGTCGAAAAAATAAAACAATATTTAAAATAACATTGTACTAATAAAGACGGGCGGTACAGGCAATGGACCACCTTCTTCAAGAGCATAAATAAAATGAGCGTAGAAAAAAAAGGGAAAAGAAATTTTTGGCAAAGACCGGAAGGCGTAACAGGGCTGTTGTTTTTAGGGGGTATTATTGCCGGAGCAGGGTATTTACTTTTCCAATTTGCGGATTTTTTGCAGACACAAACAGGAGTCTTTGCCGCTTTAATTGGGCTTGGAATCATTACCTTTTTGGCAATTGATTCAAAAGCCAGAAATTTAATTTGGTATGTTTATAAAAGTATCATGCGCAAAATAACCGGTTTGTTTATTCAAATGGATCCAATCGGCATCTTAAAATCATACGTAGATGACCTAAAGGGGAATTTGAAAAAAATGAATAAACAAATCAGCCAGCTAAGGGGGCAAATGCACAAATTAAATGAGATTATTTTTAATAATAATAAAGAAATAAAAAGTAATCTCACTCTGGCGCAACAGGCCAAACAAGCCAATAAAAAAAATGTAATGATCCTGAAATCGCGAAAAGCTGGGCGCTTACAGGAGTCAAATATGAAATTGGGAGATTTGTATAAAAAAATGGAAATTCTCTATCGGGTATTGACCAAAATGTACGAAAACTCTCAAATATTAATGGAGGATATCTCCGATCAGGTATCCATCAAAGAACAGGAACGAAAAGCAATTGAGGCGAGTCATAGCGCCATGAAATCAGCCAGAAGTATTATTTCAGGAGATCCTGACAAACGAGCTATGTTTGACGCCGCAATGGAGGCCATCGCTGATGATGTCGCAGGCAAAGTGGGAGAAATGGAGCAATTTATGGACATGTCCGCCAATTTCATGAACTCCATCGACCTGCAAAATGGTATCTTTGAAGAAGAAGGATTAAAAATGTTGGAAAAATGGGAAAATGAAGGTATTTCTTTAATACTGGGAGATGAAAAAACAAACTTATTACTTCAGGCTAATGATGATGGAGACGTACTTGACCTCAATCAGCCCATTCCTGAAAAAGCCAATATGACCAATCATACCAATCAGTATGATAACTTTTTTGAATGATTTTTTTGATACTTTATCATAAAGCAGGAGTCTAATTATTTAGATACAACAGAAATTGAACATTTTAGCAATATTAACATCAAAACAAAAATAAAATTATGGCAAGGAGATTAACCTCATTTTCGAAGTTACTTATCGTATTATTAGTGGTGGGCGCCGCTTTTTTTGGTCTCAAAAACTTTGGCATCCTCGATGGAGAATTCCCCAAAAAAAATGACAACTCTGGCACGACAGAAACCAATGACAATAGCAAAACCAATAGCAAAAATGACGACGATGTGATTAGAATTGGCGTCGTTACCTGGGGTGGGTATGCCGGAGGGCAATACTTCAATGAAGGCTTCAAAGCCAGTGAAGAGTCACGCTTTTCCAAAGAATACGGCATTAATGTCGAATTTGTCGTAAACGATGACGTAGAAGCATCTTTAAACGCCTGGAAAGCAGGTGACATTGACCTTCACTGGTACACCATTGACGCCTTCCCCACTATTATCGGTGGATTAAAAGACTTCAGCCCGGTCGTTTTATGGCAGGCTGACTGGTCGCGTGGTGGTGACGCTATCGTTACCCGTAGAGGTATCAAAAATGTAGCTGACCTAAAAGGTAAAAAAATTGCCGTCGCTGAGATGACTCCCTCTCACTCGTTTTTATTATACCTCTTAGAGGCTGGCGGAATGACCGTAGATGACATCCAAATCATCCCACAAGCCAGTGCTATCGACGCCGCCGCCGCCTTCAAAAGTAAGCAGGTGGATGCTGCCGTTGTATGGAGTCCGGATGATCAGGACTGTCTAAGAGCCATCCCCGGATCTATCGTATTGGAAAGTTCAAAAAATGCCTCGCATATCATCGCCGATTTCTTCTTTGCAAAACGTGATTATGTGGATAAAAACAGAGATAAATTAGCCAAACTTTATCAAGGTTGGATGAGAGGTGCGGCAGAGATTAACTCAAGCGCTCAGGCAAAAAATAAAGCAGCGGGTATTTTATCCAAAGGATTGGGTATTCCCGAAGCAGATGCCATGGCAGCCATCAATAATGTACGCCTAACCACCCATGGAGATAATATGAATTTCTTTGGGTTAAATCCAACTTATAGTGGGGTAACCGGTAATAGCTTATATTTAAAAATGGCCAATACCTATAAAAATTTAGGATTCGCCAGTGACGTACCAGGATGGCGTCAAATTGCCTATCCTGCCTTTGTACAGGAAGCCCAGTCTGTCCTTACAGATGCTAATCAATCTGCTGAAAGGGGCAAACGTTTTGTTAAAATCGACGATAACGCAGCTAAAAAGAAAGAAGCCATTGCTACCAAACACGTCAGTATAACCTTCCGTACAGGAGAATATCAACTAGATGAAAATGCCAAGTATATCATCGACAAAGAATTTGTTGACATTGCTAAATCTTTTGGTAATTCACGTATTCGTATCGAAGGAAATACAGATAATGTAGGTAGCAAAACGAGTAATATCAATCTTTCCAAAAAAAGAGCAAGAGCTGTCGCCAGCTACCTCATGCAGGAACATGGAATGCCGGGCAACCGTTTCATCATCGTAGGAAATGGCCCGGATAAACCCGTCGCTTCCAATAACACCAAAGAAGGAAGAGCCAAGAACAGACGCACCGATTTTGAATTAGTCAGAGATTAGAACAAATAAGAGTTGTGCCTTTGGCACAACTCTTATTCTATTTCTCAATAAAAAACACCATGAAAAAGCAAAAATATACTTCATCCTTATCCATTCTAGTTCTAACCATTAGCGCATTCCTATTTTTTTCATGTGAATCCAACACCCAGACGAGCACCGAAAAAACAGAAATACAACAAGTACCCAAAAAAGAACAGTCACCATCAACAAAAATCGAAACCGCAGCTTTCGGAGCCGGCAATCTAACATTTGCCAAAAACGAAACCTGCAAAGAATGCCACCCCATCATATACGATGAATTCATGAAGTCCTCTCACAGTAAATCGACCGTTTACAATGATGCAATACACGCTGCGGTATGGGATTTGCATCCCAAAAATTTAAAATTCCAACAATACACCTGTGGGAAATGCCATACGCCTGGAGCTGACAATGCCGCCGATTTCATCACAGCAGGTAAACATGGAATACCCGACAGTAATAACCAAAGTCAGGCACAGGGTGTCTCCTGTGCAGCCTGCCACCGCATC
>CAZNCI010000282.1:0-5634 GCA_964571475.1 uncultured Saprospiraceae bacterium | reverse complement strand
CTAACTTAGCCTATCAAAGGTTAGCAGAAAATAATGTCAGAAAAGGATTAAATGTATTTTTTGCCAATGAAAGTGGTCCTTTTCAACAGGTGATTATTGATCGTTTATATGACGATGATCCAAGTCAGGCAGGAGGAACGACTGTCGCTTGCTCGGAATTGCCTGGGGGGCAGAGTAACTTAGGGAAGCTACTTAGGGTGGAAATGACTAATAGTTTTATGGCATATAAATATAATTTAGATATTAATCCTAATGCAGGAGCTCCAGGTACTACTGAAGATCAAATGAAGTATAGCCTGTCTCGTGGGATTGTCCATGAGTTGGGGCATTCTTTTGGTTTGGGTCATGATTCTTCATGCTCCGAAAATATTATGAATAATACTGGAGGAGCTGAACGGAATTATTTGAAAGCAAATCAGTTGGGAGTTATACAAAAAGCTGTGCACCTAAGAAGCATACGTCAATATGTAACCTGCGATGACCCAGGTGTAAAACCTCGTATTATAGATGGTATATATAAATGGGGGTTTGATACAAAAATATATACAGATGTTGTTTTGGAGCCGGGAGCTGAATTGACTATCTGTGGGAAGGTATATATGCCAAAAGGAGGTAGAATTATTGTAAAAAGAGGAGCAAAACTTATACTTGACGGAGGAACAATAAGCTTGAAGCGCGATGAATATCCCGATTGTCCCGAAGAAAGGTGGGGTGGAATATTAGTAGCAGGGAATAGTAAAATAAGACATGCTGATGTAGATATAGACAACCTTCAGGTGGATGACCCTGGAGTCTTCATTATGAAGGGGAATGCTATGATTGAATATGCTGTTGTTGGTGTTAATGCATTGAATGACTTCAATGTTAAACCAGAGGATAATTATTTTATTCCTGTTAGTGATTATAGTGGAGGAATTGTTTTGGTAGAAGGAAATATCGATGCAAACAATATGGAAAATGACGAAAATAATTGCCGCTTTAAAGATTGTGGTTACGCTGTTGTGTTTTCTGATTATACTTTTGAAAATAATAGCTATTTTAGAAATTGTCAATTTATAAGTACAGATGGCAATTCTTTAGCCGGTATATGGGCAAGAGGCGTTCAGCACATTGAAGTCGATAATTGTGATTTTCGAAACCTTGGTAATTACGGTATTGGGCTGACTAATGCAGGTGCATTTGTGCAAAATGGATGTACTTTCTCCGAAATGACTCATGGAATTTATGCTACAGCTGGCTATTTTGGAACTGGACATATTAGAGTAGGTTCGATTGACGGGAATGTGCGCCGAAATAAGTTCTTTAAAAACACTTGTGGGATTTATGCCTTTGGGGTTGGTGATCTCACAGTTCGATATAATGACTTTGAAGCTTGTAATTTCGGTGTTGCTGTAAAGGGGAATACAGGACTTACAAGCTACGATAATAATTTTGATTTTTTGACAATCGGCGAGCGTTTTGAGCAAAGTGGAAATTTAATAAAGCGTTCTTCTTGTAATATTTATACTAATAGTACCTATGGCATTTATGCTCAGGGTGCAAATCGTGGAGTTGTTTTTGATAATAATACTTTTGGCGCAAATACTGAGCTAGATCCTATTGCCATTGATGTTATGATACAGCCCAAAATGACAACTTCTTCCACGACTCTGGGCAGCATACATAAGTTTCAGGGATCGGAAAATCAGGCTGTTTTTAATTTATTCTCCTCCAGCCTGATGAATGTGGCCTCAACTGATATTTATGCTAAGGTAGGAGAGACGGAGCAGTTTTTTTATTACGCACCTGAAAATCCTTCTGATCCCAGGCTCATCCCGGGTTGCGGACTGAACGGAAGTGTGGTGAATTGTCCCGAGTTGTATAATTTTATTGTGAATTTTACAAATGGGACTCCAAACGGGTGTTTAGGTCTGGAAGAAATAATATGTGATACCCCTGATTGTTTGGATGAGAAATACTCTTATCTCCTTACTTTAAAAAATGCAATGGATGGAAATGATAAAACGGGATTATTGGATAAATTGCAGAAGCAGTACTCGGAGAGTACAACAAAACAGGCATTGTTAGATGCTAGTCCATATCTGTCTGATGACATTTTAGAGGCGTTGGTGAATTCAGCGGTGCCCGAGGTAGATAAAGTAGCAATTTTATTAGCAAATGCTCCCTTGTCTGAGACTATAATGAACCTGGTAGATGGAAAAATTCCTTCCGATGATTATGTACAATTAGTGAACGTTAAAGCTAGTAACCCTATTTCTGCCCGAGATGGATTGGTCCAACAAATTTATAGGGCAGAACAGGCAAAAAATGATGTTTTGTTCGCCAATATTAATCGTTTGAGTTTGTTGAACGATCACACAGCTATCCAAAGTTTATTGGAAGCCGATGGGACGATGCAATCATCTAATTTATTGGTGAGTCTGAAGGCTAAATGGGGGGATATTGTAGAAGCACAGGCTTTGCTCCAGGCAATGCCTGAAACGACTGCGGAGGAAATGGAAGCAAAACAAATTGCTTCCATAAACGTATTGCGATATGCTAATAATCCGACAGGGGTGATAGAATTTGATGACAATCAATTGGTAATCTTATACCTTATTGCACAGGGACAGACACCTCAGGCAGCTTATGCCATGAGTTTGCTTTCGACTTACCATGGAGATGTTTTTGTGCCGGAATTACCTGACTTAGGGGTTGGGGCATTAAACCGCCCCAGTAGTGGTGAAGAACAGTCGATAATTAATCCTTCTTTTTTGGCTTATCCCAATCCGGTAGGGACAACTTTGCACGTAAATATTCCGGAATTGCCGAAAGATGGGCTTACCATTTCTCTTTATGATTTGTTAGGTAAGGAAGTTGAGCACATTTCGGTTGGGGCATCGGGCGTGCAGGAAATAAATATTCAACATTTAGATTCGAGTGTTTATCTATTGAGTATTCAATCAAAAGGCAATATTCTGCACCAGCAAAAAATAAGTGTTATTAAATAAATTTTCATTAGAGGGGAGTTTTTACTCCTCTCTATTTCAAAACAAAAATTATGAAAAATAAAATCTTAACGATATTGATTTTACTCGTTCCCTTATGGTCGTTTTCGCAGGGGACATATTCTTATTCTTTTGATGTCTATGGTATGGATGGAACCGATAGAGGTTACGGTATTTCGGTGATGAATGATGGCATTATTTTGACAGGAGCCTCTTTGTGTTATAATTTTTCCCGGAGTTGCATTAGTGTTATTAAGACAGATTTTGAGGGGAATCGACTGTGGACAGTCGGGCTGGATGATTATCCCAATACTATAAAGTTAGTTGCCAAAAGTTCTGTGATTCAAAAGGGAGATCATTATGTTTTTGCGGGAACCGTTTTTTACCAAAATTCTAATCAATTTCGAATGGCGCTTATGGAGTTTGACAGTACAGGACAAATTTTTTGGAAAAAAATTTATGAAGATAGTTCAAATACTTATTGCACTAGTTTGAAGAAGTTAGATCATGGCTACCTATTGTACGGCACTCGATCGAATAGCTATGGTGGTCACAATATTCACTTTATAAAAACAGATATGGAAGGAAATAAAGTATGGTCTCATACGTTGCCCTTATTCGAATATACAGAGATTATTTCAGGAGGGACATTGTCCAATGTGCCGGGTCCTTTAGAGATATTGGACAATGGGAATTATCTACTTGTTTTTACCACTTCTTTAATTAATTACGGCGGAAAGGGAAAAGTGTTTCAGATATTAAATGAGAACTTTGAACCAGTAGTGACAAAAGAATTTCTTCATACTGACATGGATCAGTCGGTAGCCGGAGGAGCTTTTGAGGATGTTAATATGGGGCGAGCTATGGACGGAGGATATGCAATGATTGCGGTTACAGATACCATTACCCCTTCCAATGATCCTGTCATAGGAATTGAGGCGCACATGATAATAGGTCTGGATACATTAGGAGAAGTTCAATGGACCAGTACTTTTCCCTCTGGAGGCATTACTCCCGTGCTCAGTTTTCAGGTGACTCAAAATGGAGATATAATCGTATGTGGGCGTACAAATAATTTCTATCATTTGGATGAAAATGGGGAAGACCAGTGGGAGGATGCTGCCTGGATGGCAAGGATAACTAGTACAGGAGAGCAGGTGTGGCGTCGAGAGTATGTCGTTCGGGAAAATGTAGCTATTGATTCTCCTTTTGAGTTGCAGGATTTGGTAGAACTGCCTGATGGTCGTATTGCGGCAATTGGTCAGCTATGGGAGAAGTTCCCGAATGGCGGTAATAATGGCAATATTTGGCTACTCATTGTGGATGAAAACGGCTGTTATACGCCTGACTGCAATGAAAGCCAGATATGGGTTGCCGTAGAGGAACCTGAAGATGGAGGTGTACAAGTCCTCAAGCAGGTGTATTTTAAGGTATCACCTAATCCTGCCAGCACTAAAGTCGGCATTCACTTCTATGAAGCCCTCCGAAAGGATGCTTATATGGCCGTATATTCACCCTTTGGTCAGCTAATGTACAAAAAAAAGCTTGAAAAGGGAACAAAAAATAACGAAATTGGGGTCGAAACCTTACCTGAAGGTATTTATGTAGTTATTTTACAGCAGGAAGGGCGTATTTTACAGCAGGAAAAAGTGGTGGTAATTAAATAAAATATAAAAATCATGAAAAATATATTATTCTTATTATTCTTAGGCGGAGCAGTATCGTCAATTGCTCAAACAGATGAAATGTCCATTTATTTTCAAGATACCCTTGGAAACCGAGACACCATTGTTTTTGGATATGATCCCGATGCTACGACAGGCATTGATAGCATCTTTGGTGAGGTGAATATTAAGGGGCAACCATTGGAGGGGCTGGATGTTAGAATATTAGATTATGATTATTATGCGCTTGGTTATTATATGAGTGAAACTGAGGATTTGTCCACATTTCACACCAAAAAACAAATAACTAATCATAATTGTGATAACCCTCTTTTTCCTGCACAGGCGATGATTATTCCAAAAGATGCCTTCCCTATAAGTATAACGTGGGATGCTGCTACAGCACCGGAAAACTGTGGGGGAGGTCCGATACTAACCGACTGGTATCCGTCAATTTGGTTTGATGTTGGTTGTTGTGAGTTCGCACAGGCACAGGTGTACCTGATGGGAGAGCAGGACTCAGCTTATTTCCCTTTAACGGGAATGCGAATGGTTGCCTCAGAAGGTGACACGGTAGGTTTATTGTATTTTAGTTTTTATGACCTACATAGTGCAACAGCAGATTTAGAAAAGCAGCCTGCAATTAGTATTTACCCTAATCCAATTACGCGTACTTTTCGAATGGAGTGTGCGGAGAATTGGATCACAGCAGTGCTTTATGATATGAATGGCCATTTTGTTTTTAGTTGGCAATATGACAGGGTATTGAGTAATGAATTAGTGATGCCTGAAAATATAACTAATGGTGTTTATATCTTAGGTGTTGAAGGAGAGGTCGGGCGGTATCATAAAAAAATTATCGTATCCAAATAAGAGCATGCATCAATCGTAGGATTAGTATAGAGGTTCGAGTCCTTCCGAAGCGAGTTCGGAAACCGCAAAAGCTCAAGTTTACGCTTGGGCTTTTTTGTTGTGGATTTATA
>CAZNCI010000281.1:0-5635 GCA_964571475.1 uncultured Saprospiraceae bacterium | reverse complement strand
GGTGATGGCTACCATTGAAAATAATCACATCGTATATACCCGTCGGTAAGTTTTGAAAACGAAGTGGGATAATTTTACCATCCACGGGGTAGGCTTGTTGTTGTGCTACTTTTTGTCCCATTTGGTTGAAGATGAAAATGGTCGAAGTTTCCGTAAGCGGCTGCTGGAGTATTATTTTACTTTGATCTTTAGTCGGATTGGGGGAAAGCCGGAAAAGTCGATCTTGAGTAATGTTAACCTTTTGAATAGGTGAATAATCAAAACTATTGTCTTTATCGACCATTTTTAACCTATAATAAATAGCTGGATCGCTGTGGCTAAAAGAGGGGTCAATGTATTCATAATTATTTTTTGTATCGCTGGATCCGAGGGCTTTAATAGTGGATATTTTTTCAAAATGAAGGCCATCTGTTGACCGTTCGATGATGTATCCTTTACTATTTACTTCTGAAAGAGATTGCCAGTTTAAGCGTATTTTATTCTTTGTGACAACCTTGGCTTTAAAGTCAATTAATGAAATAGGTAAAGCCGCATTATAGGTAATACTATACTTTGCCAGAATCCAGCGCGCTGGGTCAAAATCAGCAGATGTCGGTGTAAAACCAAGCGTCCGGAAGAATATCTGTCCATCAAAGGTGTTGTCTAATATGACTGTTTCTTCATTTGTACCATCAGAAAAAGTAATCGGAATCGGCATTTCGAAAAAACTAACCGATGGGTGCGATTGTGTCTGGTTGACTTTGATATTGACCTGTGGACCATTGTTTGCCCATTCAATATCATAAGTTGGCCATCCTTGTCCGTAAAACCAATCATTGAAAAATTCGGTCAGATTTAACCCGCTGACGGCTTCCAAATGTTGTTGTAAGTCTGCTGTATGGGCATAGCCATAGGCGAGGTTTGGATCGGCTAAATAGTTTTGTACACCTGCGAAAAAATTGGCATCTCCTACTTTCCAGCGCAACATTTGTACGAGCATCGCTCCTTTATTATAAGACCATCTGCCATTAAATATCCGATAGACATTCGTGGTGTCATCAACTCTGACTGAGCCATCTGGCCGTCCGGTGATATAATCAATTTTTCCTTGCTTCATACTGAGGAAATTACCGGATCTAATACCAAATTCCACCGTCATTTGATCTAGGTAAGTGGCAAATCCTTCATTGAGCCAAATATCCTCCCACGAAGCACAAGTGACTTTATCTCCAAACCATTGATGTGCCAGCTCATGCGAAATAAGGCTGTGCCCATATCCTCCCATGAAAGTCATGGTGGTATGCTCCATTCCGCCACCCCAACCGAAGCTGGCATGACCGTATTTTTCATTCAGATAGGGATATGGACCGAAGTGGTCGCTATATAAGTTGATGGCATCACCGGTGTAGGGCGTTTGTGTCTGTGCAGTTGCCAAATGACAGGGATAGACGTAATTTAGTACATCCAGTGTACCCCCTCCATTGAGATTGACAACATCGGTGTAAACAGAATAATCTGATACGGCAATGGCAATGAGGTAGGCGGGAATGGGATATTGGTGTTGCCAGTGATAAGTCGTATTGGCTCCGCTTACGGTCTCGGATAATAATAAACCATTGCTTGCTGCACGATAGGCACTTGGTGTGGTCACATAGACGTCTATTTGTTCGATTTTATCATTTAAGTCCATCTTGCCTGGCCACCAGTCCATCGCGCCATAAGGCTCCGATAGAGTCCACATGGCATCAACTGTATTGCTGCAAACCATTTGTGTGCCATAAGAACCAAAACCCGTATTGGATGGCACCCCTTCATAGTCAATAATGAGGCTGGTCATGACTCCTTGTGCCTGCGCGACGGGGAAGTCGATTTTCAACTCTTTGCTATTGGGAAAGCTCCATGTAAGTGCCGTCCCGTTTTGGGTGACACTATTGACAGTCATATTGCTATTGAAATCAAAATAAATACTGGTAAAATTGCTTTCTAAAGGGGTGAAATTATAGGTAATAACTCCTGAAATATATCGCACCGTTGGGTCAACTGTCCAATGAAATTCGATCGTATTCAGATCGTAATTGGTAGTGTTTAAATTTTTTTCGTTTCCGAAATTAAGTCGCCCTTTTTTATATTGGGCTTCACTTTGGGCTATTTTATTGGTTTCGATTTGATAGGGGTCCTGTGCCAATAAAAATTGTGTGCCAAACAAAAGTAAGAAAAAAAGTAAGAACTGCTTCATGATAATAATTGTTTATTGATACATATATCTTATGGTCGTTTTGAGCTAATAGGTGGAGAGAAATGTTCGTAACCGTTGTGAATAGGTCGTATTCTATCTCAATATACACAAAAATAAGCAATTTTTGGGGTCAATGCTTTGCTTCCTGTATTTTTTTATCATTCAAGCCTTTTTTTGAAATAAATTCTACTAAAGAATCAGTAATTTTTGGATAAATTTTGTGTGATTTTCTGTATTTAAAATTTGGACAAAATACATTCCCGGAACCAGATTGGAGGTGTTTATCGTATGAGAGGGGTTGATAAATGGGTTTTGAATTAGTAATTGCCCCTGGGTATTGAAAATATTTATCTGGAACGCCCCACAATCCGATGGGCGATAGACGGTGGTAAAATACCGTGCCGGATTTGGGCTTATTTTAAAATTATTACCGGAGAAAATTTCAGGGTCAAAACGATATACCAAACCCGAAGATGGGATAGAAGCAATCCCTTTAAGGTCTGTAAGCCTTATATTTCCCTGGGTGAAATTTGGAGCATTGGCATCACCATAGGGCATGGCACTCCACTGCGGGGTAAACTTTAGGCGACTACCATAAGTGAATTTTCCGTAGCAATTGTCCATATTATAAACGGCAGGATTATCAAATGAGCTACCGAAGTGCATCTCTATCACGCCGGTATTTTCGTGTATCCACAATTGTGCTGTGGCAAAATATTGATCGCTTGGGTCGCATTGGAATCCCATTTTTTGATATTCAATTTTCAAAATCCGGTTGCCACAATTATCGCCGCCTTCGATTTTGTAGGATATTTTGCTAGCGGCATTAAGTTTTAATTTGACCGGAAATAACTCTATTCGTTCTTCCTGATTACCCATGATGATTTCACCTCTGTTTTTTACCAAAACAGAATATATTTTTTTACCAAAATAAAAAATAGGGAAATCGACTTCTATCATCATTTCGTCGTGAAAATATGGATAGCTGGCGTCGTTTAATACAATTGCATCCTCCAAATCATGATAGGATTGGGAAAAGGTGGTAAAGGTGTAGCGACCTTGTGCACTACAAAAAGAAGCACCCAGTACCATTAAAAAAAGCGATATGGTTATATTTCTTATTTTCATTGCTCTAAATTTTCTATTGGTTTGTGAAAAAGTCCGCTGAGGGTCGCAACATATACCCGTTGATAGAAAGGTAGGACGGCTGTGATTTTACTCCCCTGCAAACCTTCGTTATTTAGTATTGAAAATGAAAAATCATCGGGATTGACGAGGTATAATTTGTCTTCGTGAAAGAAAATTAAATGTCCGTAAACATCCTGAAATTCTCTGAATCCGGAAAATATTGCCGTATTGTTTATTGTTTGCCACGTCTTGCCATCATCGGGCGTGAAGGATATTCGGTCGCCAAAATCGGCATAGATTTTACCATCGTATTCAAAAAAATCATTAGCGCTTCCCTCCATCAAAAATTGTAAACTTCCATCAGGGCGAATCAGGTAAGTGTTTTCAGCAGTACTCACATAAAAATTTTGTTGAAATGATTCTATTCGATTGATTTTATGATTTGCTTCCTGTGGGAAAATAATCTCAGTATATTTCTCTTTTGGTAAATTTAAGCGTTCATTATAGGGGAAATTTACATTGTCAGGATTTGCAGACCCCACTAATGCGCGGAGGTCAAATAAAATAAAAACAATGGCAGATGTATCTGTTTTTTTTATCACAGGTAAAACGGCATTGTCGAATTCATTAATCGCTGTATTGTCAAAAGCCGTGGTATTATATTGGGTGTAATCCAGGGTAGAATCACCTGGTACTCCACCCACCCGATTGATGTACAATCCTATTTCTTCCCAGAAAAAGAGATTTTCATTAGTGGAGTTGAATTGAATGAGTTGGCTATTAGCGTAGCTTGGGGACAGTGCCATATAGTTTTTGGAAATGCAATGTTTTTTAAAATAAGACAAAGTGGTAAAATGAAGTGGCGAAGAAGGGTCTTCTTCTGAATCTGCTGTAAAATTGGTAAAAAAAGAGGGGTTCAGTAGGTAAAGCATGTTTTTTACCACCTTGGCATTTAAGATTATTTGACGCCCGAAGTTAAGCGCATCCTCTTTAAAAACAGTACCCGGAATTTCCTGCTCCAGATCAAAAATACCATCGCCTTCCTGTTGACACCCTTGTGTTAACAAAAGAAAAAATAGTGCAGTAATGATGTTTAATTTCATGTCTTTAGTCGTCTTTATAAATGAAAAAATCTTTGAGGTCTTTGACATACAAGCCATCTAATGTGGCTAAATAAACCTTATCTTTAAATTCAAATAAACGGCGGATAGCTGATTTTTGCAGGCAGTTTCCATCTATTTCTCTAATGTTATACGTTAAATCGGAATGGTTGATTTTAAGCTCCCAAATGTGTTCATTCTTTGTGCTTACAAATCGATCGTTAATTTGATAGAATTGCCCCCAGCATCCATCATAGGCGGCTAGCGAATAGGACGCCCAATCTTGATTTTGCGGGGCTTTGATGGCGTATCCATAGGTGCATTCCCTAGTATGACCCAGTGCAAAAAGGGTATCGTTTTTTTTGAATATTTTGGTGTCTCTCAACGGGAAAAGTTCTTTATAGTCTCCTTGGCTATTGATTTTGAATGTGGTAACAGGAGCATTAATACTGCAATAAAAATCATTTTCAAAAATAAAAATATTGGTGATTAATTTTTGGTTGGAAATATTCCCACTTCCCGGTATTTCTATCTTTATTTCTTTATCGAATGTGATTGTTAAATGATCGTCTTCAATCAAGCAATCAAACATCCAAAAATATAAATTGGGGTCTGGTACCCCTTGAATATATTTCTTTCGAACACTAAATAATAATTTATTGTCATCGTTGATGTTCATACCATTTCCTGTGAAATAATTGATGTTTTGAAAACTGGAATCAATGGATTGTGGATCAATAATGGTGGAAATACCCGGATGCTGAGTAGAAAAGATTTCTATTTTATTTAAGGTATAAAAAAATAGCCCCATGGCAAATAATTTGTCATTGAGCATTGGATATTTGGATAGTGAAAAATTGCCATTTTCAGAAATGAAATGATCTTCCAGGAGTCCATTTTCGTCCATTTTTAATAAATAATTATGGCTCAATAAATAAATGAAGTCCTCCGTTGTGAAACTCTGAATCAATAACCGACGATCTAATGTTACTTCGGGGTGAAGTTGCCAGCAGGGTTTTTCATCTATTTCATTCGGAGTTGGAAGTTTGTTTTTTTCGCAGGATAAACAAAAAAATACGGATAAAAACAGGAGAGGCAATAAGTTTTGATAAATGTTTTTCATACGTTTGTTTTTTATAGTGTCTTAAGAACTAAATAACACACATATTAAACTTGCTCTTTTTCGCCTACT
>CAZNCI010000280.1:0-5679 GCA_964571475.1 uncultured Saprospiraceae bacterium | reverse complement strand
GTACCCCTACGATATTGACGTAGATTTTTTATAGTAAGGAATGAGATATAAATAAGTGTTCTTTCTTTACTCAATTATTTTGTTCTTAGTTTTTGCTTTAAAAGCGGGAGCTTATCGAGATAAGTGACTGATTTTAAAGTGAAAAATAAGGGCAAAAGAAACAGTTAAGAATGGATAGTTATTTTTAGCTCATTCCTAACAACAAACACTTTTCTCTATCCCAAGAGAAGTGAAAGTTTTTGATTGATATGCTGTAATTTTCCTACTGACCATGATACTACAGACTCATGCGCCAGTAGGAAAATTATAAATAAGAATCAGTCCTGGCACAATATACAAAACTAAATATCATCACATTCATTTCTGCAAAAATAAACAATCATGAACAAAATAATTTTCTTATTCGTCTTGCTGACAACCGTTCCCTTATTCTTAAATGCCCAACAGGTCTCCATCAATAATTCAGGAGCAGATCCCGACCCTAGTGCTATTCTCGATTTG
The DNA here is from genome assembly GCA_964571475.1 of uncultured Saprospiraceae bacterium. Taxonomy (GTDB): domain Bacteria; phylum Bacteroidota; class Bacteroidia; order Chitinophagales; family Saprospiraceae; genus JALVDO01. The sequence continues at coordinate 5,178 of CAZNCI010000280.1, read as the reverse complement.
TCCTCCACCGAAAAAGGAGTATTACTTCCCAGAATGAAGACGACCAGACGCCTCGCAATAAATAATCCGGCAAAGGGGCTAATTGTATTTGATACAGACAGTAATAGCTTTTGGTATCACAATGGCACAGACTGGATTGATTTACAAGCCGGGATTCCCAATAAACTGGAAGACCGAAATCACGACACCTCCATCAAGGTTGATCAAAATGGTGGCGACGACAATATCTACTTTATCAACGGAGGTATCCCCACCTGGCGTATGACGGATAAAGCACTAGAACCTGTCAGTAGTGGCAGCTCCGTATTTATTGGTATTGGAGCAGGTTCCAATGATAGTCATACAGACAATCGAAATGTTTTCATTGGTGAAAATGCAGGAAATACCAACCTCGGTGGATTTAGCAATATTGGTGTTGGCTTTCACAGCTTAGAACTCAATGCCAATGGAGACCTAAATACAGCCGTTGGGGAAAATGCCCTGAGCAAAACTACCGTCAATGGAAATACAGCATTCGGAGCCCTTTCCCTTCGAAACAATACAGTAGGAAAATCGAACACGGGTGTTGGTCTTTCTGCACTACAAGAGAATACAAGCGGCTCTGGAAATGTGGCGATGGGAGCAGCAGCACTCTACAATAATACCACACAAAATAATTTGGTAGCGGTAGGCGATTCTGCCCTATTTAACAACGGCAGAAATGCCAGTCTTTCTATTCACGGGGCAGGTAATACTGCTGTAGGCCATAAAGCACTATTCACCAATACAACAGGGGCTTTTAATTCTGCTTTTGGCGTATCAGCTTTAATAAATAATGAAACAGGAAACAATAATGCGGCCTTTGGATTATCAGCACTTCACTCAAATGTTATAGGATCGGGTAATGCGGCTTTTGGCAAACTCTCTTTATTTTCCAACATCAGCGGGGACAATAATGTCGCCATGGGCAAAGAAGCCCTTTTTAGCAATATTTCCGGGGATAATAATGTTGCACTTGGGGATAATTCACTCGGCAACAACGAAACGGGAAACAATAACACAGCGATTGGCGCTACCGCTCTCGACGCTAATATTTCAGGGGCAGGCAATAGTGCTTTAGGACAAGGCTCGATGTCATCTAATAGCAGTGGCAATAATAATGTAGCCGTTGGCAAGGAGTCTCTTTCTAGTAATACTACAGGAGACAATAACGTATCACTTGGTTATAATTCACTCAGGGATAACCAATCCGGAGAAAATAATGTTGCCATAGGCAAATTGGCAGGAGCTAACAACATAACAGGTAGTGGCAATATTTTTATTGGCACCGAAGCTGGAGCAAACGAAACAGGCTCCAATAAACTCTATATCGACAATACAAATACCAACACTCCCCTGATTGGAGGAGACTTTCAAAATAATCAGGTAACCATTAATGGAACAATAAAAATAAGAGGTGGAAATCCGGGTGAAGGGAAAGTACTAACAAGTGATGCCACTGGACAAGCCACCTGGAGCCGTCCCTCCAAAAGCATTACAATTTCTCCACTTGCTATACAAGGAAGCTATACAGCAATTCGCTATGGCCGCCCTGAAGCAGTAATCAACCTCAGTAATGATCCCGATAGTTATTTATACTACCCTATACAACTTCCCATTGGAACGAATATCACCCAAATAGAATTCTATTATTACGATAACAGCATAGGAAAAAATGTTACATTTGAACTAAAAAAGACCCCCCTCTATGAATTTTCTTCCAGTACATTTTTGGGACGCTCTTACGGACATGATGGAGTAGCAACAGTCACTTATAATGATAATATCCTAATTGAAGATGGTTCTGTCTATATTCTTAACATATATTCAACTGACATAGCAAATAATCCAACTATGTGGAACTCTTTTGCGCTTTCAGTAACTACCATAAAGATAACATATACAGAATAACCTTTATTCACAACAAATTAAAATAATCATGCAAAAAACAACCATGCTGTTGTGCTTCCAAATACTACTTACCAGTGCTATTTGGGCACAATTCCACAATAAAAATGCGCATATTATCATCAAGTCCGGAACAAACATCCAGTGTAAGGGCGATTTTCTCAATCAAGTGAATGGCGTCATTGATCTGGCCGGGAGTATCGCTGTCGAAGGAAACTTTTCCAATGAGGGTATTATTACACCTATTGTCGGTTCATCTGTAAAATTCAAAGGAGATCAGGATGCAAGCCTTAGCATGGGTAACGCCAATATCCAAAATCTATACATTGCTACCTCCAATGGTGCAAAAGTCAGTTTGGGAAGTTCAACCGCTATTCTCAACAATCTAACCTTTGAGACGGATAACGCCTTTATTGATATCAATGATTATGATCTTTTCATTGCCGGTAGTGCCACTATTACCAATGCAGACAAGGACAATTTCATTATCACTTCGGGAAGTGGGCACCTCCGAAAAGCAGGGCTGGGTGTCACAGACTTCACCTTCCCTATTGGCTTTAATGCCAATTCCTATAACCCCATTTATATTAACCAACAGGGAACATCCGAAACCATCGGCGCCCGTGTCCTTGAAAATGTCAGAGAATTGGGCACAAATGGGGCTATAATTGAACAAAAGGTCGTCAGTGCCATCTGGGATATAAACGAAACACAAGCCGGAGAGAACAACCTGACTATCAAATGTTATTGGAGCAATGGCGATGAAGCACCACTTTTTGACCGCAGTCAAACAGCTGTTTCGCATTGGGATGGAACAGATTGGACGGCTCTTTGGAGTGATTTATCAGCCTCCATCAACGATAGCCCTTATTATTATCAAAAGGGAAGTTTTCAGGAGGTTGGATTATTTGCAGTGGGAAATGAACCAACCTCAAACGCCTTGGGATTATCTATCCAAACCCTCCTGCAAGGCCCGGAAAATGGAGGTATTATGAACGACTATCTAAGAATATTAGATGACTTTCCTTTAATCGAACCCTATTCCTTAATCAATGGTTATAATCCCCTGAAATATGGAGGAAATGAAGAGATAAGTCCGGCACGATTAGTAGATTTTGGAAATAAAGACAACATTGTCGATTGGATATATCTCGAATTGAGAGACAAAAATGACATCACTCACGTAGTTGGCACCAAAGCCCTTCTTATTCAAAAAGATGGCGACCTTACTGATATAAATGGCAAAACAAATTTTTTCATTCATGGTTTACCGGATGATGATTACTATATTGCCATCAGACATCGCAATCACCTCGGCATTTGTACCAAAACCACCTATGCCCTAAGTGCCACCAATACAGCACTAAACTTTACTGACGGCTCTGTCCCTCTTTTTGGAAATAATCCCACCATCTCCATCAATGGCAAACAAGCCATGATCGCGGGAGATGCCAATCAGGACAACAAAATAAATTATAACGGTATCGACAACGATCGGAATGAAATCCTACTTAGGTGTGGATTAGCGACCCCAAACAATTTACAACACGGGTATTATCAGGCTGATCTAAATATGGATGGAATAGTCAAATACAACGGGCTAAACAATGACCGAAACATCCTCCTTCAAATAGTCGGACTCTTCACACCTAATAACATCATTTTTGGGCAATTGCCAGAATAAAAATAGTCTTATGAAATACCTAATATTAACACTCCTTTGCTTCATTAGTCTTTCTGCCTTTGCAGAACAATACGAAATCAGAGCCATCAACTCCGGCAACGGAATCATCTCCGTTCAAATGCGCGAAACGAGCGGTAACCCTCCGGCAGCTGGAGACTTTTTGGTGGACTTGGTTTTTGGACTTAAATGGGATGCAACCTATAACGTTGACCTATCCAACACCATCAATACTTCCTACGAAATCCGAAAATCTGATATCAGGAAATCAAAAAATGGTTTTCACTTTCAATCCTTTTATGCCAATAATTTACCACTCGCCATCCCTACCGACTGGAATGCAGACTGGGTAGAAATTATGAATATCCAAAACACTCTTGATGGTCAACAGCCCAATGGTCAATTCCTCATCTGTGAATTAGGGTTTGACAATACGACTGATTTAGACATCAATATCAACCTATCGGGCTATTATATTCCCACCATCAATGGGTTTGCAAATGCCGTTTCTCTTCCTATCTACCTAATTGATTTTGAAGCAAAAAAGGTCAAGCAAACAGCCCTCCTTGTCTGGAACACATCCAGTGAAAGCAATTCTAATTACTTCCAAATTGAAAAAAGTAAGGATGCAAAAAACTGGCAAATACTCGATAAAATACCAGCAGCGGGAATTTCCTCCACAAAAAAGCATTACCAGATAACAGATCAGCACCCTTTTGCCAATACCGTTTTTTACCGTTTAAAAATGGTGGACAAAGATGGTAAAACAAACTATTCGGTTATACGTAACCTCCGCTTTTTATTTTCAAAAATCAACTTATATCCCAATCCTTCTCACGATTTTTTATTTTTGGAACAAATTTTTCAAACTGATTCAATTATTACAATTTTCTCCGCAGAGGGGAAATTAATGCTCGTGCAAAAAATTCCCCAAAATTCCAAAACAACTAAAATTAATATCCACTCACTACCCGCCGGAAATTATTTCCTAAGCATTAAAGACCATAAAATGATTAAATTTGTCAAATTAGAATAGAGGTCGTTGATATTGCCAATTCTCCTACGGGGCGATTCAGTCCCTTATAATTCAGACAATAAATTTACTACTCCCCGCTCCTTAAAAAAAGTTCATTTAATTAGGAGTAATACACGTGTTTCATCGCTAAATTTTGTGCGCTTTTTCATTCTTTCAAGACCTCTAAAACAATTTTTGTTTTAAATTTTGCAGTAAATTTTCTCCTTTTTATGGTGACAAATTTAATCAAAATTATTGCCTTGACAAAATGTCCTGATTGGGGGGGGATTGCAGTATTTTGAGTCAACTTATATCAAAAAAAGGGGCGGTAACATGGAGTTTTGAGGCACTATAAAACCACAAAGGTCGTTTACTTTACCCCAAACGACCTTCCTGCTCTTTATGAAAAACGGTGCTAACGCCATCCTTTTTTTGTGGTATTGGGCTTTTGTGCAGTAGTATCTGGGTGCTGGGTGCTGTGTATTGGGGGCGGACTTAGTTATTATGCTGCGTTATTTATTTGTCATAGTGATATTTACAACTATAAATCAATATA
>CAZNCI010000279.1:0-5679 GCA_964571475.1 uncultured Saprospiraceae bacterium | reverse complement strand
TCATGGCGGATTTGCTTTTGAATAGGACAAAGATAGGGAATAATTTGTTATTTGTGCCTATTAAGAGATAAGGGCGAAATTTTAAATTTTTGAAGATGTTTATTATAGTTATTTTTTATTGGGTTCCTTTTTTTCCACAGGAGGTGAACTCGCCTTGATGGCTTAGAATAAACTTTTCGTTCTGATACGTTCATTTTGCCTGAATTATCTCCTAAAGCTGCTTCGTAAGTGTCAGTAACTACATTTTTTCCTCATACTTTAAAAGACTGGTTGGTCACTTCATTTTATTGGCTTACCTTTGTGCGATCAAAATTCATCCACAATTTTTTCACCATGATCTCATTTTTTAAAAAAGAAAAGAAAACTGTTTTTGCTATTCAAACAGAGGGGGAATTATCCGCTTCTGATATTTCAAAATTAAGTTGGATACTAAACGGAGCCTTGCCTATTGATAAAAAAATACAGGGTATTTTTCTGGGGCCTAGAGCGACAATGATCACTCCATGGAGTACCAATGCCGTAGAAATCACCCAAAATATGGGCATCAATGGTATTAAAAGGATAGAGAAAATGAGGGCAATCGCCGTGGATGAAACGTTTGATTTTTTATTGTTTCAAAAATATGAAGGTTTAGATCAAAATATTTTCGATTTTGATATACTTCCCGAACCTATTCGGTCTATTGACAATATCGCAAGCTATAATGAGGAAGAAGGTTTGGCGCTTAATGAGGAAGAAATAACATATCTTGAAACTCTTTCTAAAAAAATTGGCAGAAAGTTAACGGACTCCGAAGTATTTGGTTTCTCACAGGTCAATAGCGAGCACTGCCGACATAAAATCTTCAATGGCACCTTTATTATTGATGGAAAAGAGATGCCCGAAAGTCTCTTTCAACTCATTCGGAATACATCCAACGCCCATCCTAATTTCATCGTTTCTGCTTATAAAGACAATGTCGCTTTCGTTGAAGGTCCACAGACGACACAATTTGCACCACAACAGCCAGACATCCCTTCTTCCTACCAACGAACACCTTTCGAATCCGTCCTTTCTCTCAAGGCTGAAACTCATAATTTCCCTACAACGGTTGAACCTTTCAATGGCGCAGCAACTGGATCTGGTGGTGAGATTAGAGATAGAATGGCGGGTGGCATTGGCTCTATTCCTCAGGCAGGAACAGCAGTATATATGACCCCCTACCCACGTCTATCTGATAATAAACCATGGGAGCGCAACATCAAAGCTCGTCAATGGCTTTATCAATCACCGGTTGATATTTTAATCAAAGCAAGTAATGGCGCATCTGATTTTGGCAATAAATTTGGGCAGCCGCTCATCACTGGATCTTTACTAACTTTTGAACATACAGAACAGGGGCATACCCTTGGTTATGATAAAGTCATTATGCAGGCAGGAGGCATTGGTTATGCAAAGAGATCGCAGGCTTTAAAGCACCGCCCAGAGAAAGGGGACGTAATCATTGTCATGGGAGGTGACAATTACCGTATTGGAATGGGTGGAGCAGCGGTTTCCTCTGCCGATACCGGTGCTTTTGATACCTCCATTACCCTCAATGCCGTCCAGCGCTCCAATCCCGAAATGCAAAAAAGAGTAGCTAACGCCATTCGCGCACTAGTTGAAAGTACCGTAAATCCCATTATTTCCATCCATGACCACGGTGCAGGAGGACATCTCAATTGCTTATCTGAACTGGTAGAAGAGACTGGCGGAAAAATTTATCTGGATGCACTCCCTATCGGCGATGACACCCTGAGTGCTAAAGAGATTATTGGCAATGAATCTCAGGAGCGAATGGGGCTAATTCTCAAACCGCAGGACGTGCCGCTTTTGCGCAAAATTGCAGAAAGAGAAAGGGCGCCTATGTATGAGGTCGGGCTGGTAACCGGAGATTTTAGATTTAGCTTTGAATTTCGAAAAACAGGAGAAAAACCAATAGATTTAGCCTTAGAAGATATGTTTGGCAGTTCTCCAAAGACCATTATGAAAGATGAAAGTGTCCCGCCAAATTTCGCCAAAATCAATTATGACATCCATCAAATAACCACTTATATTCAACAAGTTTTGAGCCTTGAAGCAGTGGCTTGTAAAGACTGGTTGACCAATAAGGTGGATCGTTGTGTTGGAGGAAAAGTAGCCGTCCAGCAATGCGTTGGTCAGTTGCAATTACCGCTGAATAACTGTGGAGTCATGGCACTTGATTTTGACGATAAAAAGGGAGTCGCCACCTCTATCGGTCATGCTCCGATTGGGGGATTAATTGATGCCTCAATTGGCGCAAAATTGGCTATCGTCGAAGCTCTGTCAAATTTGATTTGGGCGCCTCTAAACGATACACTCCAAGGTGTTTCTCTTTCTGCTAACTGGATGTGGCCCTGTCGCAATACCGGTGAAGATGCCCGATTATATCAGGCTGTAAAAACGGTATCGGATTTTTGTATCGAATTGGGTATTAATGTGCCGACGGGTAAAGACTCCCTTTCTATGGCTCAAAAATACGGGGACAAAACGGTATTGGCACCCGGTACTGTCATCATTTCTTCGGTGGGATATTGTAATGATTTCACGAAAGTGGTAAAACCTGTATTTATTCCCGGCAAGGGAAAAATCATCTATATCGACCTCTCGTTGGATGATTTCCACCTCGGCGGTTCCTCTTTTGCGCAAAGCAGGAATAAAATCGGACAAAAAGTACCGGATATTAAAAGTGTACTTCATGTCAAAAATGTTTTTAATACTATCCAATATGCCATCAGGGAAGACATGATTACCGCAGGTCACGATATTTCCGCCGGTGGAATGGTCACAACCCTGCTCGAACTGTGTTTTGCTAATTTGGAGACCGGAGCATCCATTGATTTGACGTCTTTTGACGTGGATGCCGTCAGCTTATTATTTAGTGAAAAACCGGGATTAATCCTACAGGCAGCCGATGGGAGACTGGAGCAATGGTTGCAGACCCAAAAAATACATTATACCGTATTGGGGGCGGTAACCGACCAGGAAGTCCTTGAATTAAAGATGAAGGAGGAAATACTTCGTTTGGATATTCATCAATACCGGGATATTTGGTATGAAAGTTCTTATCTTTTTGATCAAAAACAAACAGCGGGAGATCTCGCATTGCAAAGGTATCAAAATTACAAAAATCAGCCCCTCCGTTTTTCCTTCCCTAGGACATTTAATTACAAAAAAAATCGACCTAAAAATAAGAAAAGACCCATTGCTGCCATCCTCAGAGAAAAGGGTAGTAATTCCGAACGAGAAATGGCAAATGCACTCTATCAGGCTGGATTTGAGGTGCGTGATGTCCATACGACGGATTTAATAGCAGGGCGGGAAGATTTAAGTGACGTCCATTTTCTGGGAGCAGTTGGAGGTTTTTCCAATAGTGATGTTTTAGGTTCGGCCAAAGGCTGGGCGGGCGCATTGCGTTTTAATAAAAAGGCACAAAAAGCAATACAGGACTTTTTTAACCGACCCGATACTCTTTCCATTGGCATTTGTAATGGGTGTCAACTATTTTTGGAGCTGGATCTTATCAATCCCAAGCACGAGAAATTGGCAAAAATGACCTATAATAACAGTCGCAAACACGAAAGCGCCTTTACTTCGGTGACGATTACTGAAAATCAATCAATCATGTTAAAGACGCTTATCGGTTGTACCCTTGGTGTCTGGATCAGCCATGGTGAGGGAAAATTTGCTTTACCAATGCCCGAAGAGGCCTACCAAATCGCAGGAAAATACGCCTATAATGAGTATCCTTCCAATCCCAACGGCAGTGATCATAATGCAGCGATGTTAGTCAGCGATAACGGCCGCCATTTGGTGACTATGCCACACATTGAACGATCTCTTTATCCTTGGAATTGGGCACACTATCCACAGGGACGAGATGAAGATGAGGTCAGCCCATGGATGGAAGCATTTCGCAATGCCTATGAATGGATAGTTAATCGAGGTATTTAAACTAAAAAAATCTCGAATTTTTTATTGTTTTCTCCTTTGGAAACCCTACATTTATGCTACGAAGAAGAATAAAGACTCATTAATTATCACAAAATAAAATGGTATGAAACTCAAATTAACATGGATAATGTTCATATTCGCTATATCCACCGGATTCTCCCAAAATTACCAACAAATTGAGATGAAAGCAAATGCCATTAATGGAAAAGTGATTGAGTGGAGGCGTTATTTCCACGAACACCCTGAATTGAGTAATCGGGAATTTAATACTGCAAAAAAAGTTGCAGACCACCTTCGATCATTGAATATTGAAGTGACGACAGAGGTGGCTCATACCGGAGTGGTCGGTGTTTTAAAAGGAGGAAAACCCGGGCCAGTCATTGGATTAAGGGCGGATATGGATGCACTACCGGTTATCGAAAGAGTTGATTTACCTTTTGCATCAAAAGTAAAATCAAAATATCTCAATAAAAATGTAGGAGTCATGCACGCCTGTGGACACGATACCCACGTGGCTATGCTGATGGGTGCAGCTGAAATTTTGGCGGGCATGAAGGATGAGTTAAAAGGCACGGTTGTATTTTTGTTCCAGCCAGCAGAGGAAGGTGCGCCCGAAGGAGAAGAAGGCGGTGCAAAATTGATGGTCAAAGAGGGAGCGTTGTCAAAAAATAACGTAGATGTTGTTTTTGGTATGCACATCAGCTCTTTGACGGAAGTCGGACAGGTCAATTATAAACCCAAAGGCGCCATGGCAGCCTCTGATCGTTTTGTCATCAAAATAAATGGCAAGCAAACCCACGGTTCCACTCCTTGGAATGGAGTCGATCCCATCACCATTACGGCGGAGGTTATTCAGGGCATGAATAATATCATCAGCCGGCAAACACCGCTTACTAAAGAAGCAGCAGTGATTAGTTTTGGAAAAATAGAAGGAGGGGTACGAAATAACATCATCCCTGAAGAAGTCACCCTTATTGGTACCATTAGAACACTGGATACGAGCATGCAAAAGGACATCTGGATGCGCATCCGACGAACAGTCACCAACATTGCCGAAGCATGGGGTGTGACAGCTGATATTGACATACAGGAAGGATACCCCGTTACTTATAACGATCCAGCATTGACAGCAGAGATGCTGCCCGTTCTTCAACAAACAGCGGGTAAGGACAATGTAAATTTGGTAGATGCCATCACTGGAGCAGAAGATTTCTCTTATTTTGCCAGAGAAGTCCCCGGTCTATACATTTTCGTCGGTGGCATGAAAAAAGGAATGAATCCTAAAGATGCCCCTTCACACCATACACCCGATTTCTTCATTGATGAAAGTGGCATGAATTTAGGCGTTCGTTTATTATGTAATTTCACAATCGGCTACATGGAGCATCACGGAAAATAAAAGAGATAATTGTTTCAATAAAAGCCCCCCTCTCCAAATTTTAGAACCGGGAAAATATTTTAAGCGAAGCACAAAATATTTTTTTGACGCCCGGCAGGAGCGTTATCGAGTCCTAAATTTTTAAACAAAAATTGGAAAACCAAAACCAAAACCCTATCTTTGCCTCCTCCAAAATATAGGCCCCGTAGTTCAAGGGATAGAATAGAAGTTTCCTAAACTTTAGATCCAGGAAGAAATATTTTAAGCGAAGCACAAAATATTTTTTTGACGCCCGGCAGGAGCGTTAT
>CAZNCI010000278.1:0-5697 GCA_964571475.1 uncultured Saprospiraceae bacterium | reverse complement strand
TAAAAGAAGAAGACATTCTCTACAATCAGGCCAAAGTCGTCGTGGGCATTACCGATCTTTCTGGCATCAACGAAGAAATAGCCATCAAATGGAACGAACAGCCAATAAAGCTAAAACCGGGAGTTCCTGCCAATTCAATCACCATTTCGGGCATACACGCTTATATACCGATAGACAGTAATCAGATGAATTTTTCCATTCAGCTTTCACTCAATGGGAGCAATCAAATATCATTTGCACCAATGGGAGAAAAGACAGAAGCAGAATTACAATCAAGCTGGGTTTCGCCCAGCTTTGATGGCAGGTTCATCCCGGACAAACGAGAGATTTCAGATAAAGGATTCTCTGCCTATTGGAAAATACTCAATCTAAACAGAAATTATCCACAAAAATGGACGAGCAATAATCAATATCAGCCCAGGAAAGAACTTTTTTCCGTTAGCTTATTCCAAAGTATCGACCACTACACATTGAATACACGAACTGTAAAATACGCCATTATTATTATCCTATTAGTATTCACCACCTTTTTCTTTTTTGAAGTACTCAAAAAGGAAATAATCCATCCACTTCAATATATTTTTATCGGATTGGCCATTAGTATTTTTTATCTGCTGTTACTCTCGTTTAGTGAGCATATTGGCTTCAATAAAGCCTATTTAATAGCTGCTACTGCCGTAATAAGCCTTATTCTGGTCTATAGCAACGCCATTTTAAAAACCCAAAAAAGAGTTATCTTTTTAGGATTGGCATTATCGGCCGTTTTTGCGTTTATTTATATTATTTTACAAATGGAAGACTTTGCATTATTGGCAGGAAGTATTGGTTTATTCCTTGCATTAGCCACCGTAATGTATATTTCAAGAAAGGTAAACTGGTATCAACTGAATGAATAAAAAGCGCGCAAGCAGTAATTTTTTTTGTTTTCCTAATATTTTTTTATACCTTAGTTGTGATATTTTTCATTTTCCCAAAGGACTTCAATGAAATAATTTCAAAACTAACCTAACCATTTTGAAGCTATTTCAGTGCTATTCCTAAATTTTCAACGCGGAAAATGATTGTTTTTTAATCTTAAAATATTTTCTTATGCAAGCAGTAGTTATCCGGTGGGAGGTCAATAACAATCCTTCCGGCATTTACTTCTATCAGTATATTTCCAAAGGCACCATCCTTCAATCTGGAAAAATCAGTATTAATAAATAATTCTATCATTTCATCCCCACAGCAAAATAACTTTGCTGTGGGGATTTTTATCCACTTTCGTATCATGCGCTACATTTTATTTATTACAACACTTTTATTTTTTACCCACTTTTTATGTTCTCAGGATACAACCACCTTCATCAAACCCTATGATATGGGTTTAGATGCTATTGCTTTCACTACGATGATACTAGATAATGACACACTTGTCATTTCCGGTATAGCCAAGCACCCTGACTATCCCAACCAGCAGGGCTTGCTCATCGCTAAAATTGACACCAATGGCAATACCTTATGGGCAAAATGGCATTTTCCGCACGAAGGGTTAAACTACTCCTTTCGAGTGAATCGAATGGGCTTGACCAAAGCGCCTGACAACTCCGGTTATTACGACTTGGGAAACATCTACGAACACTCCACCGGCGTACTCATCAAATACGATAACGATGGCAACTTCCTATGGCAAAAGGAGTATCCGGATGAAAACTCCCTTCAGGATTATTACGAAGAAATTTTTGTCCTTGAAGACGGATTGTTTATTTTGGGAGAAAAAGACAAATTAAATTCTCTTCATGATGTCTTTCTCATGAAAGTGGACTTCGAGGGCCATCTATTGTGGCAGCGGTATTATGATAGTGGGGGGCGGAATAGAGGCTATGCTTCCTTCCTAAAGATGAACGATAATGAATTCGTTATAGGTTCCGGTACATCCAGTGCCTCACCGGGAAATCAACCTAGCGACACCTTCAGCCCTATCATTACCAGCATTGATGAGAATGGGAATGTCTTATGGGAATGGGAAGGAGAGTTGTCTCAGGATGAAGCAGGGACAACAGGGTTATATCGCGATTACGAAGGGAATTGGATGTACAAATCCCACAAAGCCCGTATTTCTGAATACGGCACTTACACCTCTCAGGTTAGTTTTGTCAAAAGGGATGCAGAATTTAATCTAATTTCAACTACTTATTACGATAGGCTGGCTCCTCGTAATAATTTTTATGATATGATTCATTTACAATCTGGAGGTTTTTTGGCAGTAGGTCACAACACAAAAGACACCACCGGCATTCCTCCCTTTGACACCTACCGTTTCGGCTGGATGATGCGCCTGGATGCTGATGGGAATACACTCTGGGAGCGCTTAGACCTCACGCCCATTGACACCTTCGCTACTGCCAACCACTGGACGACTGCCGTCGAGCTGGAAAGTGGTAGTATCATCGCCGTAGGTATGGCCCGCACCGCCATGGGCTACCAATTAAGAGACTGGGGCGCCCTCATCAAGGTCGATAAAAATGGCTGCATAGAGATGAGCTGTGCGATTACAGACTTATTCGAGCCGGAAGTAATACCAAAAGAAGTCAATATCTATCCCAATCCCTTTTATGATCAGATTCACATTGAAAGTGAGGGGAACTATCAGGTCGTTATTTATAACATCTATGGTCAGCGGGTCTATTACCAGACAGAGGTCAATGACTTTGCGACTTTAAATCTTTCCGGGTTATTGCCGGGTAGTTATTTTGTTCAGCTTATCTTTGAGCATGGCCAGCAGGTGGTGAAGGTGGTAAAGGGGTAAACACCCCCATCATCCCTTAATTTTCGATTGGGGATAGAGGGGCCTTAAAAACAACGCATCACCCTGTGGAAAACAGGGTGATGAGTTAATCACTTATAGCACTTTTACTACATCATACTTGGTAATTACGTGCATTCTGCCGCTTTTCTCCTGTGCCAGTACTGCGTAGGGTTTATCATCTAAAATGCTGCAAAGGTGTTTGCAAGTCAGTGATTCTTCGACTACGGTAAAGGGTTCACCCATAATTTCTTTAACCGGGCTATTGGCTTTTTCCTTTGGATTTTCAATCAGGAAATTGATGATTTCCGACTCGGAAATAGACCCAACGTATTTGCCCTTTCGAGTGACGGGCATTTGAGAAATATCCTTATCTTTCATCAAACTGAAAGTAGCACCAATTGTTTCAGATTCTTCTACCTCTAAGATTAGTTCGTTACTTTTCTGAGCGAGGATGTCTTTGACGGTAATTTCATCATCCAAAAAGCCTCTTTCACGCATCCATTCATCATTGAATAATTTACCAATATAACGACTACCGTGATCGTGAATAACAACCACTACCACATCATCTTCTGTCAGTTCCTCTTTTAGTTGTAACAAACCGGCAACAGCAGAACCTGCGGAATAGCCCAAAAACAAACCTTCTTCCTGTGCTAACCGGCGCGCCATTACAGCTCCGGCTTTGTCCGTTACTTTTTCAAAATGGTCAATTACACTAAAATCGACATTATCAGGAATAATATCTTCACCAATCCCCTCGGTGATATAGGGATATATTTCACCTTCGTCAAAAACCCCCGTTTCGTGGTATTTTTTAAAGACAGAGCCAAAGGTATCAATACCCCATATTTTAACATCCGGATTTTTTTCTTTGAGGTATTTACCAACACCGGAAATCGTTCCACCCGTGCCAACACCCACGATTATATGTGTGACCCTGCCTTTGGTTTGCTCCCAGATTTCAGGACCGGTACTTTCATAATGTGCCTGTCTATTGGATAAATTATCGTATTGATTACACCAATAAGAATTGGGAATTTCTTCCGACAACCTTTTGGCGACTGAATAATAAGATTTAGGGTCATCCGCTGCGACATTGGTTGGACAAACAATCACCTCAGCTCCAAGAGCACGAAGGATGTCAAATTTTTCTTTAGACTGTTTATCACTTGTCGTGAAAATACATTTGTACCCTTTAACAGCAGCCGCTAAAGCCAGTCCCATTCCAGTATTACCCGAGGTGCACTCGATGATTGTACCACCAGGTTGAATATCCCCTCTTTTTTCAGCGTCTTCCAGCATCTTAATGGCCATTCGATCCTTGATGGAATTACCCGGATTGAAGGTTTCCATCTTGATTAAAACCAAGGCGGGAATGTCTTTTGCTATTTTATTTAATTTGACCATGGGGGTGTCACCAATGGTCTGCAGAATATTCTCTTTGTAATCGATATCGTTGTTCATTTTTAAAAATTTGCGCAAAGCTAATGATAATTTACATCAACGTGAAATTTTGCATCCTTTGCACCCAATAATTTTGCGACAACAGGTGAAACGACGACAACGACATTATAATCATAAGAGGTATCGGGGATACGCCCCAATACCCGCACATAAACATCTCGGTTATTCATGGGATTATGTACTTTGACGACTGAGTTAATCTTTGCATAACGGTGAAGGGCATAAAAATCAGCCCGCTCGGAGCTTGTTTTACTCCAGGCAGCGACACCACTGTGTTCTTTTTCTTTTGCTGGATTGAATTCTCTCAGGTACAACCTTTTCATGGCAAAATTTCGCTTAGCCAGGGGCCCACCTTTAAACGCTCTTTCCTCTCCGGTAAGTCCGTTAAGATTCATCCACCCCACCTGTAGAATCTGTCCAAGGTACAAATGCGTATCCTGCATATTATTCCGCTCCATTAATTCCTCTACCGTAATCCGAAACTGCCTGACAGCTATTCCATAAAATGTATCTCCCTGACCGACGATATAATAAACCGGTACATAATCCCGCGGATCAACGTCATCATCTAAAAAACGTCTCAACGCTCGATTGGGAATGGGCACTTTAATCTGATCTCCAACACTTATATGCTGCTCTTTCAACCCATGATTATAATAGTATAATTCTTCGACAGAAAGTCCATAAAACCGTGCTAAAGAATACAGTGTTTGGTTCTTTTCAAGACTGTGGACAATGTATTTATTTTGATGATAATCAATCTTTAAAAAGATACTATCCGTGGGCAATATATAATGGAGACTATCTCCTGTGGCGTACCCAAGGGTCATAAAGAAGAAGGATAACAGCAAGCTGGTTATCCATCGAAAGGATTGTTGTTTTCTCATAATACTTTTTCGCTTTAAGGCGATATTTTTAAATTGCAGCCTAAGTTAAACCCAATCATCCCTTAGTAAGTAGAGGAAAGAGTAGTCCATCCAACAACCAATAAAAAAATTGCGTATTGAATCATTCGTTAAATCTGACTGAACTTCAGCACAAAAGTAACGCATTATCAGGAGAACTCCAAAAGAAAAATAAAGTGTAGTTTATTCTGCAGCTAAGCTGTTGAAAGCCCTTGGCTTTGCTAATTTTTTTCTAATATCTCCGGTATGACCACAAGCTTAGTTGCCAAATTTTGCATTTTGACCACGTTTTCGCCATAAAGGAACATTTGCTAATTACCATAGATTTGCGTATCTTTGTCATTGTTAAAATACCATAATTGACTATCTAAAGCATACAAAACCATTTTTAATCCATGAAAATTGCCAACCCAATATACGACGTTGTTTTTAAATACATGCTCGAAGACTCGAAGGTCGCTAAAGTGTTTCTGTCGGCATTGACTGACCTTGATATCGTCGAGCTTGAATTTTTGCCACAAGAGCTCAGCGTTGAAAAAG
>CAZNCI010000277.1:2039-5699 GCA_964571475.1 uncultured Saprospiraceae bacterium | reverse complement strand
TCACCCCCTAAATGAAGCAGGAATTTATGCCCTTGAATTAAGCCCTTCCGGCTTACTGAAAGATGACCAATTTTATGAGGTTGAATTTCTGGATAAGAAAAAATATGGGGAGGAAATGACCATCAAACTAAAAAGAAAAGCCAATAGTGACTTAGGCAAAGCGTCCTGGTATAGCGATGTAAAAGGGCGGGCCGTAATTGGACTGGGAACGGGGTCTAAGTATTTAATTATAGCAAAAAAAGCAGGGTATAAACTTCAGGAAATCGTTTATGACCCCAATACTGATAAGCCTTTAAATATTTCTTTACAGAAAAGCCAGTGCCTAACGCTTACGGGCAAAATAAAATCAAAAAAACATCAGGTAACCCTACCTAATGTCCTGGTTGATGTCCTAAATAAATGTGATGGCACAGTAAAAACTGTCAAAACAAACCTGAGTGGAGGATTTGATGTCTGCCTGCCACGTGGTTGTAAATATATAATCTCCTGTAAGAAAGAAGGATTTCAAATGGAAGAAACAAGCCTTTCAACAGAAAATATTCGTGGAAGCCGCAGCAAAAATGTTGAAATAAAAATGTCGGCAATTAATATAGCTGCTATCCAGGAACCTATCAAAAAAGGAACGGTCTTTGTTCTAGAAAATATTTATTATGATTTTAATAAATCAGCCATCAGAAAGGGAGATGCACCCGAACTAGAAGCGCTGGTCTCTTTAATGAATGAATATCCATCTATGAAAATAGAGCTTGGTGCACATACCGATAGCCGTGGGGAAGACGAATATAATTTAAAACTATCTTTAAAACGTGCAGAATCAGCAAAAGCCTTTTTAGTAAGCAGGGGCATTGATGCAAAACGAATCCAGGCCTTTGGTTATGGAGAAGCCTACCCGCGTAACAAATGCATAGACGGTGTTGATTGTACAGATGAAGAATACCAATATAACCGTAGGACTCAGGTAAAAGTGTTAGAAATTAATGAAATCACTGTCCAATCTGACCATCAATAGGGGAATGATTTATCTGAAATATTATACGCAAAAACAATTTCATCCATTCTTTTTTTACAAAAAAAACTAAGCCTGAAGTCCTCAAGGAGACCTTGACGCCTATTTTATGGTCAGCGAAATAAAAAATTAATGGTATAAATAATATCTTTGTATGGTTTGATATTTCAAATATGGGATCAGGTAAATGCAATAGAAGGGGTAAATCTATTCTATTAACAAAGTCTTTAAATAACAAGATCCTGTAATTATTTTTTTCACAACTTCATAAATAGATATAAATGTTAACCTTATTTTATGGATTTGCAGCGGGTTTTGTAGGTTATTTGCCTCCAAGCATGATTAATATGTCTATTGTAGGAATTAGTGTCAAAAACAGTTTAAAAGCCGGATTGATTTTTTCCTTAGGGGCTTTATTGATTGGAGGCGTTCAGGAATGGTTCTCTTTGGCTTGTTCTGACTTGATAATTGAGAATAAAAATACAATGCAGGTATTGGAAAATAGTGCTGTTTTTGTATTAATTGCCCTGGGTGGTTTCTTCCTGTATAAAGGGATAAGAGAGAGAAATAAAGAAAAAACAGAAACAAATGAACCTAAGGAAAAAAATAAGCAGGATTATTTCTTCAGAGGAATACTCGCCTCTACGCTAAATTTTTTGGCGATTCCATATTGGCTGGTCATAGGAACTATATTTGGCTCTAATGGCTGGCTTTCTTTTGAGAAGCCAAATTTAGATTACTTTATTGCTGGAGGGATCTTGGGGATGATGACCTTGTTTATTGGTTATGTATTTTTATCGAGACTATTGGCTAAAAAAATGACAAATGTAGCCAGAAATATGAATTTCATTTTAGGCGTAATATTTTCAATATTGGCTATTATTCAATTAATCCGCTTAGGGCTTGGGTAGAAATAAGTACATTAATAAAAGTACCCTAAAAAAAGAATAACCTTCTGTAAAACAGAAGGTCATTCGAACAAACACTCACCCAATTATTTTTTTGTAAATTTGTTTCAAGACACAGAAATCAATCCGTGTTTTGTTTTTATTTGATACAAAGAAGCAAACTTTTGGAGTAATTAATTGTATTGAAAGGCTGAAAAAGTGACAGTATTTATTTCAGGCAAATACTCCTTTTAGAATAAAAATATTTATAACAAATTGACTAACAAATGTTTATGAATTAAAAGTCAAAAACACATACTAGCTTTTTGTGACAAAAAACGGAATAACTTTTGTGACAAAATAAAAGTAAATATAGCCCATTAGGAAAGTATGTAAATTGATTTATTCTAATCTCATTTACTTGAAAAATTAGCCTTTTTAAAAGCTCCTTTATATAAAATAGAAGGTTAATTTTGCGATACAAACCAAACTACCAGTCAATCAAAATCACCTAGCAAACGGTACATTATTTACTATTTTCGTGCCTTAATCCAAGAATCCGGCAAGTACACAACTTTCCTTAAAGTAGGTTACCGTACCATCAGGCGCAAAAATTTCAGCCCAAATAATATATATACCAACACGCGCTTTTTCATTATCATCATTCGTTCCATCCCATTTAAAAACACCTTTAGTCCCTATCAAAAAATTATTATTAGATTTTTTAATTAATCTTCCTTTTGCATCAAAAATGGCTAAATTAATAAAATATCCAGCCTTGTCCGTCTGATAACCAATTCTTAAAACATCTGACTGCCCATCATTATCAGGAGAAAATGTTTTGTCTTGAAGTTTTAAAATAGTGGATATTGGACTATTATCAGGGTCTCTGTATTGAGAATTTTTATAAGTCGGGGTCGCAAAACCAACCAAAGAAGAGGCTGAATGCCAATTCCCCGTAATATAAGACGGTAATTTTTCATCAATTTTCTCTAGAGAAACGCCCTCCGGATTAATCAATGAAAAATGTAAACTTTCATCGTAATCAAAGGAATCAATTGTCATACCGCCATTTTTAATAGTAATATTTCCACTTTTATTATCGAAAGATGGCAGTTTATTTTCAATAATTCGATTTGGGAAAGCGACATTATAACGTTCTTTAATATTAGACGGCGCAGTTGTAATCACGACATAATCTCCTGGAAAGAAGAGAAAATTATCTTCAATTCTGGCATTATTCACACCCGTTTCTTTTTGAAAATTAAACAATTGCAAATCTTTTAAATTAAATATTTTATCAGAAACATTGAGTAGCTCCAAAAAGTCATAGCCCCCTGTTTCAGGGTTAAAAAGTATTTCATTAACAAGCACTTCGTTTGGCATAATTTCCTCCGCTAATCCAAATGATATACTTGACCCCGGAGGAGATTGATTACCCAGACAATCTGTAAAAGTAGTCGCCACTTCAAACTGATAAATAACTTTCGGTTGCAGTTCATTTGAAAAAGACACCAATAACTGATCATTACTGGTCTGTGGAAATATTGATGCTATCTCTAAGCCCTCGGATACAAAAAAATTATCAATATCACTCGCGGCTGTTTCGTCAAAGGCTTCATCAAAGGTAATTAACACCTCATAAGCACTCAATGGTATGGCTGAAACGATACGGGGACCTGAGATGTCTCCTACGTCTCCACGCACACTATTCTCCTGACCGGGCGTTCCTCCATCAAAATCATTCGAAGCCAGCCAATTCCCCCC
>CAZNCI010000277.1:0-1939 GCA_964571475.1 uncultured Saprospiraceae bacterium | reverse complement strand
ATTTCAATAAACTCAGTTTCAGGTAAACTTACCACAGGACTCGGATCCGGCAATAATTCCGTAATCAGTAATTCATTCTCTAAAGGTGTTTGAATATCATAAAATGTAAAACTCTGTGACTGCAAGCCCGCAATATTATTATAAGTATCGGAAATATTGTTAGTTGAAAGAATGTATTCTGTTAAATTAGTCAGCGGGGAACTTAAAGTGAGTAAAATTGAATTTGGTGTCCCACTGATTACATTAGCAGACATTGGCGTCCCAACGCCATTATTAATTGAAAAGTCAGCAACATCTATGGGAGATAAAATTGGCTCATTAAAGTTTACCTTAATTTCAGTGGCTGAATTGGCCTGAACCATTTCCAAGACAGGAGGAGTGACATCCTCAAACAAAGGAGCAACCATCACATCATCCAAATAGAAATCCTCCGCGCGAGAGCTGGTATATTTACAATAATAACCAAAATAATTGCCAAGGTCATAAGTATCATCTGAAGCAGTACCCTGCAAAATATAATCGACCCCTCCCGTATAATCTGCAAATAATTGCCACATTCCATTAGGAGCTCTGGTGACCTTAACCCGAGCTTGGGCAGGAGCATTCCCCAGAGCACCAGCAGCCCCACTAATCAAAAGAGCAGAGGACGTTCCATCCTGCCGATAGAGCTCTAAAGCATCATCTGCACCGGAAATACCTCCGAGTTTTAAATAATATGCATTTTGAGATCCACTCAAATCTACATTGGTTGCCGTAAGGTAAATTTTTCCAAAATTGGAAGAAGAAGGTGCAAATTCCATTCTGAACAAAAATTCCCACGTAGTGGTTTCCGACAGAGAAGTCAAAGCATTGGTGTATAAATAACTAATATTAGACGAACCAGGGTCCGCGTCAAAAAGTTGCAATTCACCGTTCGAAACAATGAAATTATCTACTGTTCCGCTCCACGAAGGATCATTGTTAAAATCACCGTCAGAGAAATCATCTTGTAGCTGTGCCGTTAAAAATAAAGGGACAATCAGCGCTTGAATTAAAAAAAAGTACGTTTTCATAGCCCAAAAATAGCATTAAAGTAAGAATACGCTTATCTTTGAGCTCCAAAAATAAAAAAAAGTCTATGAGAATAGCAGTTGTCGGGGCGACAGGCTTAGTTGGGAATGTAATGTTGAAGTCATTGGAAGAGAGAAATTTCCCAATTTCGACGCTTATTCCCGTAGCTTCCGCAAGGTCTGTTGGGAAAATGATTAAATTTAAAGGACGGGATTATCCTGTCATTGGAATGGAAGATGCTGTTTTGATGCAGCCTGATATTGCCATTTTTTCAGCAGGAGGAAACACTTCTTTGGATTGGGCACCAAAGTTTGCAGATGCAGGTACATTCGTTATAGATAATTCCTCTGCCTGGCGAATGGACAAAACAAAAAAATTAATCGTTCCAGAAATTAATGCTCACTTATTAACTTCAGAAGACAGAATCATTGCAAATCCAAACTGCTCAACCATTCAAATGATAGTTGCCTTAGGTCCACTACATGAAGCCTACTCAATCGAAAGGTTAGTGATTTCCACCTATCAATCTTTTACAGGAACTGGCGTAAAAGCGGTCAAACAATACGAGGCAGAAGCAAAAGGCGAAACGCTGGCTTCTGATGAAATGGCCTATCATTACCCTATTTTCGCCAATTGTATCCCTCATTGTGATGTCTTTTTGGACAATGATTATACGAAAGAAGAAATGAAGCTCGTTAATGAAACAAGAAAGATATTAAACGCTCCTGAAATAGGCATTACTGCAACAGCGGTAAGAGTTCCCGTCTTTGGAGGACATTCAGAGTCTATAAATATCAGTTTTAAAAAACCTTTTACGATTGAAGAAGTGAAGGCTATTTTAAACAAAAGTGAAGGAATTATCGTACAAGACAATAAAAAAACCAATAAT
>CAZNCI010000276.1:0-5702 GCA_964571475.1 uncultured Saprospiraceae bacterium | reverse complement strand
TCAGTCATATTCGGACGGCGACTGAAGTCGCCGCTACAAGTGCTTTGCTATAAATTTTGCGTTTATCGTGTTATTGGTCGTATGTTCACATTTTGACCTACCTAACTTACCTGTCCGACTTACGTCAGGCTAGAGAAGTTTTTATTCAAATTTTGATTCTCATTCAAATTTTGATTTTTATTCAAATTTTAATTCCAACTCCTTCTTCCATGCAATATAGCCCATAATTGCTAATATTAAGAAGACGGTATATTGTACAGCAGTAAATCCCAACCCTTTGATGAGATAGAGCGGGACAGAAACGAGATTGCCGGCAATCCAATAGATCCAGTGTTCGATTTTCTTTTCGGACATTAACCACATGGCGACAAAAAAGACGGCGGTTGTGAAGGAATCAATATAGGTGATATAGGTGATTGTAGTGCCAAAGGCAAGGTAAGCACCCCAGACAAAGGCGACACCGGCGACAAAAATGAGTGCAGCTTTTACCTTGTCAGATTTATCCATCGTCGTGATCGGGATGTGGTCATTGTTTTCATCAATGGGTTTTGCCCAATTATACCAACCGTAAATGCTCATTAGAAAAAAGTAGGCATTAATCGTCATATCTCCGCGTAATTCGTAAATATTGAGGAGATAGACATAGATTAGGGTACTGATAATTCCGGTTGGGAATACTAAAATATGCTCTTTTTTGGCATACCAAACACTTGCAATGCCCAAAGCGGCGGCAATTGCTTCTAAATAAATAAGGGTGGCTGGGGTCTCAAGATATGGTTGGACAAAGAAATCATAAATTGCGTTCATTATCCGCCTGTTTCTTTTCTGAGTTTTTCAATTTCTGTTTCCCAATACCGCTTTTGATCTTCCACCTCATCATCATCACAAAAGTCTGTAATATTTAGGATAGTTTCCCCGGTAACCGGAGATTTTGTGAATTTAAATTCCAGATATTCGTCATCATAGCCATCTTCCCACTTAAATCGAAGTCTTTGATTTTCTTCCGACTCAATGAGCTCTGCCGCCTCTTCACTTCCACTCCAAAAGAAAGAGAAATTTTTGCCGACAATATCGACTTCATCACAAAACCACCTCACTAAACAAGCAGGAGTCGTAAGGAAAGTATATAAAATATGAGGGGAAGCTCTAAAAAGAAACTCTAATTCAATCTTTTCGCGATCCATAAATGATGTATGTAGTTTAAAAATAGCCAAAATGTGTTAAAACAATCAGCTCTTTGGGCAATTCTGATGTGCATCAGGACGCCCAAAACCGCAATAAAAGAGAAAAAAGGGTAAAATCCAAGAAAAAAGGATATTTTGTTGACTTTTAAACATTTTTGCGTCTCAGGAAGTTTAGTATTACGGTGAGCGGATTGTTCCTTTATTGATGATTTTAAAAAGTGCTAAATGAAATATTACCTGTTTTTTGCTTTGTTTTTTGTGATGAATGTGCTTTCTGCCCAGTATGGGTTGGATGGTTTTTGGGTGGGTGAAATTATCACAAAAGATGGTGTCTTTAGAATAGAAATGACATTAGAAATTAACGATCGCTCTTGGGTCTCAACCGGACAAAGTGTTGTTTATTTAAAGGATAGAGTTATTGAGAAAAGAGTTTTTAAAGGAAAATTGTACAGTGATCGCTCTATATCCCTAGTAGAAATACTTCCGGAAAATGAGGAACGCTCATTTGTCCGGAAGTATCAATTGGTCTTAGATCGCACCAGCAGTAGTTCCAAATTGAAGGGCTTTTGGCAGGAGATTGTGACGGATCCCCTCGCTACTAAAAGACAAATTGGATTACTGACTTTACATAAGCGGAAAACGGGCGTTTAACCAAATAGTTCTGCGATTATTTTTTGCACTTCTACCTGTGTCAACCTCGGTCCAAATTTGGAAACAATCTTAGAGGAAGCCAAACTGGCTATCTTAGCGGCCTGTGCATAAGTATGACCATGGGTAATGCCATACAAAAATGCTCCGGCAAACATATCTCCCGCTCCATTGGTGTCAATTGCTTTTACAGGGTAAGCTTCAATGTCAATAAAGGTGTCTCCATCGAAAACAATGGCTCCATTTTTGCCCATGGTAATGACAAAGGTTTTGGCATCCTTTTTTAAAAGTTCTCTTGCAGCTTTTATATGGTCCGTTTGGGTGTAAGCGAGCGCTTCGTCTTCATTACAAAATAATAAATCGACACTTGCTCCAATTACCTGATCCATACCTTCTCTAAAGAATTTAACCATATTGGGGTCAGAGAAAGTTAGGGCTGTTTTGACTCCGTTTCGCTCTGCCATTTTTTTCGCCTGAATCATCGCACGAAGTCCATCTTCACTTGTTACTAAATAGCCTTCAATGTATAACCACTCAGAAGATTTTAAGGCACTTTCTACGATTTCTGATTCCGAAAAGGACGAGGTAATACCCAAGAAGGTGTTCATTGTTCGGTCGGCATCTGGGGTGACCATTACTAAGCATTTTCCGGTTTCTCCCGACTCTCTATTGTCTTCTTGAAGATTGCAGTCAACATTTGCTTCACGCAAATCATTCATATAAAAATCACCTAATTCGTCATTGGCGACCTTACAGGAATAAAATCCTTTGCCTCCAAATTGACTTAGGGCGATCATCGTATTGGCAGCTGATCCTCCACTTTGCTTTTTGGTGACGTGTTTACTAAGGGCACTAATAAGTTCGTTTTGTCTCTTTTCATCAACGAGGGTCATCGTTCCTTTTTCTACATTATTTTCATGGAGGAATTCACTGCTTACCTCAAATTCCATGTCAACTAAGGCATTTCCTATGCCGTAAACATCATATACTTTTTGCATTAATTTATTATTATGAAAACTTTAAAATGACCAATCATGCGTATCCAACTCACTGATGCAGGCCGTTAATAATTTTATACTTTCTTTTATGTCTTCTTTATGCGCCATCTCAATGGTTTGGTGCATATTCCGTAGCGGGATGGAAATGGCACCGGCAATCGCTCCTTTTTTACCATATCGTTGTAGGGCAGCCGTATCTGTTCCTCCTGCCGGTAATATTTCCGGTTGCCAGGTGATTTTGTGATTATCTGCCGTTTTTTTCATGAAGTCAACCATTCTGTGGTCACAAATCGTCATGCCATCCATGATTTTTATGGCCGTTCCCTCTCCCAAACGAGTTACCTTTTCGTGCCCGCTTGCACCGGGTACATCAAAGGCAATGGTCACATCCAATGCGATACCAAAGTCCGGGTCGATAAGGTGAGCAGCAGAAATAGCCCCCCGCAGCCCAACTTCCTCCTGAACGGTGAAAACAGCGTGGAGATCATAAGGTATTTTTTTGTCTTTCAGCTCTTTGAGTACTTCAATCAGAATGAAAACAGAAACTCTGTTGTCGAGGGATTTTGCATTGACACAATCGCCCATTTCTATTAATTCCCGTTCTCTGGTAACGACTGCTCCGGGATAGACAATTTCGAGCACTTCCTCCTTTTTCATGCCCAGATCAATAAAGTATTCGGCAATAGGTATTTGCTTGGTTCTTTCCTCCGGTTTCATTAGGTGGATTGGTTTGCAGCCCATGACGCCAATGACGTCTTTTTTCCCATGGACAATCACTCGTTGGGAGGTAAGGGTCTTGGGGTCAAACCCTCCAAGTGGTTGAAAACGGAGGAATCCATCATCATCAATATACTTAACAATGAAGGAGATTTCGTCCATGTGGGCGGCCACCATTACTTTTTTGTCCGCTGTTCCCTTTTTGATGGCAATGAGGTTACCTAAATTGTCGATTTTGACTTCGTCCACAAGTGGAGCGACCTCTTTTTGAATTAATTGTCTAATTTCTTGCTCATAACCCGGTGCACCCGGAGCCTTACATATTTGGCTGAGTAGTTTGATGTCAATCATAGTATTGAAAATTTCAGTCGCCAAAATTAAGTAAACTAAACGAGGATAGGCAATAAAATATAGGTTTTGAGGGCTTTATGGTAAATATTTAAACAAAATTCATTGTTTTTAAGCCGGATGACTGTAAAAAAGCGAATGAAAATACGGCAAAATAGATTTTATTTGTCAAATTTGCGGCTTCTAACGAAACGCTAGAATTAATTACTTTTTATGTCACAACTCAAAAGCCTTGCGAAAGATACTGTTATTTATGGCATCAGCAATATGCTCATCAGATTGCTTAATGTTGTTATCGCAACGGTTTATTTGACGCGGATTTTTCACGACGATACGGATGGCTCTTATGGTATTTATACTCTGATGTATGCCTATATGGCCCTGTTGTTGGTTTTGTTGACCTATGGGATGGAAACGGCTTTTTTTCGGTTTGGGACTAAGGCTGAAAATAGAACCAAAGCTTTTTCTACCGGCTTTGTTTCCCTTCTTGTCTCAACCATAACAGTGGTCGCTGCTTTTATCCTGTTTTCAGATCGACTGGCAGGCGTCTTGGCGAGAGAAAATGATGGCATTTATATCGTCTTTTTTTCGTTGATTATTGGGTTTGATGTGTTGAGTGTGTTGCCTTACGCCCGCCTGAGACTAGAGCGGCGACCTGTGCGTTTTGCTTTCTATAAAGTACTGAATGTCGTTGTGTTTATTGTGACTCTATTGTTTTTTTTGGAGCTGTGCCCCTATTTGATTAGCCATGGATACCAATGGGCGGATAGGATTTACAATCCAGAACACAAGCTGCAATACGTCTTTTGGGCCAATCTCATTTCCAGTATTTTTACCTTTGTTTTGTTTACCCCTTTATTGTTGAAAACACATTTGCAATTCGATCGGAAAGTATGGAATAAAATGATCGAATATGCGCTGCCACTGGTCGTCGTCGGTGCAACGGGTATTTTCGTCCTTTTAGCCGGGCAGTATTTATTACCGGTATGGTTACCTGGAGACGAAACAGAAAAATTCATTCAGGAAGGTATTTTTGGGGCTAGTGTGAAAATAGCGACCATGCTCAACCTGTTTACCCAGGTCTTTAAATACGCCTCCGAACCTTTCTTTTTTAGACATAAAGAAAAAGGCGGCGAGCGGAAAATGTATGGTACCGTTGCACAATTATACACCATTGCTGCAAGTCTGGGTTTCCTTGTCATCATGATGTACCTCGATTTATTTCAATACCTTGTTGATGCTAATTTCCGTCAGGGTATTCACATTATTCCCGTATTATTGCTCGCTTTTGTTTTCTTTGGTGTTTATTTGAATTTTTCAATTTGGTATAAATTAACGGATAAAACCCGAATAGGTGCAATGATTTCCACTTCGGGGATGATTGTTTCGCTTACCGCAAATTATATTCTAATCCCAAGTCTGGGGATCATGGGGGCTGCCTGGGCTTCTCTGACCGCTTATTTCTTTTTGAGTACCACGGCCTATCTAATTGGACAAAAATATTATGCCATTCCATTCAAACCCCTCCGTATATTGACTTATATTGCAATGGCCGTTGCCGTCTATTTATTAAGTGACCAAATGGATGCCTTTTTTCAATGGGGCATGATTGTCAAATTATTGATGCATGGCATTTGGATACTAATCTATTTGGGCCTATTACTGATTATTGAAAGAAAGGGGTTGTTGTTGGAGGTGCGGAAGGGATAAGCCTGGATGTAAAAGTAGGTGAATTGGTCGAAGGAGAAAGGCGTTTTTTGGAAGCCGCCAATTTTTACATTTAAAATTATTCATTGGGCGTTTTACA
>CAZNCI010000275.1:0-5739 GCA_964571475.1 uncultured Saprospiraceae bacterium | reverse complement strand
CCATGCTCGGTGCTAGGAATAAATCATTGGATTGTGCAAACATGGTAGCAAATTGCAGATAGTGTCCCTTACCCGCATCGAATGAAAAAGATTCACTCATGCCCGGTGTAATTAAGCCAGTCGTTCCTGAATCAAAATAGGGCTTGGCTTCGATTGTGTTTTCTATGGTTACTGTAAACATTTTTGAAATTGTCATTGGCTCATCTTTACAAGACGAAAAAGTAAGTATGGCTGCAATTGACATAAAAAGAATAATTCTCATTTTGAACATTTTTTTGTTATAAAATATGCTGCAAAGATGAGGGGAGGACTGGGCGAAAAATGTGAACCAGTTCACACTTTTGCGCTAAGTATATAAAAGGTCATCTTTCGGACAATTTCAATAATACTTCTAAATTGAGAATTTTTATTTCTTTACGATTATAATCAATGACTCCGTCCTTTTTGAGCTTATAAAGAGCTTTTGTCATTGACTCTCGGGAGAGCGCCAATAAAGTAGCCATGTCTTTTTGAGATAATTCATGAGAAAAACTAAGGGCTGCTTTTTCTTTGTGTAAATCATATATAAAACTGGCTACACGGGGCATCACCCCTTTACCGATTAATAACTCCAATCTCCGCTCCATTTTTTTTAGCTTTAATCCTATCAGCTTATAAATGGTCGTTGAAAAAAGGTTGTTCTCGCGCATTAGTCCCTGCATATCATTTAAGCTCATAGAGCAAATAGTCGTCCGGTTACTACATGAAATAGCATATTCTGTTCTTTGGGATTTATCCAAAATGATATCTTCACCAAACAATTCTCCTTTTGTTAAAATTTGCTTAACTATTTCATTGCCATGATGATCGTAATTTACTAATTTGACTTTTCCCCTACTAATAAAATAGATATTAGAATCCAGTTTGTTTTCAGCGTAAATCACACTTTCTTTTCCATAACGAACCCCGTGTTTTTCATGAAAATAATTCAACTTCACCGGACATAGTATTGCGTACAAATCAATATCAGACAATACCCAAAAATTCTTCATCATGACATTTAGCTTCAATTTATAGATAAATTATAAAGTTAATTTTCACACCCTTCTTCTTTTGACCAGGACAAGATTTTTACACTTCCAAAAACAAAGATAAGTCCCTCCCTTGGTAATAATCCAATATTTACCATCAAAAAGCACGTTTTTTTAATACATTTTATTACTTTTGACAAGTTCTAATATCACCTCGACAAAATATTTCTAGTATGAACACGCATTTTCGCCTCTTGATTGGACTTCTATTTATGTTGCTTCCTGCTGCTGCTACTTTTGCGCAAAAAACATTTCCCGTCAATGGAGTAGCTGACCCCAAAGATGATCTCTATGCCTTTACTCATGCAACTATTTATACGGATTTTGACCACGTTATAACGGATGCTACCCTTTTAATAAAAAAAGGAAACATCGTAGCTGTTGGGGAAAATATAAACCTGCCACCCGATGCAATTACAGTTGATCTCAAGGGGAAATTCATTTATCCTTCCTTTATTGATATTTATTCGAACGTTGGTATACCCGATGCGAAAGCCGTAGGCAAAAGCCATAATCTCCAGCCACAAATGCGCTCCAATAAGAATGGCGCATATAGCTGGAATGAAGCATTAAAACCCGAATACAATGCCGCTACCCAATATTCACCCAACGAAAAAATAAACGAACAGTATCGCAGTCAGGGAATAGGCCTTGTTGTGACTCACCAGACTGATGGCATCTGTCGGGGTACTTCCACCCTCGTTGCATTGGGTGCCGGTCCTGTGCAGGAAATGATTTATAACGATAAAGCTTCTTTTAATTTTTCATTTTCAAAGGGGAAGTCAACTCAAAGTTACCCGACTTCTCTGATGGGAGCTATTGCGCTTTTACGGCAAACCTACTACGATGCTCAATGGTATCAAAATCAAGATCAGGAAACCAACTTATCCCTTGCGGCCTGGAATGAAAATGCAAAACTTCCCGCTATTTTTGATGTCCATGATTATCAGGAAGCACTAAGAGCCGTCAAATTAGGAAAGGAGTTTGATGTTAATTTCATCATTAAGGGCAAAGGCGATGAATACAAGGAGGTGCCAGCTATCAAAAATACAGGTACATCCTTCGTTATTCCCGTTAATTTTCCGGCAGCTTATGATGTCTCTGATCCCTATGCCACAAGATTCATTAGTCTCGCGCAGATGAAACACTGGGAACTGGCTCCTGCTAATCCCGCTCATTTGGCTACAGCCAAAATAAACTTCGCGCTAACAGCTTTTGGACTTGACAAAAAAGGAAATTTTATCCCTAATATCCGTAAGGCGATTAAATATGGTCTAAGCAAAAAAGAGGCACTTAAAGCCCTGACTTATACCCCCGCTCACCTCATCAATGCTTATCAGACAATTGGTAGTCTGGAACAGGGCAAAAAGGCTGATTTTTTTATTGCTGACAAAGATATTTTTGAGGAGGGAAGTAAAATATATCACCACTGGATTAATGGACACCGCTACGAGATCCTCCCGCTTGATACACCAAACTGGCAGGGAAAATACGACCTTACTATTGGTGGAGAAACGTATTTGCTGGAAGCGGATAAAGCAGGGGAATTAAAAATAATCATTAATGATACCTCCAGTATTAAAGTCAAATCCTCCTTTGCTAACGCATGGATAAAAATGAACTTTGAAGACAATAATAAACAAAATTGGAGCCTATCTGGAACAGTCAATGATGAAAAATGGGAGGGAAAAGCTCAAAATCAAAATGGAGACTGGAAAAACTGGGCAGCCATTAAAAGCGATGAAAAGCCTCCTTCCCAAAAAGAAAAAAAGAAAAATGAAAAAGAAAGCTCTGCTGTGTCCATTGGTGATATTATCCACCCTTTTTTGGCATACGGATGGAAGGAGCGCCCAACTGCCCAGGATTACTTAATTAAAAATGCTACGGTTTGGACCAACGAAAAAGATGGTATTCTACAAAATACCGATGTTTTGGTCGTCAATGGAAAAATCAGTAAAATTGGCTCAAACCTGAAAAATAAAAAGGCTATTCTCATCGATGGCACCGGTAAACATCTCACCTGTGGCATCATCGACGAACATTCGCATATCGCAATGAGCCGTGGTACTAATGAAGGCAGTCAGGCCAGTTCCGCAGAAGTAAGAGTAGGGGATATTATCAATGCGCAGGATATTAATATTTATCGGCAATTATCCGGTGGCGTGACGACTTCTCAAATATTGCACGGATCAGCAAATCCCATTGGAGGGCAATCTGCGCTTATCAAACTAAGATGGGGATATACAGCGGAAGAGATGAAATTCAAAGGAGCTGCTCCTTTTATTAAATTTGCCTTGGGCGAAAACGTTAAACAATCCAATTGGGGGGATAAAAACTCTATCAGATTCCCGCAAACAAGAATGGGGGTAGAGCAGGTTTATGACGATTATTTTACCCGGGCAAGAGCGTATGAACAATTAAAAAATGCAGGCAAACCCTATCGTAAAGACCTCGACCTCGAAGCGATTTTGGAAATTATCAACGGGAAGAGATTCATCACCTGCCACTCCTACCGTCAAAGTGAGATCAATATGTTGATGAAAATGGCAGAAAAACATGGTTTTAGAATTAATACTTTTACCCATATTCTGGAAGGCTATAAAGTGGCTGATAAAATGAGAGAACACGGTGCTAACGCTTCAACATTCTCCGATTGGTGGGCTTATAAATACGAAGTTTACGAAGCAATCCCCTACAATGGCGCATTAATGCACGAACAGGGAATTAATGTTGCTTTTAACTCCGACGATGCTGAAATGGGACGCCGGCTTAATCAGGAGGCTGCCAAAGCCGTTCGTTTTGGAGGCGTTTCAGAGGAAGAAGCGTTTAAATTCGTGACGCTAAATCCTGCCAAAATGCTTCATATTGACAATAGGGTCGGTAGTATTAAAATTGGAAAAGATGCAGATTTAGTGCTGTGGAGTGATAACCCACTTTCCATTTACGCCAAGGCAGAAATTACCTTCATTGATGGCATCAAATTTTTCGATAGACAGGAAGACCTCCAAAAAAGAAATGACATTAAAAATGAACGTGCCCGATTGATTAAAAAGATGAAAAAAGCTAAAAATAAAGGCGCTAAAACCCAAAAAGCGACAGGAAAGCATTTATATAATTTATATCACTGTGATGACAGTGAAGATGAGATGCGTTAAACCTTGAGTTCACTCCGAAAAGTCATCAATACTCAAAATGCTTCTTTTGGCGAAATAGTTACTTTTTTATTTTTTAAAAAATACAATAATGAAAAATATTAATTTTAATATAAAAACTTTTTTCCTCCTGCTCTTTACAATATTGACTTGGGAGCAATTGATGGCTCAGGTACACGCTCCTGCACCTGCCCAAACGCAAGCCATTGCCATCGTCGGAGGAAGGGCTCACCTTGGGACTGGCGAAGTAATCGAAAATGCCTTTATCGCTTTTGAAGCTGGAAAAATAACCGAAGTAAGTCAGAATAACAAAAAAAGAGACCTGGGGAATTATCAGGTCATCAATGCAAAGGGACAGGAAATTTATCCCGGCTTCATCGCTGTTAATACCAATATTGGATTGGTAGAAATTGGAGCAATTCGCGCCACCCGAGATTTTAGGGAAGTGGGAAGCCTCAATCCCAATGTCCGGGCGCTCATCGCTTATAACACAGATTCTGAAATTATACCTACCGTCAAAGCAATGGGGGTATTATTAGCTCAGGTTACACCCGAGGGGGGGCGCATATCTGGTAGTTCATCCGTTGTATCGCTTGATGCATGGAATTGGGAAGACGCCGTAATCAAAGCAGATGATGGTATTCATCTCAACTGGCCAGGAACGACCCGTTTCAATTGGCATACTCGTACCATCTCTGCCAATAAAAATTATGACAAACAACTTTCCGGTATTTATACTTTTTTTGAAGAAGCAGCCGCTTATAACAAAAAGACAGCCATTGGTGAGAAAAACCTACGCTTTGAAGCAATGAAGCCGTTATTTAATCAGACGGCTAACCTATACATCCATGCCAACGATGCCAGATCTATTACACAGGGCGTCGCACTTGCTGAAAAATACGGCGTCAGACCTGTAATTGTAGGAGGAGATGAGAGCTGGATGATTACGGATTTCCTTAAAGAACATCAGGTTTCAGTTATTCTGAACAAACAACACCGCTTACCTGGCAGTACAGATAGCGATATTGACCAGCCATTCAAGACACCCATTATGTTGCATGATGCCGGCATTACCTTTTGTCTAAGTCTTAATGGTGGATGGTCCTCCTGGCAGGCGAGAAATCTTCCTTTTCAAGCAGGGCAAGCTGTTGCTTATGGCTTAGATTATGAGGCCGCTGTCCAGTCTATCTCGCTTAATACCGCCAAAATATTGGGTATCGACCAACAGCTTGGCTCGATTGAAGTCGGCAAAGATGCGACTCTTTTTATCTCCAAGGGAGATGTTCTGGACATGAGAACATCTGAAGTCACAAAAGCTTTCATTCAGGGAAGAGATATTGACCTCAGTAATCGTCAAAAACAACTCTATGAAAAATTCAAAATGAAATATGATCAACGATAAGTATTGTTAAAAAACAGAGATGCCCAGAGACTTATGCATTTCATTTTAACGCTTATCCTCCAATGCGCGTCTTTTATTTCCTGAATCAAACCTGGCTTACTATGTAGCAAACAGG
>CAZNCI010000274.1:4393-5755 GCA_964571475.1 uncultured Saprospiraceae bacterium | reverse complement strand
GTCACTTATCTCGATAAGCCTGTCGGACCGCCAGGCGGGACTCCCGCTTTTAAAGCAAAAACTAAGAACAAAATAATCGAGTAAAGAAAGAACATTTATTTATACCTCATTCTTTATACGCGCTCAAATTGAATTTTTTTTAGACAAAATTATCTAACAAAATTCGTTTTCCTTAATTTAATGTCATGTGCATTTGTACTAAATTTCAACAATCATTTAGTTCATTCTATTTGGGAAAGGCGCACATTTTACATTGAGAATAGATTGCAAATTTAATGGTATTTATTTAAAATTACAATCCATCCAAAAAAATATATTAATTTACTATAATTATTTTCTTGTAAAACCCATTATTTAAATAATCTAATTTCAAGAAATACACCCCTTGTGGTAATTGTTGTAAATCGACCTCTTTGTGTAATGCACCCAATGAAAAATCGTCTGTGGATTGCCAAATAAGCCGACCGGTCACATCATAAAAATAAAAGGTAACCGCAGGAGTTGCCTGTCCTTGTAAATCGAGCGAGAAAATCCCTCTATTTGGAACGGGATACACCTCAAAGGAGGTCAATTGCTCCAACTCCCCTACTCCATCAATAATTGAGACCTCCTCGCTTATTTCTGCTGCCCCACAAGCATTTGTTGCGGTCAATGTCACCAGATAACTGCCTATCACCTCATAATTATGTGTTGGGTGTTCCTCCTCCGAGCTCGTCCCATCTCCAAAGTCCCAAAAATAGGTATCCGCATTATTTGATTGATTCGTAAAGGAAACACTATCTCCATCCATATTTATCTCAAAAGCGACCACTGGAATATCCGATACAATAACCACATCCACCTGTGTTAATGTTGAATTACCATTCTGATTAAAAGCAAAAAGGCTGGCACTATATACCCCCGCTTCAGAATAGAACACTACTGGATTTTCCACAGAAGAATTTTCCGGCAACCCTCCGGGAAACTCCCAATACAAACTATCTGCATTGGTTGAACTATTAAAATATTGCACAGTTAAAGGACTACAACCCTCCGCTCCGTCAAAATTAAACCCTACAATTGGCAATCCGGTGTCAATGGTCACTTCATTGACAAAACTCCCCTCTCCACAAACTCCTTGTACTAATAAAGTGACTACATAAGTGCCCTCCTGCTCATAAATATGCGTAGGACTCTCTGCTCCACTTTCCGTTCCATCTCCAAAATCCCAATGATAAGATACAACAGCTTCTGTCGTACTAAAAAACTGGACTGAATTCCCGTTCACCTCATTCGTAAAGGAAGCCATTGGGACTGTACCGACTTCTATTAAATTCGTTTCGGTGAACGTATCACTCCCTGCTGCGTTTGTCACCACTAAGG
>CAZNCI010000274.1:0-4293 GCA_964571475.1 uncultured Saprospiraceae bacterium | reverse complement strand
ATAAAATTAACCAAACCGGAACCTATTGTATTTTCATATTCAAAAGCAGCCGTTGTGCCCGTACCGACTTCAATTAAATTCGTTTCGGTGAACGTATCACTCCCTGCTGCGTTTGTCACCACTAAGGTCACATCATAACTCCCTGCTTCATTATACGTAATAATTGGGTTGGCATCGGTACTCGTTCCCGGGTCGCCCCCGTTAAATGTCCACTGGTAGGTATATCCCGCTCCTATTGGCATGGCGGCAAAAGTAACCTCCATTGGGCTACAGCCGGATGTCTCCGA
Source organism: uncultured Saprospiraceae bacterium (assembly GCA_964571475.1). Classification (GTDB taxonomy): domain Bacteria; phylum Bacteroidota; class Bacteroidia; order Chitinophagales; family Saprospiraceae; genus JALVDO01. The sequence continues at coordinate 4,006 of CAZNCI010000274.1, read as the reverse complement.
AACGGTAAAAGAAGCCTGTGGTGGAAAAACGATGGTTATTTCCTGCGTCGTGGTCTGACTGCCACATTCATTAGTAGCGGTCAAAGTCACCGTATAAATTCCCTGTTCTGAATAGGTATGCGTCGGATTTTCATCGGTAGAGGTGGTATTATCCCCGAAATCCCAAACGAAAGAAGTGGCATTCACGGAAGTGGACATAAAATTAACCAAACCGGAACCTATTGTATTTTCATATTCAAAAGCAGCCGTTGGTTGTGCCAAAACATGAATAAAATTCTCCTTTACAATGGTATCTTGATTCATTCCATCACCAACGGTCAAAGTCACCATAAAAGTGCCCGATTCGTTATAGGAAATTTCAGGATTTTGACTATTAGAAGTGGCGGGAGTTCCTCCTTCAAACACCCAATTCCACGTGGTGGCACCACCGATAGACTCATCCGAGAAAGCGACCTGTAAAGGAAGGCACCCTTCTGTCACGTCCGCACTAAATTGAGCCATTAAGGGAGAAACAATAGTAATCGTTCTTTCAAAAGAGGCGTCACCACACTCATTGGTTGCCGTTAAAACCACCAAATAATCTCCTGGGGCAGCGTAAGTATGGATTACATTAAAGTCAGTCCCTGTTTGTCCATCGCCAAAATCCCATAGATAGCTGTCTGCATTTTCTGCAAAATTATCAAAAAAGACTTCAAATTGATTAATATCAGCTTCAAAACTCACGGTAGGAATATCAGAAACGGTAATATAATTGGTTTCGACGGAAGTCGTGGACCCAACAAAATTTGCTACTGAAAGCTCCACATCGTAAGACCCCGCATTATTATAGGTCACAATAGGATTTGCCTCCGTTGAAGTAGCTGGAAGCCCACCTTCAAAAACCCAAAGTCTTTCTTCAATCAAGCCTTCGCTGTCATCAAAGAACTGGACTGTCAGCGGCGCACATCCCTCCTGCACATCAGAAGAAAAGATGGCCAGAGGAGGCTCTACCGTAACACAGGAGCTCTTCACCCTTACGTTATCAATAAAAAGGTTATTTCCAAAGCCATTGGTATTTTCAATCTTAATGGCCACTAAAGGTTCGCCGGAAAATTGATTCAGGCTAAGACTCAGGCAATTGGCACCAAAACCACCGCCGAAACACCAATCATCGGAGCTAACCGGATTAAAAGCACTCTGCATATCGGGAGCGGTGGCAAAATTACCGCTTCCATCTTCAGAACCAAAAAATATTTCAAAAGGAAAAGTAGTACCCCCATCTGTAGAAACCAATACCTTCATTTGGTCACTATTAGTGGCATCAAATCGAGCATAAGCATAATCAATTTCCAATAAAACATCACCTTCCCCTTCCAAACTAAAAGGGGGTGAAATCAGACCATCCCTTTCTCCCCCAGCCTGATAGTTAAAATTATCAAGCATCATGGCTTTATGTCCATATTGAGCACCACCAACATTAGCGGGCACCCAGGTTGTGCTTAAATCCGGGTTATCAATCCCCCAAAAACCAATTCCATCTTCAAAGGTTTCATAGAGCAAATATTTTTCCCCATCGGTGTCCACCTGAATATCGGCATTCGAGAAACCGGTATCCGAGCCAATCGCATTGGTGGCCGTTAAACTAACAAAAAAAGTTCCTTCATTGGGATAAACCACGGAGGGATTACCGGCGGTACTAGAGGAAGGAATTGCACCATTTAATTGCCAATTCCAAGACGTTGGATTATTGGTAGAATTATCAATTAGGGGGACAACACTACCGGGACAAACGTGGGTCACAGGCAGTACAATATCAACCACCGGAGGTGCTCCAGCTCCACAAGAAGACAAACAATCAGGATCATTGGCGATGCCAGCAATAAAATTATTTATATTTCCAATAGAAAAATCAGACCATACAGTTGAAGAATTAACAGATGGCGCCATAATAGTAAAAGAATTGGCACTGTCGTGCTCAGCATTAAAATTATGGCCTAATTCATGCGCCTGCAGGACCCTCAAAAATTGCGCATCAGATGAAAAATGCTCTAATACATTATAACGTTGCGTAGGGTTACAGATCGCACCCAACCAGGCTAAGCCAATCGTTGAACCAGAAAAATTTCTACCCGACCAAAGCGAGGCCACATCAAAATCGAGCCCAAAACCGCCGGCATTACCCCAGTCTGCAAAGCTAAAAAGGACATCATCACTGGCATTCGAATTCGTCCACGGATCATTGGCAGCACTTGTAGCGACAAATTGAGTAACGATTTGAAATTGAATTTCATCGGCAAATTCATCATCGTAATTTGTTTGGACATTATTCAATACTCCAATGGTGAAATTTTCCACACCGGATACACTACCAAAGTCCTGAAACATCAAAAAATCAGCGGCAATGGCAATCTCTACGGTATAACATTGTCCTACTTTTTCTGGTCCGTAATCTTTTTTCTTCAATTCAGCACTACGCCTTTGGGTAGCTTTCCAACCACAGGTACCCCCTACAGTTTTTTTCACATCTTTAACTTCATAAATAACAAAAACTTCATAGGGCGCATTATCAATCAGGCCATTTAATGGTTCAATAAAGAAAATCTCATTATTTATACTAAAAGTACCATAAAGGAATCCCCTATCAACAGTCAAGCCAATACGACCAGACTGAGGTGCAGTCAAACGCCCTGAAAAGGATTTATTTTTACCAAAAGAGGAAGAAATAATCCCCGTAGGTGTAGCAGCCTGTAATGAATAATTCTCCGCACACAACGAATTATGCCATAAGATCGTTTCCCAATGGAACTCATCGCCTAGTGTCCAGGAAATTTCAAATTCATCATTTGTAGATTTGGTGATAGTCGAAATCTCATCTGTGTTAATTTTAAATAAAGAATAATCAGAAAAACGATGAGAGAGGTCAATTCTAATATCCTTAGCCACCTTAACCGGGGTGCCGGATAAATCAATTGATTGTGCTTTGAGCTGCATTGAAGAAAAGAAACTCAAAGAGAGAAGGGTAAGCACAAACAAACGCATAATACCAAGTTTTAAATCATTAAAGTAGTTCAAAATTCGGTTATTTAGGTCAATTGAAAGCTCAAAGGTAAAAATAATAACTATATTAAGCGACAACAATTTGTAAGCTGGCTTACAAATTTGAGATATACTATTATTTATTCCGGGTCGTTTATATGACAGCTGCAACTAAGTTATCAGCGCGCTATCCTAAAAATATCCATTAAAATATTATATTTGCTTCAGAAATACTAAAACATTCAATAATGAAAAAAATATTCAGCATATCCATTCTCATTCTTTTAATCATTGCCTGCATTCAAGTCGATGGTACGGCTCAATATGGTTACAAAAAGAAAAAGAAGAAAAAAAGAAAAGAAAAAACAGAAAGGAAGGAAAAAGTAGATTTTGCACAAAACCTATGGTATGGAGGTGGCATGCAAATTAATTTTGGAGCAAACCAGTACTACAGCCAATTTGTTTTTGGACTTTCGCCAATGGTTGGTTATAAAATAACAAATCGCTTTTCCGCCGGACCAAGGGTTTCTGTCATTTTTAATAGTTTTAGAATTCAAACAACAACAGGAGTCGAAAAGATAACGCCCATCTCCTGGTCAGTTGGAGCATTCAGTCGCTACCAGATATTATCGACGATATTCGCTCATGTAGAATATGAGTATAAAAATGAGGCCTATCTGACATACAATCTGGAGACGCAATATGAAAAGCGGAATAATTTTTATTTAGGCGCCGGATATGCTTCCAATTCAGGGAGTCTCATTAGGTATGAAATAATGCTGTTATATAATTTTTTAGTTCCGGAAAATTCAATTGCCAGTCCATTTGATTATCGAGTAGCATTGACTTATAATTTTTAAGGGAAATTTTAGGCTTCAGGCTTCAGGCTTCAGTTGGCAGGCTTCAGGCTTCAGTTGGCAGGCTTTAGTTGGCAGTGGGCATAAGGTGACATCTTTTTTGGGGAGGGGGAAAGAGAAGAGCAAAAGGTGTT
>CAZNCI010000273.1:0-5768 GCA_964571475.1 uncultured Saprospiraceae bacterium | reverse complement strand
TATTGTTTCTTCTTTAGCATCCATGTTGAATTCCACTTCTACTATATTTACGATGGATATTTACAAGCCTTATTTTAACAAAAATGCAGATGATAAGACATTGGTTAAGGTAGGACGAATGGCCGTTATTGTCGCATTGGTGATTGCGACTTCTATCGCTAATACCATGGGGTCAATACCACAGATGTTTCAATACATACAGGAATACACCGGTGTGGTAAGCCCGGGTATTTTGGCGGTATTCTTAATGGGGCTGTTTTGGAAGAAAACCAATGTCAAGGCGGCTATCATTGGGGTCTTAGCATCTATTCCGATTGCATTGGCCTTGAAGTTTTTGCCAATCGAGATGCCTTTCTTAGACCAGATGATGTACACCTTATTGATGACGATAGTGGTGATTGTAGGAGTTTCATTAAATACTGGAGAAGGAGATGACGATCCTAAAGGTATTCCATTGTTAAAGGAAACTTTCAAGACGGGGACTACCTTTAATATCAGCGCTTATGTAATCATGATTTTGTTGGTCGTTATTTATGCTGTTTTTTGGTAGAAAGATATGATAACAACAGAAGTGATTGAGCTTATTTTGCGGGCATTTTTGATACAGAATGGCTTATTGTCTATTAAGGCGATTCAGTCCGGTTACATCAATCAAACTTTTTTACTTAAAATCAAAGGTGATACCGATAGGAAGTTGATCTTACAAAGTATTAATAAGGATATATTTCCGGATATTGATGCTTTGATGACAAATGTTTCCAGTGTTTGCCATAGTATTGAAAATTGCCTGAAGGAAAAAAAATGGAATAATTACCATAATCTACATTTCTATCAGACGAGAAATGGGCAATATTATTTTGAAAATGAAGGCGTCTTTTATCGGTTGTTGGATTACGTAGAACACCATACGATTGATGCTGAAAACGTCAGCAGTCAGGTCGCTTTGGAAGCGGGGAAGATATTAGCTCGGTTTCATCGCTTAACAAATGATATGAATACGGCTGAAATTAAGGAAATTATTCCCGGTTTCCATCGTATAGATTTACGCTATGATCAATTTAGAAAAATTGATATAAATGGTAATGAACGTTATGGGGAGACTCGGGACTTTTATGAGCAGGTCGTTAGTTTTGAATATTTGGTGAAGCAATTTACGGAGATATTTACTCGTAATGAGCTGCCAATCAGAATTGTTCACAACGACCCTAAACTTTCGAATATTCTTTTTGATGAAAATCAAAAAGGACTAACGATGATTGACTTGGATACGGTGATGCCGGGCTTTTTGAATAATGATTTTGGGGATGCCATTCGCTCTTTGACCAATACTTCTGATGAAAACGAGCTTGATTTGGAAAAGGTTGGTTTCGATATGGCGCTATTTGATAGTTTTAGTAAGGGCTATTTGTCAGAGGTGGAATCAATCATTTCTGATAAAGAAAAAAAATATTTGGCATTATTCGCCTTACTTATTACCTTTGAACAATTGATACGGTTTTATGGTGATTATTTGAACCATGACGCCTATTATGCTGTGTCTTATCCTACGCATAATCTCCAAAGATCAAAGGTGCAATTAAAATTATTACAACAGATGTCTGCAAGGTATGAAGATATGTTGTCTAGTGTCTTAAGAACTAAATAACACACTTATTAAACTTGCTCTTTTTCGTCGCCTACTCTTCCCCAATAAATGGGTCACTTATCTCGATAAACCTGTCGGGTCGCCAGGCGGGACTCCCCATTTATTGGCTCGATTAGGCAAAAAATAGGAGGCGTTTAATAGTTCTTATGCCACAAGTATAAATGAAATTGATGCTTATTGAACAGCTTCAATACGATAATTCCAATACAACCATTTGAAGCAGTTATTTTTAATGAAGGAATTGTTTAGAATGGAAAAAGTGAAATCTTATTGGAATGAGCGGTGGGCTAAAGTTGAGTTGGAGTTTCCTGCAAAGAGATGCGATTATTATATATCAGATTATGGCAGGAAAAAAAGTGTCGATCGAGCAACAGGGGATGAGCGGTTACTGAAGGGCTATGTGTTAAAAAGGTCTAATTATCATGCGCTCAATATTGATTTGAAAGAGAATGGAACGGCCAATTTTTATATTCATCGGTTTGTGGCAGAACACTTTTTAGATAAACCCGAAGAAGGGAAAGAATTTGTCGTTCACAAAGACGGTAATAAAAGCAATAATTTTTATCAGAATTTGGAATGGTTAAGTCGTGGGGAATTAACTGCCCGTCAAAAGGAACAAGGTGTTTTTAATCCTAGGAATCGGAAACGGAGATCAGCAACAAAAATGACAGAGAGTAAGGTGAGACTTTTGAAAAAAAGATTAAAAGAAGGTAAAACCAAGAAAAAAATTCTGGCAAAAAGTTTTGGAATTACTTATATGCAACTTAATCGAATTGAAAGAGGAGAGAATTGGGGCTATGTTAAAGTGGAGGATTGATGCAGCAAAAAAATCAAGAGCAACACCAGCATTTTATACTCTATAAACCCTATGGTTATTTGAGTCAGTTTGTGAATAATCAAACAAGACGAAAAAATAAAAAATTATTGGGTGCACTGTATCATTTTCCAAAAAAAACCATGGCTATCGGCCGACTGGATGAAAGGTCAGAAGGTTTGTTATTGATGACAACAGATGGACTTGCCAGTGAATTTGTACGGAGTAGTAAGGTGGAAAAAGAGTATTACGCACAGGTTGATGGTCTCATAACAGATGAAGCTATCGAGGAATTGAAAAAGGGAGTTGAAATTGGCTTTAGCGGAAAAAAGTATCAAACAAAACCCTGTATTGCTTCTAAAATTGAAGGAATACCCCAATTGCCTCCTACGGCTCAGCGAATTAGGGGGGAACACCACGGTCCAACCAGCTGGGTATCTATCACACTTAGGGAAGGAAAATACCGGCAGGTTCGGAAAATGACCGCTGCAGTTGGTTTTGCAACATTGCGTCTGGTGAGGGTTCGTATTGGAAACATTCACATTGGCAAGATGAAAGCCGGTGATGTACTAATGTTAGATTTAAATGATATACAGGGGGGGATTAATTCAAACTGGAAAAGAGAAAACTGAATTACGCAGAGGGGTATTTTTGACGCTCTTTCTGAAAAAATAAAACCAATGTTAATCCAATGTGAATTTAATGTTAATTTTTTAAGTGATAAAGCTCTTATTCTCAATAAAACAAAAATCATTTTCATGGATTCCGTTTTAATCTTATTTTTGCGGTAAATATAAACAAACATATAAATGGGAGATCCGTATATTTTGATGATTGCCGCTTTAGCTTTATTAGCTATTGTAGATTTGGTTGTTGGTGTGAGTAATGATGCTGTGAATTTTTTGAATTCTGCAATTGGTTCAAAGGTACTTAGTGTTAAGACTATTTTCATTATTGCCAGTTTGGGCGTATTCATGGGAGCTGCGACATCAAGCGGCATGATGGAAGTGGCCAGAAAGGGTATTTTTCACCCAGAAATGTTTAATTTTCAGAATATCATGTACATCTTTATGGCGGTCATGATAACGGATATTTTATTGCTGGATGTTTTTAATTCCCTTGGAATGCCAACCTCTACAACGGTATCTATCGTATTTGAACTTTTGGGTGCTGCGGTGGCGATGGCATTTATCAAAATATCCTCGAATCCGGCTGAAGAGGTAGATGCAATTTGGTCTTATATTAATTATAGCACGGCCACCTTTATTATATTTGGAATATTACTCTCGGTGGTTGTCGCCTTCTCCGTGGGCGCATTTGTGCAGTGGGTGTCCCGGGTTATTTTTTCCTTTGAGGTAAGTAAACAAAAAAAGATTGTTTATGCACTATTTGGTGGTTTTGCCCTGACTTCGATTACCTATTTCATCTTTTTAAAAGGCTTAAAAGGGACTGAATTTTATAAAACTTATGATATAAAACACTTTTTGCAAAATTATATATTGCAGATTTTTGCCATTGGTTTTGTACTTTGGACAGCCATATCTTATTTGGTTGCCAAATTTACAAAAATTAATATATTACACGTCATTATAGGTGTGGGGACATTCTCACTTGCACTGGCCTTTTCCGGCAATGATTTGGTGAACTTTATCGGAGTGCCGATCGCCGCTTTGAATTCCTATGAAGCATGGCATGGTTCAGGTGTTGCTGCCACTGAATTCTCTATGGAGGTTTTGTCCAAAAAAGTACCTTCAAATACATTATTACTTTTATTGGCTGGAGGTGTCATGGTATTGACTATTTGGTTCTCAGCAAAAGCAAAGGAGGTGATAAAGACGGGGATTGACCTCTCCCGTCAGGATGATGGACCTGAGAAGTTTCAACCTACGCCATTTTCAAGAGTAGCGGTTAGGGCAGCTATCGGGATGAATAATATGTTTCGTTTTTTCCTTCCTCCTTCCGGTAAACAATGGTTAGACAACCGTTTTGAAAGACCGGTTATTTCTTTGCCAAAGCCAAAAACTTATGAAATGCCCGCTTTTGATACGGTTAGAGCATCCGTGAACTTAGTGGTAGCAGGTATTTTAATTTCTATTGGTACTTCTTTAAAATTACCTCTTTCTACGACCTATGTTACCTTTATGGTGGCGATGGGTACTTCTTTGGCTGACCGTGCCTGGGGGCGTGATAGTGCAGTATATAGAGTGGCGGGCGTGATCAGCGTAATTGGAGGCTGGTTTGCTACGGCACTAATTGCTTTTACCGCCTCTGCAATAGCCTTGTATTTAATTAATCTGGGAGGGATTTTGGCCGTTGGTTTATTGTTGACAACCGTCATTATTTTGATTGCAAGGAATTACATTAAGTATGCTCAAAAACAAAAGGAGGCGAAAGTGGAGCGTAGTATTCACAGAAGCGAGTTGATTAGTATTAGCGGGGTGATTAAGGAAAGCTCTGATCACATTTCACAGGTAATCAGACGGGTGAATAAACTATATACGAGTGTTTCAAAGGATTTGGCTTCACATGATTTGAATAAACTAAAAAAGACCGACAAGCAGATTAGTAAACTGAATGAGGAGTCCGAGCAACTGAAGGAAGAGGTTTTTTATTTTATTAAATCATTAGATGATACTTCTGCTGAAGCAAGCCGGTTTTATATTATGATTATTGCTCATTTACAGGATATTTCTCAGTCTATTAGCTATATCTCAAAATCGAGCTATAAACATGTTAACAATAACCATAAACACCTGACTAAGAGTCAAATCGCAGAATTGAGCGATATTGATACCAGCTTGGATGAAATGTTGGTGAAAATTCAGGAAATTTTCGAAAAAAGAGCCTTTGATAGACTTCCGGATGTCATTGCTGAAAAGCAGGTTTTACTTGATCACGTATCAAATGCTATTGAAAAACAGGTCGGTCGAATTCGTAAAGATAAAACTGAAACAAGCCCTAAAAATACGACTCTTTTCTTTGGTATCTTATTAGAAACGAAAGATTTGATTTCTTCCATCATGGAACTTTTGGAATTGTATCGGGAATTTGATTTGAGCATTCAAAAGGCGAAACATCAGCAAAAGAATGAAAATTTCTTATGAGTTATTGATACATTAGCGACTTATTAATTCATCGTTTCTATTCATTGAGTGGATTTAATACTAAGTTAACGGCATATTGTAAAATTATTTGTGTTTTATTTTGTTATTTTAATATAAATACTGCATATTTGACCTGTAAAAGCTAAATAGTACACCATGCCAAGTAAAAATAGAATTACAAAAGTACACGATAAGTTTTTTAAAA
>CAZNCI010000272.1:2114-5783 GCA_964571475.1 uncultured Saprospiraceae bacterium | reverse complement strand
ATCATTTTTTTCACGGTCATGCTTTTTCCTGATTTCAGGTAACAAAAATACATTCCGGCTTCCATTTTGGAGGCATCTACCTCAAAAGTATTTTTCCCTGCGTTTAGATGAGTTTTACGTAAGTCTATTACTTTTTGCCCGGTGGTATTATAGATACTTAGTTGGGCAGAGCCGGCCGCTGGCATATCAAAAACAATCGTGGTCGAGCTGGTAAATGGATTGGGGAAAATCTCCATTGGGACGGACTGTTTATTGGTGGAAGTAGTGGATACTGCTTCACCAAATGGCGTATCCAGCACCCAATCCGTTTCTTCCATATTCCATAAAGTACCATCGGCTATTCCAACCATATCTGATAAACGATTGCCACTACCGTCATTAAAATTCCAATAAGCTTCCAGTCCTAATTCACTGCCGGTTAATTCCCGATTCATCCATTCGTTGATTTGAGCAGCGGTCCGTGCGGTACTCCAATACCGTAATTCATCCATTCTTCCCACAAAATTCGCAGAATAGGCATCGGTCGTACCGTAAAAGGAAGCAATGGCGAAATCGGAAGGTAATTCAATGGCAGCCGGTTCATTAATAGTTGAAGCCTGTCCATCAATGTAAATACTGGTCAAAATCCCCTCCTCCACTACATAGGCAAGGTGATGCCAGGTGTTTAATGAGATATTATCTTCAGCGGTATTAGAGGCAGTTGCATCCCACGAAGGAAAAGAGGAGGGCGTTTTTAACATAAGGCGTTTACCATCACCACCCAACCAGATTAAGGCTGCATCTTCTTCGACTTGTAGTTGTTTGACCCACATTTCAATGGTAAAAGTGGAAAAAAAAGAAAGATTGGGAATATTCACCACCTCGTCATTAAAATCGTTATTAAAATCAAGTGCATAATTAGCTTTAGGTCTGACATTTACTTCAATTTCATCTGAAGCAGATCCGCCTTCATTATCCACTACCGTCAGCAATAGGGTGTGAATCCCTACACTAAGTGTCGGCTCAAATGAAACACTTCTCGACAACTCCATTCCGTTTTCCGACCAAATATAATCGACAAGAATAGCATCCACATCATGGGAAGCGCTGCCATCTAATCGAATGGTCTCAACCCCATCATTATCCCGATCCGTCACAAGTAAATCGTCTCCCGCATCTGCAATTGGGGCGAGATTATCGCCATAAGGCAGGATTTTAATCAGTACTTTATCGGAAGAAGAAATGCCATCATTATCAAAAATGGTGAGGGTCACATCCACCGTACCTAATACAAAAGGCGTTTCTTTCACCGGAACATTGGCTATTTCAGCGCCATTTCTAACCCATGAATAACTCGCAATGGCATCATCATCGGTCGAAAGGCTGCCGTCCAATGTGACATAAACAATACCATCATTGTCCTCATCTCTGATATATTGATCAGGGCCGGCATTTGCCACGGGTGGTGCTTTTATACCTTTGGAAGCGAAGGGCGTATTGCCGTAAGCACCCAAATTTAATCTATTGCCATTATTAGCGGGCTCATTGGTGAAATCAGCGCCCGGGTCTCCCCCATTAATACATTGGCTAGAGCTGGCGTCTATTTCCCATGCTGAACTGATTGTATTCCACCGACCCATTTCACTTTGCAGGTGCAAATCGGCATTTATATCATTCGTATTATTAAAAATAGTTCCAACAATCAGATTTTTATAAAGAGGATCAATGGAAATACTGCCAACGTCGGGTTCACAGCCCAAATAGCCACCAGCTTCATTACCCCACACATTATTGTAGGTACAAATAGCTGAATTACCATTGGCAATATCAATGCCATAACCTGAAGCAGTAGCATTTCCCCCATTGGTAGTATGCGTAATAATATTATTTTTAATGATGGCTGTCAGACCAGTTTCATAGGACCATTCTGTATTAAAACCAACATTGCCCCCCAGTCGAATACCCCCACCGATACAATTGGCGATGGTGTTATTTTCAATATGGGTATTGGTGAAGTTTTTCAGATTAATTCCTCCGGCTTCCCGAATATTTTCAATGGTTCCGGAATTACCACATTGCAAAATAGTGTTATTGCGGATAATCACGTCTTTAGCCGAAGCAGCAGATTTTGCATCAAGTGCAATACCGGCGCCTGCTGAAAATTCCAGCTGATTCCCCTCAATAATTAAGTCATCGGTAATAGTGGATGATTGCCCGCTTGTCATTTGGATGCAAAAATTAGAATTACCCGTTTTCTCCGGTTCGCCATAAATGTGATTGTTTTGGATAAGGATATGGTTGCCATCGTACCAGCGAATGCCCGAGTTAGAGGTCACCATAAAATCACAGTTTTCGATCACTAAATCAATGGGATCAGAAAAATAGACATTGGAGTGGCCGCTTCTTATCCCTTTGCAGTACTCTACCCGAATCCCGGTTGCATTTTTGACATCAAAGCCATCATCACTATTTTCATAAATAAAAACATGGGAGAATAAAATATCCCTCACAGTTTCAGTTGAACCGGGTCTTTGTTCGAACTGAACGGCCACATAATGTCCCTGACCATCAAAAACATGACTTTCCGGCGTATCCTGAATCGTTTCTCCGGTCATGGGATTATAAATGGATTGGTGGTATTTATTGCCATCAATTTTTAAATCTCTTATCGTCAGCTGTTGTACGGCTTCTTTCTCATTGAAAATCAAAGGGTCGGAAGGATGCAGCACCCACTCGCCCGCCTCATTTTGAGCATAATAGGACCATCCTGCCTCATCTTTCAGTTGAATAGTCGTCTCATCCATGCCCTGCCCTTGCAAAGTGGTGTTATTTCCTGCGAAAATGATGGGTGCCCCAATGACAAAGGTATGAGCACTTAATTCCACCTCACCACCTTGCTCTCTGACGTATAATAAGGCCTCGTTGATTTGCACCTGGTCATCCACCCCGTCACAATCATAAGTAGCAACTGTGCCATCAGAAAAACGGGTCGCAGAGATGGTCTGGCTATTTCCCCATAGCGGGAAGCACAAAATCAGAAGAATAAAGATATTGGATGTACTTTTTTGTGACATATTATTTGTATTTTTTACTTTTAGTTGTGTATCAAATGTAATACGGTTTTATTGAAAATTACCCTACTTTTTTTAATGGGTGTATTTCATTTTGGAAATTTTGGTAAAAAAACTTACCTTTGAGTTGAAGGAATTCAAAAAGTTATAAGCAGGGATTAAATTGCCCAAAGTCTGTACTTTGTTTCTTTTTGAACGGCTTCATTAATCAAAATGAAAAAGATGAACCAGTTAACTAAGCTATACTTTAGGCAATTTTTGATTTCTACTTTTATATTCACAATCAGCACCTATATACCCAATTCGTTGCTTGATGATAATAATCCCTGGCTAAGTTCCCTCCTTTTTGGGATAACAGTCTCTATTTTTTTTATTTGGTTATTTAATTTGAAAGCAAAATCAGTCATCAAAAAATGGGGCTACACCAAGCTTTTTCCGGAAGTTTTTTCTCCAGAACAAACATTGACCATAGAAAGACCTATTTCTGTAAAAGAACTCGTCCAAAAGATAGTAAACAATCCCTATTTGGGCATTAAAGAAAAAAACATTGACGAACACTACCTGACCCTCTCCATCAATCGTCCTGAATCCCATGGTCTTAGTACAGATATTGTTTCCT
>CAZNCI010000272.1:0-2014 GCA_964571475.1 uncultured Saprospiraceae bacterium | reverse complement strand
TATTGGTATTATGTGTACTTCCATTTACAGTAAAAGGTCAGGTTGCCAGTGACATCCCCATAGAGATACAGGCAATTATCGAGGACTTTGTATCTGAACAGGAGGATGCCTCCTTTGATTTCAATACCATATTGGAGAATTTAGAGATTTATATCGAACATCCGCTTGATTTGAATGAGGTGGATGAGTCCATTTTGCGGGAGCTACACCTACTGACAGACCGACAAGTGGATGAATTCCTCCGCTACCGGACAGTAGCCGGGAATTTTATTTCTTTGTATGAACTGCAAGCCATTCCGGGATTTGACCTTACGACCGTCAACCGATTATTGCCTTTTGTCTCCATCAAGGGAGATACTTATGATTATAATTTGCCCGTATTGAAAATGATGCGCGATGGTGAGAATCTGATTTACGCCAAGTGGAATACTATTTTGGAGGAACAGAAAGGATATTCAGAACGAGGGCAGGGCGAAGAAAATGACAGCCGTTATTTAGGGGATAATAATCAGTATTATCTCCGGTATAAACACGCGTATGGCTATAAATTAAGCTATGGTTTCACTGCTGAAAAAGACCGGGGGGAGGAATTTTTTACGGGAAGTAACAAAAAGGGATTTGACTTTTATTCCGCGCATTTTTACCTGCGAAATTACTCAAAACTTATCAAGGCAATCGCCCTTGGAGATTACGGTGTTAGCCTGGGGCAGGGATTGATTATTTACTCTGGATTTTCGCAGGGAAAAAGTACCTTCGTTACCAATATCAGGCGGGGAGGGCGCGTGATCCGCCCCTATTCATCCGTTAATGAATCCGCTTATTTTCGAGGCGCAGCGACGACACTCGGACTAACCCGTCAATTGGCACTCACGACATTTGTTTCTTATCGAAACAGAGATGCCAGTTTCATCGAAGTATTGGACAGCATTGATCAGGAACAAGCCTTCTCCGCGATTAATTTGACAGGTTTTCACCGAACGGAAAAGGAATTAAGCCGTCGGAATACCGCCCGGCAAACCACCCTTGGCGGCAGCCTTAAATGGAAGGGCAAGGGTAAACACATTGCCCTAAATGCTGTATATCATCAATTCAGTCATCCGCTTAATCGCAACATCAAACCTTATAATCAATTTTCATTCAACGGACAAAAATTACTCGACGCGAGTCTGGATTATGGGTTTTTACTGCGAAATCTCAGTTTTTTTGGAGAAACAGCCATGAGTGATAACGGCGCAATTGCCACGCTGAATGGTTTACAGATTGGATTGAACCGCAATGTTGACTTTGCCCTATTGCATCGGTATTTCCCAAGAAATTACCAGTCATTAGATGCTTCCCCTTTTGCAGAAACCAATGGCGCCGCCAATGAATCGGGTATTTACATAGGCATGGAAGTACGGGCGACAAAATCCATTAAAATATCAATTTATTACGATATTTGGCGGCACCCTTGGCTGAGATTTAACGCCAATGCACCCACTCATGGCCGGGAATACAGGGGCAGAATCACTTACCACAAAAAACGAACCTACGAATGTTATCTAGAGTTAAAAAATGAGATTAAGCAGATTAATAAATACAATTTGGTCACGAAAACCAATGTGCCCGTGGACAGGCAAACCTTTCAGGCACGCTTGCATCTTTCGTTCAAACTCAGCAAAGAACTGGAATTAAGGAGCAGGGTGGATGCCGGTTTTTCCAAGACGGAATTTTTTCCCAGAAAAAAAGGCGTGGTCGTATATCAGGATATTTTATACAAACCCAAAGAATTTCCGTTATCCGTAACCGCGCGTTATGCCTTATTTGACACCGATGGATTTGATACCCGGTATTACTCCTACGAGAATAATTTATTATATACATTTTCGATTCCGGCTTATTATAATGTGGGATCGAGAGCCTATATTAATCTCCGATACAGAGGCATTCGCAACCTCGTCATAGAAGGACGAATAGCACAATTGTATTGGTCCAACCAAAACAAAATCGGGAGTGGATTAGAAGCCATTAATGG
>CAZNCI010000271.1:0-5791 GCA_964571475.1 uncultured Saprospiraceae bacterium | reverse complement strand
TTAGGGAGTACTTTTCTGTGTGTTTGTCGAATGAGACTACATTCCATATTTTTTTTATTTACTTTTGTAGCACATTTTTTAATAAAAAAAGAAAAAATATGCGATTTTTGAAAACATTAATTTTTATGGTCATTGCATTTAGCATGACCGCCTGTTTTAATACCCGGGAAGACCTTTGGATCAATGCAGATGGTAGTGGGCATCACGAATTGAGCTACGACTTGAGTAATATGGCTTCCTTTATTAAAATGGGGATGGCGGATAAACTCAAAAAAACCAAAAGTGATTCGACATCCACTAAAAAAGACGACAAAACACCTGATTTTATCAAAAGAATGATGTCAGGCGAAACATTAGATACCATTATACGGGTAAAGGATTTGGCGGAAGCAGAATTGCAAAAGGAAGGTTTATCGTGGGAGGATGCCAAGCAGGAAATTTACGGAGAGATGGAGCAGAAAGAGAGTATGACGGAAGAAGTAAAAGCCTCCTTAGGTAAATTGATGGATAGATTATTCACCTTTGAGCTTCATTTAGAGTCCAATCTCGATAAAAATATTTTTAAATTTGGGTTTAAGCAACAATTTGAAAATTTGGAGTCCTTTTCTTCTTTGGGTAAGGATACGGGAGTGTTATTTGAGTATTTTAACAAAATAAAGGGTGCTGAAGGAAAAGAAATCTCACCTGATAAATTATCAGCATTCTTAGAGGTATTTAATTCTACTCCTATGTACGAGCTTGATGGCAAGGTATTGAAAATAAAGCGAAGGGGGCTAGACTTATCTGCTTTAGGAGAGGAAGGAGAAAGTCAAATGTCCATGATAGGCATGATGATGGGCGCAGAAACACATAAATTAGTGGTTCACCTCCCGGGTAAAGTTAAAAGGATCCATTCGGATGACGTCAAAAAAATAGACAAAAAAACCATTGTCATCGAAACACCTGTCGCCGATATGTACGACCCTGAAAAGCGTTTAAATGCCGAAATAACTTTTAAGCGAAAGCGGAAGTATTATAAAAAGAAGCATTAAAAATAGGTAAAAGTATCTCGCATAGTAATATGCGAGATACCCTTCTCATAGAAGTTATTCAATTGAGCATGATGGAAATTATCAAAAACAAAATTATTCAGGGCGCAGACAATCGCCCTACTCTTTTGGACGCTTATTGGCAGGCGGACAATGCCCCCAAACCTATCGTCATTTTTAGCCATGGTTATAAAGGCTATAAAGACTGGGGTGCATGGGAATTAATCGCCCAAACTTTCGCTAAAGCTGGTTTTGTATTTGTTAAATTCAACTTTAGCCACAATGGGGGAACTGTAAAAGAACCCATTGACTTTCCGGATTTAGAAGCATTTGGTCAAAATAACCTTTCAAAAGAATTAACCGATTTGGGAATCATGATCGACTGGTGTTTCAAGGATACAACTATTCCTCTTTCTGAAAAAAACACGGATCAGTTGGCTTTGATCGGACACAGCCGTGGAGGTGGAATAACTATTCTAAAAGCCGCTCAGGATTCGCGCGTCAAAGCATTGGTCACCTGGGCAGCCGTTTCTGATTACGGCACTCGATTTCCCAAAGAAAAGGCATTAGAAGAATGGAAAAAGAGTGGTGTGTTTTATGTGATGAATGGACGTACAAAGCAACAAATGCCCCATTTTTATCAATATTATGAAGACTTTAAAAAACACGAGAATACGTTAAATATCAGGGCTGCCGCCGAAAAACTGGATAAACCCTTCCTGATTATTCACGGCGAAGCAGATGCAGCCGTCAATCCATTGGAAGCACGATCCCTCCATCAATGGAATCCCCAAAGCAAACTAAAGTTAATGCTGGATACAGGGCACACCTTCGGCACCAAACACCCCTGGGCAGAGGAAGTGCTGCCCGATGCCATGCAGGGAGTAGTTCATTTAAGCATTGATTTTTTGAAAGGAATGAAGTAGGAAGTTTGTTTCGCTATTGCGCACTTTTTATTTTCTGAATCAAACTTAGCTTATTTCGTAACAGACAGGTTCGGGGCTGGTTCTAAGGGATTGCTCTACTAATAAAGTGAAATATACCCGACTGATTTTGTCATGACTTTTGTTGGAAATGTTAAAAATTACCTCAAAGTTTATTATAAAGGAGGGAGTCGAAAGTCTGATAATTTCACCACGGGGGGAAGAGCTCTGTAATCTTATTTGAAAAAAATTGCATAAGGCTTATTATTGGTGTATTTTTGCGGCTCTTTAATAGAAATTATAATCAAAGTATAATGTATAGAACGCATAATTGCGGGGAGCTCCGCATCGAAGACGCAGGAAAAGAAGTGGTATTGAGTGGATGGATTCAGACATCTAATAATTTGGGACATATAAATTTTGTTCAATTAAGAGACCGTTACGGAATCACTCAATTGAATTTTAATAAGGATGATAATGAGGCATTATTGGATCAGTCTGCTAAATTGGGGCGTGAGTTTGTCGTAAAAGCGACGGGTATGGTACGGGAGCGAAGTAGTAAGAATAAAAATATCCCCACGGGGGAGATCGAAATACAAGTGACGGAATTGACGATTCTGAACGAATCAAAAGTGCCACCATTCACCATAGAGGACGAATCCGATGGGGGAGATGATTTGAGGATGAAGTATCGTTATTTAGACTTGCGTCGAAAGCCGGTACAAAATAACATTATCTTTAGAGCCAAGGTGGGGATGGCAACGAGAAATTACCTCTCCGGAGCGGGCTTTTTGGAGATAGAGACGCCATTTTTGATTAAAAGCACACCGGAAGGAGCACGGGATTTTGTAGTGCCCAGCCGATTGAATCCCAACCAATTTTACGCCTTACCACAGTCGCCGCAGACCTTTAAGCAGATTTTGATGGTGGCGGGGATGGATAAATATTTTCAGATTGTGAAATGTTTTAGAGATGAGGACTTGAGAGCGGATCGCCAGCCGGAGTTTACTCAGATAGATTGCGAGATGGCCTTTGTGACGCAGGAGGAGATATTAAATACCTTCGAAGGCTTGACTAAGCATGTTTTTAAAGAAACTTTGGGCTTAGAGCTGGATGATTTTCCACGAATGACTTACGATGAGGCGATGATGAGATATGGTTCAGATAAGCCGGATGTGCGCTTTGGGATGGAGTTTGTAGAGTTAAATGACGTTGCCAAAGGAAAGGGATTTGGGGTGTTTGACAATGCGGAATTAGTCGTAGGTATCAATGCCGAAGGGCAGGCAGCTCAATATTCCAATAAAGATATTAAAAAGTTGACGGAATGGATGCAACGCCCACAGATCGGAGCGAAGGGGCTGGTGAATGTAAAATTCAATGCAGATGGCAGTGTGAAATCTTCCGTTGGTAAATTCTTTAGCGAGGATGAATTAAGGGCTTGGGGAGAGAAATTCGGGGCAAAACCCGGGGATATGCTCCTTGTTATGTCCGGCGAAGTAGATCGTGTGCGTAAGCAGCTGAATGAGTTGAGGCTGGAAATGGGACGAAGAATGGGCTTAATGAAAGCCGGTGATTTCAAGCCACTATGGGTCGTTGATTTTCCATTATTGGAATGGGACGAGGAATCAGAAAGGTTTCATGCCATGCACCACCCATTTACTTCTCCGAAGAAGGAAGATATGGAAAAGATGTTGACCGGCGATCACGAAACAATGAAAAATTTAAGAGCAGATGCCTACGATTTGGTTATTAATGGCTCGGAAATAGGTGGTGGTTCTATTAGAATCCACGATAGAGCATTGCAGGAACGCAATTTTAAGTTACTAGGATTTACAAAGGAAGAAGCGGAAGCACAGTTTGGCTTTCTGATGGGTGCATTTGAGTATGGAGCACCTCCACATGGTGGTCTCGCCTTTGGTTTTGATCGACTGTGTGCAGTATTGATGGGGCAAACCTCTATCCGTGATTTCATTGCTTTTCCTAAAAATAATACAGGAAGGGATGTGATGATTGATGCTCCATCTCCGGTTGCCAGGGAGCAGTTGGAGGAGTTGTATTTGGAGTTGAAGGAAAAGGGGTAGGAATTAGAATGAAAATTAGAATCTGAATTTGAATTAAAAAGAATCGTTCAGAAGGAATGGTCAAAATATAAGGTGTTCGGGATTCTTTTTGGGTAAAGGGTAGGAATGGACAACCATCGGGAGTGCCCCGATTTATGGATAGTCTATCATCTTGCTTGGTGAACCTGACTAGAGGATTGGAGTGGGGATGCCCTTAAATAATAAAATTAATTCATCACCCTATTGGAAATAGAGTGATGAATCAGGAGGGTCTTATTTTGCTTTCATCTGAGGGAAGAAAAGTACCTCTTGGATTGAATGCTGGTTGGTTAGTAGCATGGTTAGACGGTCAATACCGATACCGAGACCTGATGTAGGTGGCATACCGTATTCGATAGATTTTAAGAAATCTTCATCCAAAACCATAGCTTCGTCGTCTCCTCTATTGGCGAGCTCTAACTGATGTTCGAATCGCTGTCTTTGATCAATTGGATCATTTAACTCGGAGTAGGCGTTGGCAATTTCTTTACCGTTTACAAAAAGCTCAAACCGCTCGACCAGGCCATCCTTAGTTCGGTGCTTTTTCGCCAAAGGAGTCATCTCGATAGGGTAATCGGTGATATAGGTTGGCTGGATTAAATTAGCTTCTACTTTTTCGCCGAAAATTTCATCGATTAATTTTCCTTTACCCATGGTATTATCCACGTGAATATTTAAGTCATTGCATACCTGACGCAGGGCTGTTTCATCCATATCAGAAATGTCAATTCCTGTAAATTCCATGATGGATTCGCTCATACTTAGGCGGCGGTAAGGACCGGCAAAGTTAATCATTTTGCCTTCGTACTCGACTTCTGTACCACCTGTAACTTCCTGCGTGATGTAGGACAGGCAATTTTCGACCATGGTCATCATCCAGTTGTAGTCTTTATAGGCGACATATATTTCCATACTGGTAAACTCCGGGTTATGGGTACGATCCATGCCTTCGTTTCGGAACATCTTGCCAATTTCATAAACTCCATCAAAGCCACCGACGATTAATTTTTTCAAATAGAGTTCATTGGCAATTCGCAAATACAATGGCATATCCAGTGTATTATGGTAGGTTTTGAATGGGCGAGCTGCGGCACCACCGTGGATAGGTTGTAAAGCGGGGGTTTCGACTTCTAGCCATCCTTTTGCATCAAAGAACCGGCGCATAGCGGAGATAATCCGGCTTCTTTTGATAAAAATCTCTCTGACTTCAGGGTTGACGGTCAGGTCCACGTAGCGCATTCGATAGCGTTGTTCGGGGTCGGTAAATGCGTCGTGGATATTACCATCGGCATCTTTTTTGACAATAGGCAGCGGTTTAAGCGATTTGCTGAGCAGGGTGAATTCTTTGACACGGATGGTTGTTTCGCCGGTACGTGTTTGGAAAACTTCCCCTTTTACGCCGATAAAATCACCGAGGTCTAATAGTTTATTGATGACCATATAGAGGGTTTTATCCTCGTCGGGGCAGATGGTATCCCGCTTAATGAAAAGCTGAATACGCCCGGTTGAATCCTGAAGTTCAGCAAAAAGGACTTTTCCTTTACCTCTGACAGACATCATACGGCCAGCAATACTAACCGTTTTGACCTCTTCGCTTTCGGGGTCAAATTGTTTTTTTATTTCTGCTGCATTAGAATTGACGATAAATTCCTGTGCCGGATAGGGCTCGATGCCCAGATCTCTAATTTTCTGAAGATTATCTCTTCTTACAATTTCCTGTTCGCTTAACTGCATGTACAAT
>CAZNCI010000270.1:0-5801 GCA_964571475.1 uncultured Saprospiraceae bacterium | reverse complement strand
TTTGCCCCGCCTTTTAAGGCGGGGAATTAGAATTGAGTTTTAATTAATTTTGGCGTAATTTTTGCCATTTTCTGCAAAAATTATGACAAAATGAAAGACCTGCTATTTGACATATTATGGCTACATTATCAGAACTTCACCACCTTTTTCACCGCAATGCCCTCCGGAGTTTTTAGCTGAAGGAAATAAACGCCATTTGGCAAAGCGCTTATGTCAATAGTGTTCTCGGTGAGGGGCTGGCTCATTTGGTATTGCCCGGATACGGAGAATAATGTCGCGGTTGATTTTTCAATATTATCAATGCCCTTGATCGAGATCAATCCCGTTGTTGGGTTAGGGCTGATAATGGTCTTTTGTGATAACACATTGTCAATATTTAGTATTTCAAACTGTGACCAGTAATAAATGCGTTTTGATAAGTTGCGCCAATCATTGGTGTCATTGTCCCAAAGCAGAGAAACAATGGCGGTCGCATTGTAAAATTCATCGTAGGAGTAATCGTATAGGGTGTAGTTGTTCCAGTCGTTTGAATCTTCGTCCCATCTTTGTTGAAGTCTGCTTAGGGTTTGATTGTTTTCGTTATAGGTGTAGGTGTATTTTTTATCATTGACCCAGTCGCTGCTATCTGCATTTTGGTAGAGGCTGCTGATTGTGTTATTGTAGGCGTCGTATTCATAGGTTCTAAGTTTTTTATTCACCCACGCTCCCTGTTCGTTAAACTCTTGAATTAGTGTTTGTGTTTTATTGGCGTTTGCATCATAGGTATAGGTGGTTAGTAGATGATTGGTCCATTCATCTTGTCCAGTATTGACTTCCACCAAATAGCTTATTCGATCGTCATTTTCGTTATATTCGTAGGTTCTTCTATAAAAATTCACCCATCCTCCGTTTGCATCTGCACCGGCTTCGATTTTTTCGATTATTAATTGGCTTTCGGATAGGGTATAAGATTTTTTGGTGTCATCCACCCAGATGTTTGAATCTTGATCCCAGTTTTGCCCGATTACATCATAAGATAAATAATCTGGCGCATAAGTATATAAAACTCTACTTTTAGGGGTCCACATATTCGTCGTAAAATCAAAGCGGAATGTCGTTTCGTTTGTTTTTTTTCCATCTGAATTATAAGTACTTATTTTTCGTCTATTGGAATATTCCGCCATGTCAAATTCATTCAGATCGTAGTCCCATATTCTTGTGAATTGGTCTATTGTATTTCCATCTTCATCTTTAAGTTTATAAGTTAAGGTGTCAGCTGCCCATTCCTCAATTGAACTATTCCATGGGAAGGAGTATTGGAAGAAAATACCAGCTTCCGGATAGTAGGAATTTGTGCTGGTTGACAGATTATAAAAACGCTGTTCTTCGGGACTCCACTGGATTAATTTACGGGTCAACGGGCTGCCCAATACATCTCTGGTGAGAATTTTGTCTCTAGTGTCTAACACAAAGTCTCCCGATTCATCAGGAAATAAGTAATCCGTTGAGTCTCTCACCCAAATGTCAATGAGTGTGACCAGTTCGTCGTGGTCATTGGGCTCAATATTTTGATCAAAGCGATCCTCTTCTTCGAGGATTTCATTGATTAAGGTGTTTTGGGCGGATAATTTTGTGATACTGAATAGGAGTGCGAGAATTAAGATGTAATTTTTCATAGAGATCAAATTTTGAGTTAAAAATATAGGACAAAGGTAATATTTTTTTATGCTTGTCGCAAAATATTTACAAAAGGGAGTAGCGCAAACGATTCAAATTGAAAAATAGACTTTATGCTTGCCCGTCTTTATTGCCCGCCTTTATTGCCCGCCTTTTTTTTGCCCCGCCTTTTAAGGCGGGGAATTAGAATTGAGTTTTAATTAATTTTGGCGGGATTTTTGCATTTTTGCAAAAATCATGACAAAATCAGTCCTTCCTCCCATAGTTGTTTCATAATTCACAAGGAATCAATTTTGATTCGGTTGCCTTGAAAGGGGCAAGGACCTTTGCCAAATAAGGGATTCGTAGCAGGAAACCCAAGTCTCCCGCCACGAATTTGTTATTAGCAAAGTAAGGGGGGTATCGTTGAATAACGACCTTTATCGGAGTTTTTTTACTTTTAGCCTGATCCGATAAATAATAAATGCCTTCCGGCAAGGTTGAGACGTTAATGCTGTTTTGGGTGCTTGTTCTGACACACTGCCCGGATGCACTCCAAAGCGAATAAGTCGTCTTGTTATTATTTTTGTTTTTTATGAATAATTGGTTGCTTGCCGGATTGGGATAAACAGTGAGATTGGCGGTGGATTTATGAGTTGTTACGACAACACCAAAATTGAAATTGCCTGAAGCCGTTGTCGGAGCGACCGCATAACCCATCGTTGAACATAAAAAGAAAAGAATAAAACTAATGCTTGTTTGAAAGGATAATCTCATAGTGTTATCGGATGTTCTTTTAAAAATTGTTTCGGCTAAGGCCCCACGTTCATGAAATATTGTGGAATAAAAACGGAGGGTATCAATGGCGCAAAGATAGGGGGAAAAATAAAACACTTTTTAGATAAAAAAATTATATTTGTGATGAAATTATAAAATATTATAGCTTATCAAAACTATACAACTAATTGGTTCTCTTTCTGGTAAGGAGCGAAAAGAAGTTTCTTTTGTGATAAAAAATGAAGGACGGGAGACCTTGCTTTTACTTTATAAATATCTAAAAAAAACGAAAAAAGGCGCATTTGAAGAAAATAAATCTAATCTTTTTAAGGCGATTTTTAAGCAGCCTTATTCGAAAAGTAAGGATTATTTACTCCGAAATGAATTGCGTCTTCTGAATAAGGTTCTGGAGGCGTATTTGATGGAGAAATCTATTCCCTCCAAGGAACGGCGTTATTTTTATATTCGAGCCTTACTGGAGCGGGAGCGCTTTCATTTGTTTGAAATTGAAGTTAAAAAAGAATTAAAAAAAGCCGTTGAACAAAACGATCCGGAGTACGTCTCCAAATTGTTGCAGTTGCGCTTGATGCATAGGATAAAAACGGATATTTACAATCCGGAAAGTTTGGGTGATAATATTGAGTTGTGTCAGCAAATATGGCGTATAAAAGAGCGGAGTAATGATTATTTCCATGCGGATTTAGCGGTTAAAGTCAATTTTTTTAATCAGGTGCGGCAAGTGCTTGGCGGAAGGGAGGCGCGGACACTCCTTGAACCAAGACCCTACAAAACCACGGATGCTTATCTTGAATTTTTGATTGCCAGAGCCGGAGGTTTTCAGATGGATAAAGTTCAAAAGAAAAAAGAGTTGCTGCGGGCATTAGAATTATTGGAAACAGCCCATTTTTATGATTTGAATAAGGACAAAGAACGTTTTACGTTATTGAGTAATTTATCTTTGGAGTATTTGCTCTCCCGGGATTATGAAAGAGCGGCAAAGTCATTTGGAACAATACTGAGTACACTGGATGATGCCAGCCCCGTTCGCGTAGGCGTCACCTTTAATTATCTGACCTGTTTGCTCAAGTCAAAAGATTACAAAAAAGCAATAGAAATTGTAGAATCCGGGCTATTAACCCTTAGAAACGTCGGTATGATGCGAGGCAAATTGAGTAGCATCATGGCGATGGCTTATATTTTTGATGGCCAATTAGACAAAGCTTATGAGACAATTCCACTGAATATGAAGGAAGGGGCTCGTTTTGATTATTTTTATACCCGACAGGTTTTGACCATTATTTATGTGGAGGATAGTATGCGGGAAGTTGCTTTACGCGAAATTGATAACCTATTGCAAATTATCAGTAAAGAAAATGTGGAAGCCAATATGCACCGCCAATGTGCCTTATATCTAAAAGCCTATATTTCTACCTTTGATCGACCCGGAAAATTGGATGCACTCTACAAAAAGGTTACTCATTTTATAAAAAATGGCGGTGAAAATTCCGATATGCTCCCCTTGCTTTGGTTGCAAGAGCGCCTGATGTCTTCCTTAAAGTCATCCCGTTAGCCAATCCAATAGCTCTTTTTTTCGCCCCGGAGCGACGGCTAGTTCCACGCCATTGAGGAGTATAATACTTCCTCCTTTTCCTTTTTTGTATTTTTGAATGTGATTGACATTGACAAGGCAGGATTTGTGAATGCGGGCAAAACCGTAATCTTTCAATTGATTTTCGAAGTGCTTTAGCGTCTTGCTAACCAGTTTTTTGCCGGAGGGCAGATAAATCTCCGTATAATTGTCATCGGCTTTACAGTAAAGTATTTCCTGTATTTCCAATATCTCAAAACCATCTTGTACGCCAATCGTTATTTTGCCTTCAATGGATTTATTTTTGGAGCTAATGGGCAGGTACTGTAATTGATTTTCTTTGTCAATAATTGATTTAACGTAATTAACGGCCTTGATGAGTTCATCAATAGAGATGGGTTTGAGCAGGTAATAGGCTGCATGGGCATTCAGCGCTTCAATGGCATATTGTTGGTAAGCAGTCACGAAAATTGTTTCAAAATCCTGACTACTGACCTGCTCTAATACATCAAAAGCATTGCCAAAAGGTAGTTCGATATCTAAGAACAGAACATCACATGGATATTTTTTCAATGCTTCAACAGCCTTGGGAACATCATCTGCGATAGCGGCCACTTCTATATCCTTACAATATTTTAGAAGGTAGTTGGCCAATATTTCCTGACTTATTTTTTCGTCCTCTACAATGATTGCTTTTAACATTTGGCTAAGGTACAAAAAATGGTCGTATTTTTTGTTGCGAAATGCCTTTCCCTGACGCTTTATTTCCCTTGAGACTTATAATTTTCTATTGCAAGATTCATACGGTGAAGATAATTCACTTTTAGATGGTGTCAAGTATTTTGCTCAATTTACTTGACCGGTTTGTCTTTTTTTTAATGACGTAGCACGGTCTGAATATGGTGCGTGCCGCATTTTGAAACGCTCATTTTACTCGTTACGACAATGTTTATTTTGTGTATTAACTCCATATTTACAACGAATTGCGGCATGCACTATATTTTTTGTTCTGTGTAGTTATTTTTTCTTTTTGTCCTTCGCTAATTCAACAAAATTGATAGGTGGTAATAATATTGGTTGTATTCCTGCTTTCATAGATACATTTGATAAATGTTCTCTAATAAATGGGAAAATAATTGCAGGGGCATTTATATTAGCAAAACTATCTAATGGTATAGTTAATTCTTTTCCAAACTCAAATACTCCAAGCATTTTTATTGTTGAAGAAATGAATTTTTTACTTTCAATAGATGTATCAAAATCTAAAATAACTGTTACATATAATATATTTGAATTTTCAGTTGAAGTTTGAACATCAATATTAATATTATTATGTAAATTTTGATTGTCAAAATCAATTTGAGGTTCTCTTTTAAAAGAGCTTTCAATCAAAATTATACTTAATAGTTTAAATGTATTTTCTTTCATAGTATAAAACGTTAAGCTGCAAATGCAAAATCTTTACAATCAATTACATTAGTTGGTTCTTCTTTTATTGGGCTAACAATGATATTGTCAGTGTCAAACATTCCAAAACTTGCTTTGATTAAATCAATTGAGTTCATATTAGTTTCAGGAAAATTTTTTAATTGTAAATTGAAACTTAATACTGAATTACTTGACCAAACTTTGGAATTCCAAAAAAGAGATTTTTTATCGTATAACACCCCAGTCTTGATAAGTGTTGGTTCGTTAACTTCAATTAAATCATTTTCTGTCACAAAAACAATATCCTCATTAGGATATGTTGATATAAATTCAACAATTAGGTTGGTTTCAAATTTAGAATATTCTGAATTGT
>CAZNCI010000269.1:0-5817 GCA_964571475.1 uncultured Saprospiraceae bacterium | reverse complement strand
GGAATTGAACAAGGAATTGAACAAGGAATTGAACAAGGAATTGAACAAGGAATTGCCAAAGGAAAAGAACAGGCCACTCTTGAGTATCAGGCAAAAACGATCCTTAGGGGACTTGAGTTGAACCTAAACAGCCTTGTTTTGCCTGCCCTATTAGGGATTGAAGCAGAAGCATTACCTGCCTTATTGGACAAATTAGTGGCATTGGGTTATTTACCTGATAATTCTCAAAAGGTGAAGAACTTGCGAGAATTAAATTAATTTACCTTATACTCCCATCCCAATTGGGCTAACTCTTCAATAAAGTCATTATTTGCATGGACTTTGACTTCTTTGGAAATCAGCTTGAGGCTAATTTTGTTGGTGTAGTCCAATACATCCATTTTTAGCCGGTGTTTGCCTTTGTTTTTCTTACAAAGGGCGTCGAATTTTTCGATATTTTCAGGTGTAACTTCATTAAGAGGTATTCTTATGGTGATTGCTTCCATCATTTCATCGGCAATACCATCGAGTAGTGATATTTCCTTTATTTTGAATTCCATTTCATCTCCTCTCCATGATTTTTGGTAACTACCTTTTATGAAGAGAATTTTTCCCTGTTCTAAAAATGGCTTGAATTTCTGATAATCATTCCCAAAAAGCCTGAACTCCAATCCACCATTATAATCCCGTAATTCAAAAACCCCCCATCCATTGCCATTTTTACTAATCAAGTGTTTGGAGGTCGTGAGCATCCCGGCTATTTTGATATTTGGTTTTGCTTTATGCTGTTCAATATCATTTAAAGAGCAGGTGGTGAAATTTTTGATCTCCAATTCATAATCATCTAATGGATGCCCAGATATGTATATCCCTGTCACCGCTTTTTCTTTGTTGAGTTCTTCTATTAATGGCCAATGTGGATAATTAGCCGGAATGGGGGGTTCCGGTATCATGATCTCATCGGAGTCTCCGAATAAGGAGGTTGCCGCTTCTGACTTTTGATTCTGATAGGCATTACCATATTTCAACGCATGTTCAATGAGTGTATCGTATTTGTCAGATGGGGTAAAATACTGTGCTCTTTTTAATCCAAAACAATCAAGACCACCTCCATAAGCCAAAGATTCCATTACTTTTTTATTGACTGAACGGAGGCTTAGCCGTCTCATCATATCAAAAATACTCTTAAATTCACCCAATTCCTCCCGGTTAGCTAGAATTGCTTCCACGGGTCCTTCTCCTACTCCTTTTAATGCCGAGAGCCCAAATCTTATTTGTCCTTTTTTATTGACCGAAAAGTTAGATTTACTCTCATTGACATCAGGCCCCAATACAGGTACTCCCATTCTTTTACATTCACTAAGAAAAAAAGTTAATTTGGAGATGTCACTTTTATTATTGGTCAATACCCCTGCCATGAATTCAGCAGGGTAGTGCGCCTTCAAATAGGCAGTTTGAAAGGCAATAAATGCATAACAGGTTGAGTGAGACTTATTGAATGCGTAGGAGGCAAAAGCCTCCCAGTCTTTCCATATTTTATCCAACTTTTCCTTGGGGTGTCCATTGCTTTCTCCTCCTTCAATAAATTTAGGATACAGAGCATCAATGATGGCCTTTTTCTTCTTTCCCATCCCCTTGCGAAGCATATCTGCCTGCCCCTTGGTAAAATTACCTAATTTTTGACTGAGTAGCATCACTTGCTCCTGATAGACAGTGATGCCGTAGGTGTCTTTTAGGTTATCTTCCATTTCTGGTAAGTCATAGACAATTGGTTTTCGACCATGCTTTCGATCAATAAAGTCCGGAATATACTCTATTGGACCAGGGCGGTATAGAGCATTCATGGCGATAAGGTCATCAAATGCGGTAGGCACGAGGTTTTTCATGTGTTTTTGCATGCCGGGGCTCTCATACTGAAAGATACCAATTGTTTCTCCTTTTTGAAATAATTGGTAGGTCTTTTTATCTTCGAGGTCAACATCATCCATGATGAGCTCAATGCCATGGTTCTCTTTAATGAGTCGAACCGCTTCTTTGATAATTGAAAGCGTCCGTAACCCCAGGAAGTCCATTTTTAATAGACCTGCATCTTCTGCTACGCTATTATCAAACTGCGTGACCAGCATTCCGGTTTCCTTATCAGCTTTGACGGGAACATATTTGGTGATCTCATCTGGTGTGATTACCACTCCACATGCGTGGATGCCTGTATTTCGGATAGAACCTTCTAATTTTTTAGCATTTTGGAGCATGGTTCCAATCTCGTCATTTCCTTCGGCTAGCTTTCTAAATTGATAGGCTTTTTCAACATCCTCTCCATTCATCTCCCCTTTTAATTTCGGGTCAATATCTCCTTCGGCTAATACTTTTCTGAGGTTGGCTTTAAGGTGAGTTGGAAAAGTTTTAGCTACTCTATCCACTTCTGATAATGGGATGTCCATTACCCGACCAACATCTCTGATAGAACTTCTGGCGGCCATTGTACCATAGGTGATAATTTGTGCGACCTGATTTTGACCGTATTTGTCAATCACATAGTCAATTACCTTTTGTCGGCCTTCGTCATCGAAGTCGATATCAATATCGGGCATGGATACGCGTTCCGGGTTTAGGAAACGCTCAAATAGTAAGTCGTATTTGATTGGATCTACATTGGTGATACCCACAGAATAAGCGACAGCCGATCCCGCTGCTGATCCACGACCGGGACCAACAGATACCCCCATGTTTCTAGCGGTTGTTATAAAATCCTCGACAATCAGGAAGTAACCCGGATATCCGGATTTTTCGATGACGTCCAGCTCAAAATCCAATCTCTCTTTTATTTCATCGGTAATGGTCTCATATCTTTTTTTTGCGCCTTCATAAGTAAGGTGGCGTAAGTAGTCATCTTGATTTTTAAAACCCTCCGGTAGGGGAAAGGCCGGTAATAAAATATCTCTGGCAAGCTCTAAATCTTCAATCTTGTCAAAGATGTCCATGGTGTTGTCAATGGCATTGGGTAAGTCTTGGAAGAGATTGCCCATTTGGTTTTTAGTCTTAAAGAAATAATCTGAGCTGGAAAACTTAAAACGTTTGTCATCTTGAATGATGCTATTGGTGTTGATACATAATAACATATCATGTGGGATAGAATCCTCTTCTTCTACATAGTGTGAGTCATTGGTAGCAATAATTTTTAGCTGGTATTTTTTGGCAAATAGGATTAATTGTTGATTGACGTCTTCTTGACTTTTGCCGCTATAAATTGGATTTCCATTTCGATCTTTTCCTAGATCAATATTGTCTAGACCTCGATGCCTTTGTAGCTCAATATAAAAATCTTCGCCTAGTAAATCTACCCACCATTTAATTTTCTCTTCGGCTGCTTCCAAGTCGCCTCGTAGGATCGCTTGTGGAATTTCTGCTCCAATACAACAGCTCGTTGCAATAACTCCTTCTGAGTATTTCTCTAATAATTCTTTGTCAATCCGTGGAAATTTGCCATAAAGTCCTTCAATAAATCCCAAGGAGGTAAGTTTACACAAATTTTGATAACCTACCTGATTTTTAGCTAATAATAATTGATGATACCTTTTATCTTTTTCTCCATTTGCCCGTGAGAATGCCTGCTTGTGGCGGTCGTCCACCATATAAAATTCACAGCCGACGATGGGTTTTAAATCCCTTTTTTTTGCCTCTGATACGAATTTGAAAGCCCCAAACATATTGCCGTGGTCAGTTAGGGCAACTCCTTTTTGACCATCTTTTTGGGCTTTGTCCATCATGGCACCTATTTCAGAGGCGCCATCTAGCAATGAATATTGAGTATGGCAATGTAAGTGGACAAAATCGCACATAGTTTTCTAAGTATCTGTTTGTAAAAAATGTAGAATTACAAAGTAAACAAATAAATCAGAAAATAGTGGAAGGAGTACTCAAAAAGTTTTCCACATTGGCATTATTACCCCTGATTTGCCTGTACATAGTTTTGAATGAACTCTTCGTAGGCCGCTGAAATAGATAAAGTAAGCTCTCCCGGTTGACCATCCCCAATAGGGTTGTTGTCAATGCGGACAACGGGCATAACTCCTTTGGCGGAGCTGGTGATGAAGGCTTCTTTTGCATTGGATAGTTCCTCTAGTGTAATGTCACGGACAAGCACCGGCATTTTCTCTCTCATCATTTCAATGATATTATGTCGGCTGATGCCCAATAGTACATTGTTTTCGGATGTTTGTAATGCTCCTTTTTGATTGATGATGAAAAAATTGGAGCGGTCTGATTCTGAAATGACTCCTTCATGGTGATAAAGTGCAAAGTTATTACCCGATTCTTTTAGTTTTTTCCTGAGCATTATCCCATGGATGTAATTGGAGGATTTAACGAGCGGGTATTCTCTAATGTACGGCTCTAACATTATTTTCACACCTTTTGTACCGAAATGTTCCGGAAATTCCGGATAAGGCATTGCCTGAAAGAATACATTGGGTGGACTGACGGAGTATCCGTCGGAGGAGGAGTCGCCCCCTGTTGCCATCAGTCGCATGGCACCATTTGATATTTTATTCTTTTTGGTGAGTTTGAGGATGGTATTACTCATTTCTTTTTTGGAGTAAGGTAGGTTAATATCCAGATAACTGGCCGATTTTTTGAATCGTTTCAGATGCAATTCCTTAAATAAAGGAACACCTTTGATAATTCTGAAATAATCAAATACGGCATAACCTCTTAAGATTGATAAGTCAGTTATGGGAAGGACAGCTTGGTCTTCTGTTACGAATGTACCGTTTAGAAAGTGATATTTTGCCATGTGATAGATATTTTTTTCCTTTGCGGCAAAGCTACTAATGTTAGAGATGGGATGCTTGGTTTAAGGAATATTTTTTGTAAAAAAAAGAGGTGGTGTGTCAAATGGAATGCTAATACTGCTACATCCATCAGGATGCCTTACTTGTGATACAGAATGCGTTTGTCGCGGCAATTCATGAAACGCCCCGTGTTGGTAATGTTGTTTAAAATTCATTACCAAAGGCTTCAGTATTTGGTGGAACGGATTAAATATCTGGAGCCCTTAAATACCAAGCGTTCCCAAATGCTAATCCATCTCATATTTCTTAGTTTTAGTGGGTTATCGCCCGGATAAAGTGCCTTCTTCCGATCCACTTTTTTACTTACCACAACATTTTTTATATTTCTTCCCACTTCCACACGGACAAGGTTCGTTTCTTCCCGCTTTTTTAGCTTTCGTTACTGTCGAAGTATTCAAATTCGGTAAAAAATAAACTAATGGTATAGGGTTTTCGTCAGTGCCTATTTCTAAATGTTTTTTTTCTTTGGGTATTGAGTTCAAATCAATTATACCTTTTACTGGATAGCTTAAATTCTTATCTCCTCTTATACCTGCTTTTACAGCTTGCTCAATTTTGTCAATGTCAAAAACAACAACTGGGCAATATTGCAAAAATGACTTGCCGTAAGATTTGTCATAAATTGACCTTCATCAATATCGGATTTAGCTGCTAATAAAATCGTACTTTCTTCTTCTATTAATTCAGCATTACATTCTGGACAAATATTTAGTTCGTATTTATCGCTATAATAGCTTCTTCTGCGAATTGATAAATCTATATTTTGTTTTCTGTCGTCAGTATCTTTTTCCATTTTTCTATTTATTGTTTTACTGCTTTGCCTTGTTGGCGAGGGCAGTCCGTAAAAACACCCCATTTTTCCACAAAAGTACCCAAAATTAGGCAATTTTAACTATTTTGAATCAACTCATATCTCCTTCACAAACGACCTTCCTGCCCTTTTATAAAAACCGTGCTACCTCCATGGCTTTTTTTGTGGTATTGGGCT
>CAZNCI010000268.1:0-5823 GCA_964571475.1 uncultured Saprospiraceae bacterium | reverse complement strand
CTTGATTTTCATGACACTCACCATATTGCTTTAGATCCACTTTATACGGGTAAATTATTTTTGGTATTTTCGATAAAATTAAAAATGGGCTTTTTCCAAAAGGAAGTATTATTATTGCCATTCATTCGGGAGGGATTCAGGGTATTTCAGGGTTTAATAAACGGTATGGTCTCCATCTTCCTATTTAATCACTTTCCACCTTTTTAGCCAGTCTTCCAGTAGTGCTGTCCATTGAGATAGTGTTGGATCAGATTCGGCAAGTCCTACGCCGTGAGGACCATGCTCGAAGATGTGCATTTCCACCGGGATTCCCATTTTGCGTAAAGCTAAATAATATTCGATACTATTTTGGACAGGGACTGATTTATCATCACTTGTGTGGAATATAAAAGTAGGAGGTGTTTGCGGTTTGACCTGCAATTGGTTGGATAAATTTTGAATGTCTTCATCTTTGGGGGTAGGTCCCAGGAGAAAGCGCCTGGAACCCCAGTGGGTATATTCGTCATTCATCGTTATAACCGGATAGCCCAATATGCAGAAGTTGGGCAATGAGCTGGGGATAATTACATTGCCCTCTTTATCCAGCTGACCATCATCAAAATGGGTAGCCAGGGTCGAAGCCAGATGGCCGCCTGCCGAAAAACCAATCACGCCGATCATATTCGGGTTAATTCCCCACTCTTTGGCGTGGCTTCTTATTAGGCGAAAGCCTGCTTTGGCATCATTGAGCATATCTGGATGTTTGTGCCCTGTACCATCAAATTTGCCAAGGCTATACCTTAAAATAATGGCGTGGACTCCTCTTTCATTGAACCATTTTGCCACGCGATTGCCTTCGTGACTAAACGCCAGCATGGTATATCCTCCTCCTGGGCAAATCATAACTGCTGCACCGGAAGCTGTTGACGGAGGCGCCAGATTGACGAATATTGCAGGCGCATTGGTCGTATCCTGACCGGGGTACAGATAGATGAGGTTTCCATTCTGTGCTGTAGCTGAAAAGGTCAATAAAAAAATAGCACCAAACGTAAAAAGTAATTTCATATTAACTGCAGTATTAAGAAGATACGATTTTTTGCTAATCTAAAACCTTATTTTAAGTAATGCTCTTCAAAGAAATCAGCATAACCACTCAGTGATTTTGCTTTTAAAATACTACGGTAATTGCTTTGCGAGATCGGGAAAACGGTATAGTCAATGTCATTATCGATAAATTCTTTTTTATTTTTTTCGATAGCATTATAGTAATTCATGACTTTTTCAACATTTTTGAAACGGCGTAAAACAAGTACCGGCGTATTGTTCTTTTTCCCCAGGTAAACATTGGATATTCGAATTCTTTCACTTTTGAAAAATTTACGATTGAAATCGGATGCCTTATTTTTGTGGGTGCTTAATTTTACATCTTCATGAAAAACGATGATAACGTAATGTAATTCACTCTCTTTAAATTTAAAATTACCCGCAGACTCCTCTTTTGCTCCTCCCGGCAACTTTGCTCCTTTGACACCTAGCAATCGAAGCATCTCTTTGGCTCTCTTTTGTTCAGCAGAGCCGGGATAGGTCGCGACTACCTTTTGCAGCTCTTTAATATAGTCCTCTTTCCCCGACAGAGCTCCAGAACACATAGCTAATAATAATGAATATTTAGCTTTTAGCCGATGTTTTGCCGGCAAGGCTGATAAAACCGCAATTCCCTGTGATTTTGCCTGTTGAAATTGTTTCGCTTCAAAAAGACCATAAATTCTATCGTACTCCAAATTTTCTTTTTTCTCTTTTGCGATAAACTTATCAGCATAAGATGGGTCAAGAAGAATCTTTGCATAATCGGAGCTACCAAAGTCCTGAATAATTTGACTCTTGTATTTTTCTGTATTAGCAATGTCTCCCTTATCTAAATAATCCAAATACAATAAGTAAAGTGCATCTAGTTTAAAGGATGTTTTGGGGAAATCATCGAGCAGTTTAGTCAACGAGGCAATAGATTTGTCGAAGTTTCTGATTTTCTCCCTGTATAATTTACCTAAAGAAAAGAGTGCCTTTTGAATTTCAAGTTTGAACGCTGCTTTTTCTGCATCAGATTTAGGAATGTCACCAAGTAGCTTTAGAATATCTTCTTCATTTAAGTCATCACTGGTGGTGTTGTCTTCTGCTTCATCGCTATCTACGCTAAAGGATTGTTTGTTGGACCGGCGCCAGTCATCTTCTAATACTCTACTACCCCAATGTTGGCTAAAATCTCTAAGGCCACGTTTGATGGATTTTGCATCATCAGCAAAGAAAGTACTTTTCTTTTTTCGTGCAGTTCCTCCGGGACCAGACCCTCTTGTTAGATTATTTGCTTCTTCCTGAATGGCTTTTAACCGAGCTTCGTCTTGCTCCTGTTTTATTTTGTAGGCAAGATCGTGTTTTTCATCGTCACTCATTTCGCTAATCGTCAAAAGGCTGTCTTTTAGAGCAATTAACTGGATATTTTCAACAATACCTTCTAGTGATTTTGCCCTTTTATTGACCATCTCGTATCTTTCGTCTGTTTTAGGCATAACGCGTAAGGTCTCGTCATAATTAGATTTGGCAAGAACATAATCCTGACTATCGTACAATAAGTTGCCTAATTGATAATAAGCTTCTATCTTTTGAGCGGGATTGGAAAGATTACTGGCTAGAGATAGATTTAAATATTCAGTCGCCTTGGCTTTATGCCCCTCTTGTAAAGCAATGCCCGCCATTCCAAAATAAATTTGATCTTTAAACTCCGAATTTTTAGGCTGTTTTAGCATTTTTTCCAGCTTGGCGATGGCTTGTTCTGCTGTTTCTTTTCCAGAAAACCAGGCATTTTTTGCCATTTTCAAGAGGCTACTAAACTCCATTTCGTAATCTGTGCTGTATTTCAGTGCGCGTTCAAAAGCAGCATAAGCAGCATCTCCATTTTTTAATTCTTGAAATAGCTGCCCCATTAAGAAAGCATATCTTGCTTTTTCTGCTTTTTTATTGGAACTTTCAATCGCTTTTTCCAGATAAACGGTCGCCTGTGAGGCATTTTTTTTCTTAATATAGTAATAGGCAAAAAGCGGATTTAGGTCCTTTCGGATAAATTTGTAAGTGTCGTCAGATTCTTCCAACTTAGATAGTATTCGGAATGCCTCCGTATCTTTATCTCTTTCGATTAGTGTTTTTGCCAACCAAAACTTAGCTTCCTGAAAAGCGGGTTTGTGAGCGAGACCAGCCTTGCCCTTGGGGGTATCCGCAGCTAATTCTTTGCGCTTTTTCTCGGCGTCTTTGAGAGCCTTTTCCGTTGCTTTTTTAGCATCTTCTGCAGCTTTATCCTTTTTACTTTTTTTGCTGCTGGACTTTTTCTTCTTGTGTTTTTTTCTTCTCTTCTTTTTATGTTTCTTCTTTTTATGCTTTTTATGTTTTTTCTTATTGCCTGCTTTATGCTGCTTCTTGCTTTTTTTCTTTTTTTTCTTCGCTTTCGCCGCTTTTTTTTCCAAGCGGGCTAATTTTTTAGGACTGTATTCTTTGATCAAATACCTAAGGGTTTCTTCAGCGCCTTCGTAGTCTTTTTTTAGAAATTGCGCTTTGCCAAAGAGTAAATAACAATCATCCGTCCATTTACTATATTTGTGTTGACTGGCAACAATCCCCACTTTTTCTATGGCTTTGTCCAGTTTTGGATAAACGGCTTCCGGGTTGTCAGCTGCGATATATTTGTATAGAACCAGTTGTTTGTTGAAATTATCAACGTGTTGGGCATTTAGGTCAAATACACTTTCCTCTAATAAAACCTCGGCGTTATAGTATCCATTATACCTTGCTGTCGTATTATCGTATGCTTTGGCAAGCATGGACCGGTCGCTTCTTCTCTTTTGAGTTGTACACGATTGTACTAATGCAAAAGCTAAAAGCAACACCAAAATCCGTCCTAATCTAATCATTTTGTACTTTTGTTTTATACTGTACCTTATAAAGAAGGCAAATCTCTATGTTTTTTATACTTAAAAAGGAGAAATCACTACCATAATAAACCCCTTTCTGATTAAAATATTATAACTTGGCTCAATTTTATAAGAGGTTTTAGGTGCGAAATTAAGAATCTAAACAATATATTTGCCTACAATTAGTAAAACAACTTACTTTATTATACGTTTTCTTAGAAAATAAGTCCGTTTCATGAGTGAAAAAACTGCTACAAAGTGGCAACAATTTAAAGTAAAACTAAAGCATACATACCGCTTAGTCGTAATGAATGATGATACTTTTGAGGAGGTTTCTTCGCATAAGTTAAATCTATTGAATGTCTATCTTTTAGTGAGTTCTATACTGGTGGTCGTCGCCTTTTTGATAATTATGGCTATTGCCTTTACTCCATTGAGGAAATTTATCCCCGGATACAGTAATTCGCTGGAAGAAGCGTCTATGATTGAGGATGCCCAGCTTCGCTTAAAATCATTAGAGGAAGATTTGGATGCACAAATGGCCTATGTTGAGAATTTGAGAAAAATCATAGGAGATGAAGTGGTCACTGTGGATGATGTAAAAAGCAATGTTGAACAAAAATCACCGGATTCTATTCAGGAAATTACCGAAACGGCCAGGCAGGTTCAATTGCACGATGAACTAAAGTTGGAAGACGTAGGAGAAAAGGCAAAAACACCACGGAAGCTTAGTTTTGTCTCTAAAGACGTTCCGTTGGAACAATTGTACTTCAGACCGCCGGTCAATGGGCAAATTAGTGCAGACTTTAATCCCGCTAAAGGTCATTTTGGCATTGATGTACTTGCACCCAAAAATACACCGGTAAAAGCGGCGGCTGATGGTTATGTTTTTATTTCAGACTGGACATTGGAAACGGGAAACACCATTGGCATCCAGCATAGTAATAATACGATTACTTTTTACAAACACAATTCTGAGTTATTGAAAAAAGTAGGGGACTATGTGAAGGCGGGAGAAGCAATAGCCATTGTTGGCAATACGGGTAAATTAACGAATGGGCCACATCTACATTTTGAATTATGGCACAATGGAAAACCAATAGACCCCAAGGAGTATATGATGTTTTAAATAATTTTGTAATCTACCCGGTATGCTAAAGAAGCTAAAATTAGAGGAAATACTATTGATAGAGATTATCTTTTATTTTGCACTCTGGATGTATGATGAGTATTTAGCATCGGTTATTAGCCTGATTTTTGGGGTTATTTGCCTGATGATTTTATTAACCTCTCTGGTTGTTGAAAAGATTGAAAAATCCAATGTCCCTAAATTTTTCTATAAAATTTTGACTGTTTCGGTTATTGCGCCAATTGTTGCCGTAGTTATTTATTCGGGTATTGTTGGAGGGATAAGGTGGATAATGAACTAAAAGGTTGGGCTCACTTCTGCATCTAAATCCCAATTTTGACGTAATTTTTCCAGAGATTTTTGATAAATAGGTTCTATTTGCCGATGGTTGTCATAGCTGCCTGAGTCCCACATTCCATTTTTATTAGTATCTTTTTTAATGACTATTTGATAATCTCCCGGAGAAAGAGCCGTCCAGGTTCGTTTATAATCTGATTGGTACCGTATGAGCCATTTTGATATGGACTTGGATTCCTTGTATAATAATTCACAGAGATACCATTCGCTTGTATCAAGGTTGTTAATCGATAAGGTTAAATTACCAAAAAGTTTTGTAGGAGGCATTTTCACTTTGAGCTGGATACTATCCTTATTGCTTTCGCCAAATATATCAGTTACACCACCCGGTGATATTAATAACTCGTAGGGAATGTCTTCTTTCCATCTGTATTGGAGATTGAGTCGCCGCCCGGAAATACT
>CAZNCI010000267.1:0-5831 GCA_964571475.1 uncultured Saprospiraceae bacterium | reverse complement strand
TAAAAACAGGTATATTTCCCCGGTAAGTCAAAGTTAAAGGTGTTGTTTTTTATTCATCCGCTCCCGGCAAAGGTAAAAACCTAAATCCCGTTAGATTATTTTCCTGTATTATTTTTTTAAATTTTTCAGAAGCGCAATAACCTCTAACAGGCTGTGTTTGGCGAAATAAATCAAAATTTATTTTTTTTGAAATCTTGGTTACTAATGGACTTAAATGAAGCTTGAAACTCAGGTTATGAGCACCAGTCTGAAAATCCCCCCTTGATACCAAATCATTTCCTGCATCCAAAAAAAAACGAGTTCGCATGAAATCGGAAAAGGTTTTAAAAGAAATTTCTCCAGCTGGATGAGATTGAAAATTTTTCTCTTCCATAATCAGTTGAAATTTTGAAGTCCTCCAATCAATGAATGACGTTTCATCTGCTAATGGAAAATATAGACTAAAGTAATCGAAGGGCTTTCGTTTATGATACACCTTCACCGGAAATACCTGATACTCCGGCAGGTTTAATTCTTTAATTAAATCCCAGGCTTTGGGACTATATAACAACCATTTACCCGAAGCCGCCACACAATGAAGATAATCTGTCAAAAAAGCTGAATTGCGCACTTTAAAATCGGGAAATCGAATCGGATATTCAATTTCACCAAATAAAGGTATTTTCCTTATTGAGTGGGGGTGATTAAAATCATAGTCTTGAAGTATTGCTGTCTTCGGATAAAACCACCCTAATTCTTTTATATCAATACTCCTTTCTAATTTATAATATTTCATTTTTTTGTTTTAAGATGGAGAGGAGAAGTCTTTATTCACACCAACCCCTCCGGTTTTATCCAAATTTAATATCTGAAACAGTTCTTAGGGATAAGCCTTTTTTTATTTTTCCGCTCCTGGTAATGGTAAAAACCTAAATCCCGTTAGATTATTTTCCTGTATTGTTTTTTTAAATCTCTCTGAGGCGCAATGGCCGAGAATAGGCCCTCTGATACGAAACAAATCAAAGTCTATTTTCTTTGAAAAATTAATCACGGATGGCTGTAAAAGAAGTTTATCCCTCAGCTCATCAAAACCTCCTTCCTGAAAATCAACGTTTGGAAAGAGACCATTTCCTGCACGCAAAAAAAAACGAGTTTGCACGAAATCTGAAAAAGTTTTAAAAGAAACTTCCCCAACTGGAAGATATCGAGATGTTTCCTTCTCGACTGCTGATAGTTGAAACTTTGAAGCATTCCAGTCGATGAATGATATTCCTTCTTCCAATGGAAAAAATAGACTAAAATAATCATAAGGCATTCCCCTCTCATACACTTTTACAGGAAACACCTGATACTCAGGCAGGTTTAATTCTTTAATTACATCCCATACCCTGGAACTAAATAACAACCATTGACTAGAAGTTTGTACACAATTGGGGAAATCCGTTAAAATAGCTCTATTATTGCGCACTTTAAAATCGGGAAATCGAATCGGGGGTTCAATTTTGCCAAATAAAGGTATTCCCCATATTGAGTACGGGGCATTCATATTATAACCATTAGGTAATGTTGTCACCTGATCAGAACACCCTATTTCTTTTATATCAATACTATTTTTTAATATATAATATTTCATTTTTTTGTTTTAAGATGGAGGGAGGAGTCTTTGGTTTCCCCAACATCTCCCGATTTTATCACATAATTTGATACAGAACAAAATTTCATCAAAAGCTCTATATTTATTTGTCGTACGTCATAAGGCGTGGGTGGAAAATTTTGAGTAATGCAGGAAGGCTCAAAAGTTGCAGCCAAAAAATCGAGTCCACTCCACTTAAACACCTTTACTTTTCAACGTCAGATAGTGTTGACGCTTACGTCGTTGGTATTCTTCTTCTAATTGGTCAATTTTCAGGTATTCTCTCAAAGCCCAAAGTCGATTTTGCGATTTTTCTGTCCAGTATTCCTCCATCTCAAAAAGTTTAATATGGACTATTCCATTCTGTAATTCTTCTACCAAATCAGCCTCCTTAAACGCCAATAACTGTTTTTTTGAAATGATGTCAAAATAATCAGTACCAAACCAATAATCTGAACCACCAAGATAAGTAAAGTGTTCTAGGACTGTCATCCTTCCCGGTCGTTTACTTAAATCGATCTTTTCCATTTTAAAAGTCGTATCGTAATAAATTTTTAATCCTCCCCGGTACTTATAACTACCTTTGCTATGGTTATTTTCCCATCTTTTAAAATAAGGGTTATAAAGAATTAACAGCTTAAAGCCCTTCGTGGCTATTAGATTTTGGATTAAAAGCCCGGAGCACGAATCCATTTTAAATGTTACTCCCAAGCGTTCCATTATGCTGTACTTATATCTATTTATTTCATAAATTCCAAAGTTACGAGAAATGAATGATCTGTCATCAATCGGATAGTTAAAGTCACAAAACAGTGTACGTCTTGAGTTCGTTTTTTCACGAGAAAGCTTCTCCGACTTTAACCGCTCCTTCAGTATTTCATCAGAGAGATAGGGGACAAGATTTAACATTTCTTTTTCTAAAGTTTCAAAAGAAATTGAATGCTTATCAAAAACGACACTCAGCCCACAATAAATTATTGTGGGCTGAATATTCTTTTGCCAATTTATAAATTTTTTAAACATACCTAATTTATTCTATAAGGAATGAGTTAAAAATAACTATCCATTCTTTATATCTCATTCCTTAATTGTGTTAATTAAGCTCTATTAACGTTAAATTATCATAATGATTTATTAACAAAACACTCAAAAATATTGCCCTAAACCAATAACCCAACCGTGGATATTAGCATTATTGAGGTCAATACCATAATCAATGCGCAGGATGGCATCGAAGGCTCGTTTGTAAATCAGGCGTATGCCTCCACCGGCGAAATACCGGTAATTATTCCCGGAAAGAGCCTCACGAATGCTTCCGCCGGGACTACGCCAGGTACCAATATCGGTAAATCCAACCAATTGACCTGCGAATTTTTTCTCATCAAAGACCGTCTGCCGGTATTCAAGATTTAGGACCAAAGAGCCCGTTCCACGGTTGATTCGATTGCCAACACCTCGAATATTAACATGGCTCGACACCACAAATGGCGCAAATGGTGTTGTATTATTAGTGGAAATCCCAAACCGAAAACGCAAGGCAAAGTTGCCTGTTTCGCCTATTCTTTTAAAATATTTCAAATCATTGGTAAATATATGAAACCAATCGCCATCATTAATATTATAGACCGTTTCTACCCGGAGGTTATTCTCCATCCCCCAGCGGTAAAAGTAATGGTAATTGGTCTCATTGTGATACCAAAAGAACTTCCCCATTGTTTTGGGAGCGCGCAGGTATTCAGGTCCGGGAGAAGCGGGAAGGGCCGCCTCGTGTTTTTGATATTTTTCTATAAAATAAACCCCACCCAACTCAATATGATTATGATAGTTAATCTCATAAGAAGCACCTAGGTCAACACTCAAATTATCGTATTTATACCTAACGGAGTGGCTTGGAAAATACAAGGGTTCAATAGAGGCATACTTGGTCACGCTGATATAATTCCCCCACTGACTTCCTCTTATATATGGGTCTTTGAAGAAGAAATTATAATTATGCCGCCCGTCGATATTTTGATAATAAGCAGAAGCCTGAACCCCTTTGCCTAGTAAATTCAGCTCCGAAAAGCCGACTTTTGTCCAGAAATTGCCCTTGATTCTTCCGAAATTAACAATGGGAAACAAAGTGTATGCCTCTTGTATTTCAAAAACAACATTGATTCCCTGCGCACAGGTATCTCTCCGACATACGACCTGTGTCAGGTTATTTAAATTTTTCAACTTCTGCTC
This sequence comes from uncultured Saprospiraceae bacterium, assembly GCA_964571475.1. Classification (GTDB taxonomy): domain Bacteria; phylum Bacteroidota; class Bacteroidia; order Chitinophagales; family Saprospiraceae; genus JALVDO01. The sequence continues at coordinate 1,993 of CAZNCI010000267.1, read as the reverse complement.
ATCCCGTTTGAGTGAAACAGGGTTAAAGACCGTTCCCTCCTGCAATTCCAAAAAGTGGCGGAGATAAGATTCCTTTGTTTTTTTTAATCCCTCAAATTTAATAGAATGAATGGGCAATTCAGCCTCCTGACCAGAAGCGAAAAAACCAATCATCATAAACATTGAAAAATATAATACCTTCTGAATCATCCTTTATTCTGCACTGGTTGAATACCTAAATCCTATATTAAATGTAGCAGCATTTCCTTCAATAAACTTCAAATATTCATTGGTAAAAGCCGTATATAATAATTCTACCTCAAACGCCGGAGAAAATTGGTACTTTGCACCAACTCCTCCCTGAATGTAATAATCCTTATCACCCTTCACCTGTCCTGTCCAGGAAAGATAGGGTGAATAACCACCTATTGCGTAAAGCGTCACCCCTTTGACAGGAAAAAAACTAAAAATCGTCGTTACCGGTACCGACACTCTATTAAATCCACCCTTCTCTGCCCTGGCAATGTCTTCGACCAAAAAGTCAAGTTCTGCAAATAATGCCCATTTATCACCCAGACTAAAATCAGAAAAGAACTGTGTCAAAAAAGTAGAACCATTCCAATCGGAATAGGGCTTATCAGCACTACCTTCCAGATCATCTCCAGTCGCAAACCACCAGGCACTCTGAATGGAAAACTTAGGTAGGCTTTCAAATGGTGCATACCTGACCTTAGGTCCAATATTGGTAATACCATGTCGGCTTTTAGTGGTATTTTCAAAACTCAAAACTTTAAAAGGAGAGCTCGAAGCCAAGTCATTGCGTACACTTCGATATCGAAGGTCAAATCCGGCATTAAACCGGCTGTTTACTCCGTATAAAAAACTAAGCCCGGAAGAGAAAAAGCTCGCTCTATCTGATAAAGGCACATCCTTGGAGGCTCTGGTCTGTTGTGTATAAAGGTTATTAAATAACTTTGCCTCAATCGTTCCCTGCGGGATGGTAGAAGACAAAATATATCGCCAGTCACTTTCCTGACCCTGTGCCATCAAAAACAAACCGCACAATAGGCTTATCGTAAAAAGACTTTTTTTCATTATTTGTGTATTTATTCGAGAAGTAAATTTTTATATTCAATTTATCAAACCACAAAGATACGATTAAGGCTCAGACTCCCTTGAAAATGAGGCTACAAACATTATCAGTTCACGGACAATTTCACCATTTTAGCCCAAATCCGTCTTTTTACCATCAATACTCCTACTATTTCGTTCCTTCCAATAAGTTTTTATCCCATCCGCCCCTTTCTTATCTGTCCAGTGCATTAAAGTATCTCGTTGTCCCTGATAATCAAACAAAGGCACCGCATAACCACAAGACTTCTGAACGGCATTCACTTCCATAAGCATCAATTGCCGAATGCCTTTAAAAGGAGGAAACAAAGCGGCGTACTCCAGCCATTCATCTTCGTCCGTATGAATTATTTTCGTATTGCCGTAAAGGCGCAAAATAGTCGGATCGCCCTCAAAAGCACAAAACATCACCGTCATTCGGTCATCTTCCAAAAGGTGTGCCGCCGTTTCATTGCCACTTCCTGTCAAATTCAACCAGGCCACCTTATTATCATCAATGACCCGAAAAGTATCCAACCCCTTGGGTGATAAATTAAGTCGCCCTTCTTTTGGAGCTGTTGTGACAAAAAACATTTTTTGCTTAGCTATAAACTTTTGATATTTTTTTGCTATTTTTGATTCTATCTTTCCCATTTTTTAGGTGTATTTTATAATTTTTACTTTGGTTGTGTTTAGTGTTCAGTTTGCAGTTTTCAGTTGGCAGTATTCAGTTGGCAGTTGGCAGTTGGCAGTATTCAGTTGGCAGTGGGCAGTTGGCAGTTGGCAGTATTCAGTTGGCAGTTGGCAGTTGGCAGTCTTCAGTGGGCAGTCTTTAGTTGGCAGTCTTTAGTTGGCAGTCTTCAGTTGGCAGTCTTCAGGCTTCAGTCCTCAGTCTTTAGTTGGT
>CAZNCI010000266.1:0-5850 GCA_964571475.1 uncultured Saprospiraceae bacterium | reverse complement strand
ATCCTTTCCAGAACAAATATAAGAAAAATATCAATAAGATGCTCAAATTGGGTGGATTTTTGACTCGCCTACATTACTGTCGGCGTGAACCTATCCGCCTTTTAGGCCACCAGGCATTCACACCGACAGATGCCTTTCCCCGCATAAGCGATGGGAATAGGTGCCGACGCAGGAGGCAGACGCGCAGCTTTGCGGAGCGGCCGAACGAATAGTGAGCCTATGGACGTAGCGACCCCGGCGGGTTGGTTCGGGCGTTGGCAGGGCGGGGATATGCCCTACTGGAAATTTTTACACTTTTTTACACTTTTTTACCTTTTGTTAAACCTTTTGTATGGTGAAAGCCCACACTTTTGCCAAAGAATCATTCAAAATTTTAAAACCTATAAACGCGGTTAAAATGAATAATATGTGGTATAAAAATATATTGATGAAGGGTGTAACAACTTTCTTGCTACTGGCTTTATTTTGCCTTAATATTCAGGCGCAACAAGTTCGGATTTCGGTTAATATTCCTCCTCCGTACCCAATTCATCTGGAAGATTATTTTTCTTTCGATCGACAGTCGGTGGTGACATTAACCAATATGACCAATACGACGCTCAAGCTTAAATTAATCACCTCTGTGACGGATAATCGTGGCATTGAAGGGCATGTTAAAGATGCGTGGAATCCACTTTTACCTATTGTGCTTAATCCCATGGAAGTGAAGGTGATGACGGGCTTGCAGCTACAGGATCATTTTGCTAATTTAGCTGAAAATGACGCCACTATTACCGGCATAGATGTCAATCAGGTGATTCGGACGGAAACGCTACCCGAAGGCATGTATCAGGTTTGTGTCAAGGCTTTGGCTGTAGCAGATAATCAATTATTGTCAGGGGATTCCGGTTGTACCAATGTCTTTTTGACCAATTATGACCCTCCGGTTATTTTAGCCCCCTCAGATGAAGCAAGTGTTAGTAAACAATCGCCCCAGTTTGTCAATTTCACCTGGACGCCGTCGGGTATGGCAGGTATCACCCGGTACCGTCTGCAATTGGTGGATATGACAGCTGTGGGTTTGTTTAATCCCAATGATGCCTTCGAAGGGCAGATACAAATTCAGCCGTTTTACGAAAAGGAAAACTTAGTGGCCACGACATATCCGTATAGTATCAGCGACCCCGTTTTGGAAGTTAATCACCAATATGCAGTACGGGTGACGGCCTACGATCCGCAGGGAACTTTGGCTTTCAAGAATGAGGGGAAAAGTGCGGTTACGACTTTTACGTATAAATTACCACAAATAAATAACATAGATGCCGTCGATGTCGATGTGGTGGATGCCAATTTTCCACCCAATAACCAGGGGGGCATCGTATTGAATAGTAATGCCAATAATGATGAGCCGGATCCTCCAAATGGGGCTTGTGTCTCCAATACAAAATACGAAGGCGCATTTGGCGCACCCAAAAGTACCATCAGTAACGGGACCAATGTCAAAGTAGGGTATTTTGTGATGAAAAATACGGTTTTTACCAAAAAAAATGGCGGGGCCTTCAACGGAACGGGGACAATAAAGGTCAATTTTCTGAATACCACAATGAAAGTTGAATTTACAGGTATAAAAGTGGATAATAATAACCGTTTGAAATCCGGGAAAATCACGGGAAAAGTCACCTCCGGCAATATCATCAATTCTCAAATGGCAACCGCCAAAGATGGGGTGATGGACAATTTGCCCAATGCGCAGGGACTGTACGATAAATTGCAGGAAGGCAACCGCCTTGTCAGTCAGTTGAGCCCGGATAATGCCATTGATTTGCCCATTTCCTGGGATAGTGATAAATATAATGTAGGGATTGTAGGGTTGATTTTTGAACCGACAGAAGCTTATGTGAATGCGATTTTACCGATAGATGTGCCACAGGCAATGAATGGAGACTGGCTGAATATTTCCACCAAAGGCATCAAAATTCATCCCAATGGTTTTGGCGATGCAGAGATAAAAATCAGTCTGGCGGGCGATAAAAGTCTGCCATTGTCCAATAATGTTGACCTGGTGGTAAAAGGTGGTAATGATGAAACCTATGTCTTATTGGATTGTGACGGATTCAATTCCTTACATATCAAAGGAGCCATGGTATTGTCCCGTAAGATAGCCTTGCCTTTGGATAATAATTATAAAGTTATCTCCAATCCAAATACCAAAGTAAGTGTCCCTTTCGAAATAGATGGCAGCACCGATTTTGAAGATTTTTTATTACCTGAGTTGACCCTGAGCCATCCGTTTTCCGTACCGGAAGCGCAGGATTTTGTGATGGAGGCTTCTGCTGTCAGTTTTGATTTTTCTACTTCAAAAAATAGCAATACGTTTAAAAGTGCCTTTCCCAATAAAGGAAACGACTGGATTGGGCTATATATGAAATCGTTAAAACTCACCTTACCCAAAGGATTTAAAAAAGAAGGGGGCGGCGTCATAAAAATAGACATTGCTGACTTTATGATAGATAAAATGGGGGTAACGGGTAATTTTTCGGCAGCAAGTAATCCTTTGGCGAAAGGAAGTATTGCCGGCTGGAATTTTGATTTAGACAAAGTTGATATTCAAATCAAAAATAGTAAACTGACGGGTGGCGGGCTCGGCGGTTCTGTACATATTCCGCTGGGTAAAAAAGCGAACTTTGGTTTTTGGGCAAAGGTCCAAAAAGGCAATAATCAGGGCGCAAATTATGAATTTGAGTTGGAAACAGAGGATGAGATCGAAGCGGATTTATTCATTGCCAATATCAAATTATTTGACGGCTCCAAAATAAATATGGTCAAGAAAAATGGAAAATTCGAGGCAGATACAGACCTGAATGGAGCAATAAGCGTCAAATTTAGTGACGCCGGTGGCAATGCTCCTGATAATAGCAATGTTTCTAATTTTGATTTACCTAGCCTGAAATTTGAACAACTTTCCATAACGGGTAAAGACGTACCCAATTTTATACCTGAATTTGATTTGAAGTTTTTTGCACTGGAAAGTCAGGGTGATATTCAGGCGAAATTGGGTTTCTTTGAATTGGGCTTGGATAAACTAGCCTTTGAGAAAGGGGAGGACGGTAAAGTAGGCTTGACCATCGGTATGGGTATTACACTCTTTGGAGGAGAAGGAGAACAATCTACGGGGGTAAGTGCTGCTACTGAATTTACGCTTTGGGCCAAGTATGAAAAAGCTCAAAAGACCTTTGCTTATAGTAATGCCCAGCTCAAGTCCCTTGAATTAAAAGGGGATATTGGCGTCGCTTATGTCAGTGGAAAAATTGATATTTACTCACAGGATGAGACTTTCGGAAATGGATTTAGGGGAACGGCACAAGTTGAAGTTACGGGTGTTAATGTGGGGGTAAGTGTTACGATGCAGTTTGGTAGAACACTACCAGAAAAAGGAGATTATAAATATTGGTATTTTGATGCCATGGTTAAGGTGCCGATTCCAATACCTTCTACCCCAGTTACTATTTATGGTTTTGGTGGTGGCGCTTGGTGTAATATGTCTCGTTCAGGTGGTATTCCAGATGGGGAATCCATTAAACCTGACCAGTATAACGCTGAAAAAGGTGGAAAAGATGCTGCGCCAACCCAATCAGGTGTGTCTTTTACGCCCCAAAAAGGGAAAGGCGGATTCAGCGCCAGTGTCCTCTTTGGAATTTCGGGTAGTCAAACGGCCTTCAATGGAGATTTGAATTTTGCCATGTATTTTGATACTAAAAAATTAAGTATTGATTCTATCGTATTTCGAGGGACGGGCTACGTTATGCAAAGCCCGAAAGCTACACCTAGAAACCAGGCTTCTTCGTTGCTGAAAATTAGCGCTTATTTGAATATAGACTTGCTCAATCGATCGTTTTATGGAACCTTCGGTGTAGAACTGGATGTGTATAAAATCATTACCGGCTCTGGTGAAATTGCTATGAGCTTTCAACTTCCGGCAAAAGATAACAAAGGAAATGTTATCAACCAGCAGGGCTTGAAGTGGTTTATCAAGATTGGCTACTGGGATGCCGATTATAATATATTTGAAGACCCTTTTCGCCTTACTGCAGAAATTGGGTTTGATAAAAAAGTCCTTACAGCGAAGGTGACGTTTAAAGGCTATTTGATGGTCGGGAATGATTTGGAAAAAGGACTACCTCCATTGCCTTCCTACATCTATGATTTGGTGAAAGACAAAGGATATAGCCCAACTTCTCTTCCAGCTAGTGTAGGAGATGAGAATAATTTAGCTTTTGCCTTTGGGGCAGGTATCAAATTGGAATTGGGCTTTGAATTAAAAGCAGCAGGCGTTAAAGTTATTTTTGCAGATTTTTCCGCTGAAGCAGCTTTTGATGTGATATTAGCCAACCTAAATGCGAAGTGCGATGGAAGCGAAATTGGTTTCCATGGCTGGTATGCCAAGGGACAAGCTTATGCTTATTTTCAAGGGGTTGCCGGACTATTCAATATTCCTTTGATAGACGTGAAGGCAGGTGTGGTAATGGATGTCGAATTGCCCAATCCAACCTGGGTGGCAGGAACCGCAGTAATCCAGGGTAAGTATAAAGAATATTCAGGCTCTTTTGAAGCAGGAAAAAGATGTAATAGTATGCAGACGGAGTATCATCCTTTTACTGGTGCGGAATTAGTAAAGAAAATTATACCTGATCAAGGCAAAAAGGAGGTAGATCCTGTAAAACCCAAGTTGAAGGTTGATTTCTATTACCCAAATGAAGTGATTTATATGTTGCATCCCTATACTCATATCAATGAGTCGTATGTGATGGGTAGAAAAGTAATGCTTTTGGATAAAGATGGGAAAAAAGTCGCTTGCCTTTTAAAGCATTCTCCGGATTATAAGCACTACACTATTGTTCCTAAAGAAGATTTATTACCACATTCAGATTATCATCTTATCGTGAAAGCCTATATAAAGAAGGTAGGTGCTAATGTACACGAAATTGATGAAAGTTACGACATTAAGTTCACAACGAAGGAGCTTCCTGACTTTTTCACTCCTTTTGACCTGACTTACTCTTATCCGCTACCTCGTCAACGTTATTTTATGAAACAATCATTTAATGGAGGGGCTTCACATGGTGTTTTGCAGTTCAAAAAGAAAATATGTGATGTTTTTGAAGAAACTTTGGAAATAGAAAAACCATTTATTCGAATAACGGATTTGAAATCAAAGAAGAAGTTTGAGGTTCCCTGTTCTTGTTACAATAAGCGTATTTTATTTGATATTCCTGCTGGATTAAAAAATGAAACCATCTACGACCTCCAGGTGATTGCTTATTATAAAAATGGAGGCGCAGGAGAAGGTGGCGGTGGTCAGCAAAATGGTGAGGAATTTGTAGATGAGATAGAATACTATAAAAAAGAAGCTGTTAAATTCAAAGGTTTATATTTCAGGACAAGTAAGTTCAACAGTATGCCTCAGAAATTAAACAAGGCTAAGGTGGCGAAAATAGGCTATATTCCGGAAGTTTACACCTATAGTACTTCCAGCTATTCAAAAACAGACTATATAAAAACACCTGTGATTTTATTGGAAATGGAGGAACCTTTCGAAACCTACGATGTAGCACTTTTTAATGATGAAGGATATTATGGGAACGGTGGTTATGGTTTACATGTTTCGCCTATTTCTTATGGAATCAATATAGGGAAAATGGGAAAGTGGCTGGTTGACGTTAGAATGAAACATAGATCATTTAAGACGCTAAGCAATGCTGATAAAACCTTTCTTGAGGACGTAATTTCAGGAGAAAATTATTATGATATTGCGTATCAAATACAACGAAAAGAAGGTTATCCTTACTATGGGGAGAAAAGTTTTGCTTTTGC
>CAZNCI010000265.1:0-5877 GCA_964571475.1 uncultured Saprospiraceae bacterium | reverse complement strand
AAGCAAAAATGATGCCAAAATCAGGTTTGTGCCATGCGATTATTACCATAATGCCACGCTTCCAGCGCTTTAAAGTACCATTCCAAATAGATTGAAAAATACCAATAGCAAGAACCCTGTCCCGCGAACATCGGAGCCTGCCCCGAGAAAAGTTTCACCCCTACGATAGCTGAATTTGGGACTGCCTACCTGTTATAAGAAAGTGTGTGTTTTTGTAAGGAAATTTAAAAAGTTAAGCATAACATCCCTACTGTTCACTTTTTTAGGTTTTTTACCAGGAAAAAAGACCAGTCAGAATGGGTTGGTTGAGGAGTTAACAACTCTTCGAAGTGAACTCAGGGTTTTATGAAAATCAAAAAAGTGTAAAAAAGTGTAAAAATTAGTGTATTTATCCAGCCATATCCCCCTATTCCCATGAAAAAACACTAAGTTAGCCGCAGAATTAGAAATATTACTTTGCGCTTTAATATGAAATGTATTTTCCTGTTATTATTCTCTATTGCTTTGTTTACGCAAAGTTATGGACAGGAAAAGATATATTTTGAACGAATTGAAAAAGAAGGAGGGCTCCAACTCGGACATATTTTTGACCTCTTTGAAGATTCCGAAGGCTTTATGTGGTTTTGCACCAATTCGGGACTCGTTAAATACGACGGTGTTCAGTTTAAATACCTCCTACATCACAAAAATGACTCCACCAGTTTATCCTCCTCATGGATTCATACCGGAATACAGGACAGCAAAGGGCGATTGTGGATTGGCACCGGGAATGGGCTAAACAGAATGGATCGAAAAACACAAAAATTTCGTCGGTTTTTTTATGCTAAAAAAGACTCCAATAGCCTTACGTTTAACAGTATCAGGTCTGTTTTTGAAGATTCCAATCATCGTATATGGGTCGGCACTCGAAAAGGAATATGCGTGTATAACGAAGCAAAAGACAACTTCCGGCGAATCCATATTCCCTCCTTCAACGGCAGCAGGCATAATCCTAAATTATTTGAAGACAGTAAAGGTAATATTTGGGCATCCTCCATTTCCGGCATTTACAGAATTGACCCTAAAACGATGTCCGCAGTGCGTTTTTTACCAACAGGGAATGAACTCGACGACTCGGCATGGAGCTATGATTTCTATGAAGATAAAACTGAAAAAATCTGGGTAACTACCAAAGCCGGCATTTGGATTTTTAATCCTGCTGATGAATCTTTTTCCCAGCTAAAACTCCCTCCTGATTTAATTAATAATATCTATAATGCCTTCCAGAGTTATGCAAATGGGCTGCTGTTAATAGGGTCATTTGATACCGGCTTAATCTCTTGGGATTTGGAAAACAATCGGCTTCACAAACGATACACCCGCAATCCGCTCGATAGAAACGGTCCGCTCAATAATACGACTTATTCCCTGACAAAAGACCGCCTGGGCAATCTATGGGTTGGTACTTTTAATGGGGCCTATAAATTCAACCCACAGGCACAGCAATTTCATATTTATGAGAATGCGGTAGGAGCAGAAGATTTAAGGAATTTCATACTCAATGTAAACGAAGATCAATACGGAGGTGTCTGGGCGGACTCCCGAGCCGGACTTTTTTACAGGAAGAATATAAATGCCCCACCTATCCATTTTGCAATTCCGCCGGTCAAGCCGAATACTTTCAATGGCATCAATCATGTTTTTGTGGATGAACAAAAGAAAATATGGATAGGACTCCGCTCCCTTGGTCTATACCAATTTGACCACCTCGATTCGAAGAGTGGTCGTTTCATAAACCTAGGCGATGATAAAAAATACATCTATTGTGGCGTTACCGGAGACAAAAAAAATACAAATATTTTATGGTTTAACTATGAAGATGGACTACTAAAGTACAATAAAAAAACAGGCAAAAAAAAGTGGTTTCGCCCTAAAGATCAACTGGACGAAATACCCACCAACTGGATCATCCAGCCCATGGATAAAGAAGATGGCTTCTTGTGGGCTAAAGTAAGAGGAGGAGGCATTATTTCCTTTAACAAAACCACCGAAAATTTCACATACTATAAGCACGACAAAGCAGATTCATCCTCAATTCTGCCTGGAAGTGTTGCCAATATTGGATTTTCATCCGATGGTGTTTGGGCTGCCACAGCCAAAGGATTGAGTTTTTTAAAAACTGGCAGTGAATCCTTTATCAATTACATGAAGAATGACACCTTATTCAAATATGGGGTGATCGCCATGGCTGTTGATGAACGCGATAATATCTGGCTGGCAGATAATAATGGGGTTTCCAAATTCGAGCCAGCCACCCAAAAATTTTCGAGCTACTACTGCTTAAACAAAATTCAGGATTTCACCTACGCAGTAGCAGGCAAAAGCCAGTCAGGACAAATTTATTTCGGTACACCAAGTGGATTGTTGGTATTCCACCCCGATAGTATTTCAATCGACACCATTGCCCCTAAAACAATACTCACTAATTTTACGGTTAATAATAAACCCTATCAATTACCCAAAGCCGCTGAGTTTGTAGATAGTATTTTCCTTACACCCGCAGCCAGGGTTTTTTCGTTTGAATATGCCGGTTTACATTTTAAAAATGCCCGTAAAATTAAATTTAAAGTAAAATTAGAGGGCTTTGACCCGGATTGGCGAACGGTGGGAACCAAGCGGGATGCAACTTATACCAATCTTCACCCCGGTTCCTATACTTTTTGGGTGAGCAGTGCCAATACCGACGGGGTATGGTCAAAAAAACCACTAGCCGTTTACGTTTTCATCTCTCCGCCCTATTGGCAGACCAATTGGTTCTATGCACTCATGCTGCTACTTTTGGGAAGCATCATTTATTTCATTTATCGAGCGAGAAAACACACCCGTAAATTAAAGGAAGCCAAGGCCATTGCGGAGCAGTCCACCAGATATAAATCCCGATTCCTAGCCAATATGAGCCATGAAATTCGAACCCCCATGAATGCCATTGTAGGGATGAGCAAACTCATATTGGAGACCCCACTGGACGATAAACAAAAAGAATACGCAGGTATCGTCCAGCAATCTGCAGAAAACTTACTCGTGATTATCAACGACATTCTCGATCAGTCAAAAATTGAATCCGGCCAGTACTCCTTCGTCTCTAAACCCTTTGATTTATCACTTTTAATCAAACAACTAGAGCGTGTATTCCAGTATCGGATAAAGGAAAAAGGCTTAGTTTTTACAACAGATATTCCCGATTTTATTCCATCCCAGCTGATAGGTGATGCTACACGCCTAAATCAGATATTAATGAATATTATCAATAACGCTGTAAAATTTACTCATAAGGGGAGCATCGTATTATCCATCAGAAAGGAGGCTGAATGGCCTCAAAAAATATCGCTGCGCTTCAGCATACGAGATACAGGAATGGGAATTGACGAAGAGAATTTATCGCTTATTTTTGATAGTTTTAAACAACTAAAAAACTCACACTTACTTAAAGAAAAGGGATCGGGACTGGGCTTGTCTATCGCCAAAGAACTCGTACAGGGACAAGGTGGTGAAATTTGGGTAGAAAGTAAAAAAGGAGAGGGCTCTTGTTTCTGCTTTAGCCTGACTTTCGTCAAAAATAAAACAAACAACATTTCCAATACTTCAGAGAAAATAGCTGAAAAGCCCATTTTGAAAAAAATACAATTCCTCATCGTTGAAGACACCCTCTTTAATCAAATGTTAGCCGTTGAATTATTGAAAAAAGCTTACCCAAATGCCACCCTTGACCTTGCCAATAATGGGCAAATTGCGCTTGAAAAAGTCCGGCAGAATCATTACGATTTAATACTCATGGACATAAAAATGCCGGTAATGGACGGGCTGGAAGCCAGCCGGCTCATTCGAAAAATGAAAGATCCCCGGAAAAATAACATCCCCATTCTTGCAGTAACAGCGAATGTCGTCTCAGAACAACTCTCAAGCTGTAAAGAGGCGGGAATGAATGACTGCATCACCAAACCCATTGATAAAGACCAACTGATTGAAAAAATAAATGAACTACTGAAAATCACTCACGCATGATAAATATCGAAAAATTAAAGCAATTGTTCTCGGAAGATGAAAAGCTCATCGAACAGTTTTTGGGAATTTTCAAAACGGATATACCTCAATACCTCTCTAAACTATCTGATGCAACTCAAAAAGGAGACTGGGGGAATATTTCAATTTTTGCCCATAGCATCAAAAGTCAAAGCAAATACCTGGACTTAAAAAAAATCGTATCCATCGCTGAAACCATCGAACATAAAGCAGAACTGGAAGAAGGCTTAGAGGATATCGCTTCCCTTTTGCAGGATTTGGAAGCACTATTATCGGATACCATCGAAAGTATGTGAACTAACCAATTACCATTTTATACCCGACACCATGGACATTTAAAATTTTGATTGCTTCATCGTTTTTTAAATGAGATCGTAGCTTTGATACATAAACGTTCAGGCTACGGCCTCTCAAAAAATCATCATCACCCCAGATTCTTTTTAGGGCTAAATTTCGCTCGATGATGCCATTTTCATTTTCGCAAAACATGCTCAATAATTTGGCTTCAATGGCAGTCAATTTAACCATTTGTCCATTGAAAAATAATTCTCGGGAAGTCCCCTCAAAATTGTACTGCCCAATCTGAAAATTTAATTTTCCATTTTGTTCTTTTCGCTGCGAAAGCGTTCTTTTTAGAATATTCTTAATTCTTAAAAAAAGCTCTTCCATGCTAAATGGCTTGGTAATATAATCGTCGGCACCGATGCCCAACCCCTTCAGTCGGTGTTCTTTCTTCACCTGCCCTGTCAAAAAAACAATGGGGATATATTCATCCAACTCTCTGACTTCTTCCGCCAGCTCAAAGCCATTCTTGATCGGCATTTTTACATCAAAAACACATAAATCAAAATGTTCATTTTTGAAGGTAACCAAAGCCGTATCGGCACTGTGCTTTAATACAACCCGACACCCTTTAGCTTCGAGATATTCCCGGGTAATTTCGCTGAAGTTTATTTCATCATCAACCAATAATATATGAGGTGTAATTTCCATTAACTAGGTTTTAGCATCGTAAGTACCAGAGCAGAGATAACCGCCAAATTTCAGGAATAAGATGTTTATAAAAGTGTCGTTTATTGGTGTTCAGGTACTTAAACAACAAATATATCGTGTAAAATACGATATTATTCATAATTTTATCTACTAGTGGCTGTTATATTTATGAATTTTAATACTTTTTTACACTTTTGTGGCACCAAAGCACGTATTTATCAAAAAAAATAGTAACAATGAACAAAACGCTTATTATTACTGCCGCATTTTTATGCTTCATCCTCCAGAATGGACTGGGGCAACGCCGATTCCGGGCAGCAGCTGTCGGAGGAATCAACCTCGTACAACTGGACGGAGACGGACTTTTCGGCTTCCATCAGGCAAAATTGCAAGGAGGATTGAAGGTCTATACCAGGCTTTCTGAACGCTGGGAATTTGGAGTTGGCATCCTATACACCCAGCATGGCAGCAAACGTGCCGTGGTTGATTTCCCCTCCGAGTTTAATAAGATTGACCTCAATATGGTGGAGGTGCCGATTTTGTTTCATTTTCATGAATGGAAGTTTCTAGTCAATGGAGGCTTCTCTTATTCAAGACTCATCAATTATCATATTTTGAGCGACAAAGATGAAGATGTAACGGCAGACTATCAATTTGAACCAACAATTTTTTCGATAATATTAGGCGTCACTTTGAACATAAATGAACATTTTGGCGTAGATTTGCGGTGGTCAAAATCTCTCAATAGCCTTTACACACGTGAGGATAACCTGAAAATGATTACACGTGTCTTTGCCATTCGTGGGATGTATTTTTTCTAGTTTA
>CAZNCI010000264.1:0-5888 GCA_964571475.1 uncultured Saprospiraceae bacterium | reverse complement strand
CTGGCACATTCGATGATTTTTGGAGGGTCAGGAATAACGGTATCTATTAGAATGGGCTGTACTGGCAAACAAAAAGTGGATGCCTCTTTATGTTTTGCTACTCCAGGTAATGATAAAGCCATCATCATGAAAATTAATCGTAACCTAATAACCTTTTTTAGTTTAGTTTGAATATTATTGGAAGAACAAACTGTACTCGCACTTTTTTCCCACGTTGCCGTCCCGGTATCCACTTGAGGTCTTTTTTATTTATCAATTCTACAACACGTTTGGCTTCATCACCGCACTTGCCCCCAATGTCTTTGACAATCTCTATATTAGAAATAGCGCCATCAGCTTCTACGACAAAGCGGATAACGACCTGCCCATCTATGCCATTTTCCCGGGCAATAGCCGGGTATTTGATATTGGTATAAATAAATTCAAGCATTTTTTGTTGTGCACATTTTTTTAGTTCAGCATCAGCCAGCCCTAAATCCTCACAACCAGGAAATCGAGGCATTTGTTCTACAAAAATAAAAGGGGGCGTTATTTTATTTTTTTTAATCTTTTTCCTGGGATGTTTATTGGGTATTTTCTTCAATTGAGGTTTATTTAAATCGACATTTAGATTGTCGTCTATTATCGGACTTTTGAATTTGGGCGGGTCTTTGACAATAATATCATCTGCGACCGCTTCCAATTTTTGTACCGGTGGTGGTGGTGGTGGTGGAAAATCAATCGTGAGTGGCGGTAATTTCAATAAATCCTTGTCCCAATCAGTATCCGTAATACCCACTATTGGAGTAATATTTTCGTATTGTGTCCAGCTAAATAAGAGGAAGGTCAGACCGATGGAAATCACCAAACCTAAATGGATAAAAGTATTACGGTATTTAAAAAAATCAACGGTAGGATATTTATTTCTAGCATCTAGTACGGATGGACGACCATTGGCTTTCCACTCTGAATTTAGATCACTTTCGGATCTTTTTCTGCCAACTATTTTCATAGTCTGAATCAGAAGAAGTAAGCCAAAAAACATTGCTGCTATACTCCATAGCAATACATGGCCAGTTATGGCAAAATCAAATAATAACATCTTGATGGTATTTAGAAATAAATTAAAAAAATGGTTTACTCTATTATTTACAAGATGAAAATTTCATGAATTTTGGCGTACAATTCACCATTTATTTTACTGATTATCAAGCAAATAAAAAGGGCAAAGTCTTTCGACTTCGCCCTTTCATTTTTTCACTAAAACCTTGTATTTATTCGGTTTAGTTTAATTTAAACTTTACAGGAAGGATAAATTGCACCCTTACATTTTGACCACGTTGACGACCGGGTGTCCACTTGATCCCCTTTTTATTCATCAACTCAACAATACGTTTGGCTTCGTCTCCACACTTGGCGCCAATATCTCTAAGTATTTCTACTCCTGATACTGTTCCGTCCGGCTCTACAACAAACTGAATAACCACCTGTCCTTCCACACCATTCTCTCTGGCGATTGCCGGGTATTTAATGTTTTTGTAGATAAATTTCAGCATTTCTTTATCCGCACATTGTTTCTTCTCGGCATCAGAACCCGCCATATCCTCACAACCGGGGAATCTGGGCATTTGCTCCACTACTTTAAACACTTCCTGTACTTTTTTCTTCTTCACCTTCTTTTTTGCAGGAGCTTTAGGCTTTTTCTTACGGTGGGTCGTATCCTGCTTGATGTCTGTTTTATCATCAATCACCTCACTCTTAAACTTAGGAGGATCCTTCACTACTACATCATCGGGCACCTCTTCCACTACTGGTGGTGGTGGTGGTGGCGGTGGCGGTGGTGGCTCATCCGTACGAGGTGGCGCGACTTCAATTTCTTCTTCTAATTCTAAAAGGGACAAATCAATATCTGGTCCCTTAGGTTCATACTGTGTCCATCCAAAAAGGAGGACGGTTATCCCCAACGCAATAGCCAACCCTAAATTGGCAAAAGTACCACTATATTTAAAAAAATCAACCGCGGGATATTTGTTACGGCCGGCAAGGACAGACTTCTGCTCGCCTGCATCCATATCAGCTCCGAGATTACTTTCAGCTCTTTTTCGACCAATCATTTTCATGATTTGAATCAAAGCAATAACCCCCACAAATATCATTGCGATGCTAAATATAAGTGTTTTGCCTGTGATGGCAAGATCAAATAATAACATAAAATTGGTTTTTTAGAAATGAAAAAATCAACGGTGTGATCTTTTTTCATTTCCAGCCTTAAAAAAATAATTTATCACAATCAAACTACCAATTGAGCCGCTAATATTAGCAATTATGTCCAAAAATTCAAAAAATCGCCCAGGAAAAAACAAAAACTGTATAATTTCCATGCCAATTCCATAAAAAGAACTAATAATAAGGGCTACCCAAAGCGCTTTTCTCTTATTTATGGGTATCCGTTTCAACCCCCAAAAAAGAAGCCCCGTGAAGATAAAATAAACTCCGGCATGGGCTAATTTATCCGGTTGCACCCAATCTAATTCTATTTTTGGAAGATGATCGCCTGATATTATTGATAAAACAAAAATAATCATCCCCCATAAAAATGCCGGCAAAAATAGTTTTATACGGTTCAATTGCTTATTAGATGCGATAATGTTTTATTTTGGTGTGTCATCTTAAAAAAAATAGTTGGCAGTCCTCAGACTTCAGTTAAGTTGAGTGAGAACTGCCGACTAAGTTTAACTAATTTTTTCCATATACGCCTCTGAGTCCATTAAATCGTCTAATTGGGAAAGGTCGGATACCTCTATTTTAACAATCCAGCCTTCTCCATAGGGTGATTCATTAATTGCGGTTGGATTATCATTTTCGGTCTCATCCAATTCGGGATTAAACTCAATGATTTTCCCGGCAACCGGCATCAATAAGTCCGACGTAGTTTTGACCGCCTCAATTGTACCGAAAACCTCTCCTGCCTCAATATTTTCGCCCACGGTTTCCACTTCCACATAAACCAACTCCCCCAGTTCTCCTTGGGCAAAATCGGTAATACCAACGTAGGCGACATTTCCTTCTTCTACACGAATCCATTCATGATCCTCAGAATATTTAAGTTCTTTTGGAAATTCCATTATTTTTTATTTTTTTCGTTTTTTAAAAATTCTTTTACCCAGGCGGTAGTCATTGACTTTGGTCGCTCCAATGGCAAACCAAGTGCACGCGACCAACACATCGCAGATAATACACCCAAGGCACGAGACACTCCAAATAATACGGTATAAAAACTATACTCTTTCATTCCGTAGTGCACCAAAATTGCTCCAGAATGAGCATCTACATTAGGCCAGGGGTTTTTCACTTTACCCAATGATTCTAAAATAGGAGGCACTACTTCAAATATTTGCCAAATTACTTTCACCAAGTCACTGTCCTTTAAATGCTCTTCAGCAAATACCTTTTGGGCGACAAATCTTGGGTCAGGTCGTCGTAAGACAGCATGACCATAACCAGGTATCACCCTTCCCGCAGAAAGTGTACTTTGGACATATTTAGCAATTTGCTCATTGGTTGGTGTCTTTGTACCTAAAGTATCTAACATATTAAACACCCATTTAATCACCTCCTGATTCGCTAATCCGTGTAAAGGTCCTGCTAAGGAGCTCATACCTGCTGCAAAAGACAAATACGGGTCAGCCAGGGTAGAACCCACTAAATGCGTGGTATGAGCAGAGGCATTTCCTCCCTCATGATCTGCATGAATTGTTAAGTACAAACGCATAAGGCTCTTAAAACCGTCATCTTCCATCCCCAACATATGTGCAAAATTGCCAGCCCAGTCCAAGTCATAATTAGGGGCAATGTGGTCTCCATTATGGTAGGTTCTACGATAAATATAGGCTGCAATTCGAGGCAATTTGGCAATCAAATTCATAGCATCCTCGTAAACAGGTCTCCAATAATCCGTTTTCTTCAAACCTTCAGAGTACTGTCTTGAAAAAAGGCTTTCCGTCTGCAGGGAGGATATGGCAATAATAAATTGCGTCATTGGATGAGCATCCTTAGGAAGCCGCTCAATGACCTCAAAAGTATGAGTAGGAATATTAGACCGATGCATCCATTGATCGGTTAGCCAATCCACCTCTTCGTCTGTTGGAATATCTCCTGTCAGCATCAACCAAAACAGCCCTTCCGGACGTGGTTCTTTACCACAGGGGCCGACAGGCAGCAACTCTTTTAATTGGGGGATAGAATAGCCCCTAAACCTAATTCCATCAATAGGATCAAGGCTGGAAGTCTCCCATATCATCATTTTCACTCCCCGCGCGCCACCATACATTTGCCGGAGTGCTACTTCATCTACCTTTGTATTCCCGTGTTCTTTGAGTAATGCTTTAATTTCAACGCGTAAAGCATTTGCTTTATCTATAAATTTCTTTCTTAAAGGATCCATATTTTGTATTTTGTGTTTTATTGAATCAGGTAGTATTCAAAACTGCACAATCAGCAGTTGGGAATGTACGTCTGTAATTTCCAGTTAAAAATACAGTTTGATAAAATAAAGGCTATACATTTTGGCTAGAATCCCCGATTTACAACCGACCTCCATTCATGACACCATGAAAGTGACCGGTTAAAAGTTTCTGCCAATATTCAGTATAAATTGTTTTGTAAAAATTGGTATTATCGCATGGAATACAAAAAAGTACTCCTAATAAGTCTCCAACAACTTCAGTTCCATCTCTTCTTTCGTCAACCCAGCCACTTTCATTTCTTTAATCAAGGCTGATTCTTTTTTTCGTCGGGCTACTTTTTGATCATTTAATATTTTAAGCTGATCGCCGACCAACAGCCGCTTCAAAGAACCTTCGGATGCAAGCATAATTCCTTTTTTCTTAATTAAATATTTTTTAGCATCTGTTGTTTTTAGTGATTCTATTTCATCTAAATTTCGTAATTCTCTAGCCGCAATCACTTTCATTTCTGCCTTTTGAGCAGCGTTTAAATGATAAATAATGCCTGCCTTTTTAACAGCTTGATCTACTAATGCCGCTCGATCACTGGATTGTGCCATCATCAAAGTAGATAGAAAAATAAAGCCTAAGGAAAAAAGTATTTTCTTCATAATATATATTTTGGGCGCAATTTAAGGAATCCCGTCTAATTTTAACGATATTTGCACACTAAAAAATATTCAATTAGCAAATAAAAGACGAATTCATAATGATTATGGTACAAGATATTATCGTAAGTGAGGAATTAGTGACCGAAAAATTCATCTGTGACCTAAATTCCTGCAAAGGAGCTTGTTGTATCGAAGGGGATTTAGGGGCACCCTTAGAAGCCACAGAACTAAAAATACTCTCTCAAATATTCGATGATATTAAACCTTTTCTATCTACCGAAGGTATTCATGCAATCAGGCAACAAGGCTATTTTGTAGAGGAAGAAG
This sequence comes from uncultured Saprospiraceae bacterium, assembly GCA_964571475.1. Classification (GTDB taxonomy): domain Bacteria; phylum Bacteroidota; class Bacteroidia; order Chitinophagales; family Saprospiraceae; genus JALVDO01. The sequence goes on along the minus strand of CAZNCI010000264.1, from coordinate 466 downwards.
CCGGGGAGTACAGCACACCTCTTTTGGAGGACGAAGCCTGTGCTTATCGTGTAATTAACGAACTGGGAATTATGTCTTGCGGGATCGAAAAAGCATTTTTGGCAGGAGCAACTGATTTCAAAAAGCCAATATCCTGTCATTTGTACCCCATTCGTATCGTCAAGGATGAAAAATCTAATTTTGAAGCAATTAATTATGACCGGTGGGATATTTGCTCTGCAGCTTGTACGCTTGGCGCAAAAGAAAAAATGCCGGTTTATCAATTTTTAAAAGAACCTATTATCAGAAAATATGGCGCTGACTTCTATGAAGAGTTGGATGGCGCTGCGAAGTATTTGGCGGGGAGGAGTTAGGGGGTAGTGGGCAGGCTTCAGTATTCAGTTGGCAGTTGGCAGTGGGCAGTGGGCAGTTGGCAGTTGGCAGTTGGCATAAGGTGACATCTTTTTTGGGGGTGGGGAAAAGAGAA
>CAZNCI010000263.1:0-5923 GCA_964571475.1 uncultured Saprospiraceae bacterium | reverse complement strand
ATCATTGAGGGCGCAAGGTATGAACATTTTTTAATAAATGCAAATTTTTGTTTTCTGGTTTTATTTTTTAGTGCCTATTGCTAATGTCCTTGTTCCTCATAAGATAACACCTTTTGCTCTTCTCTTTTGCCCTCCCCCAAAAAGATGTCACCTTAGGCCCCCAACTGAGTACTGAAGACTGAAGACTGCCAACTGCCAACTGCCAACTGAAGACTGCCAACTAAAGCCTAAAGCCTGCCAATCCTCACCTGGGAATACCATTCCATATTTCGATATCATCAACCCATTGATATTTCGGATTTGAATCTCCATATATTTGAGCCAGAATGATAAAATCAATTGGTTTTGATTTTCGAGTTGTGGGACCGTAATGATCTCCTATTACCTGACCATTTATTTTCCACAGCGCTCTTCCGTCATCGCCTTCGCTCCAATGCCAATAAAACTCCGTTGAAAACCATTCATTTACGGGGATGGGAACTGTTCTGTTTTCAATTTCCCAACTTGGGTTTTCAGGATTTTTATCCCCTTGCCAAACCCAATAAGGGATTCCATCATTATCTGTATAGATAAAAGCAATAAGCCTAAAGCCTTTATTTTTCCCGTAATCTTTTGTTTTATACTCAAAAAATGTACGCCACATATTAGGTTTAAACAAACTGGCGCTATCCATTTTTATCCAGTATTTTATATACAAATCCTTTGTCCCTTCGGTTATGTTGAGAATTTCATAAGGGCATTGAGTATCATCCAAATATTCATTATTTTCCTTTTGAAAGAGCACCCTTGTTGAGTCACCATCATGCCCAATCACCTTCTTTAATTCAGCAAAAACAGCCTGATGATTATTATCAGAAATATAATGCAAAGCACTTTCACTTGCTCCCAAAATATCAATTGGCCAACTAAAGCCCGTTTCGACATCTTCCCCTTTAATATATCTATAATCTTCATTGTCTTCATAGGCGGTGCTATCAATAAAAACACCACGCTCAAACCCAGACTTAAATAAGAGTTTTGGAGTCGTAGGAATGTCATTAGGTGATTCTTTTTTACAAGAGGTGCTCATCATTAAAATTCCAACTATTGAAAAAAGAATACTTTTTTTCATTTTCACGTATTTGCTAACGATTAGTGTATAATAGTTTTTGATCAGGTTTAGTTATTTTATAAATGATTGGCGGGGGTGGCATAAGCGCAATGCCCTGACGTTAGATTAAAAATCCAATCCCCATTTTCTTGCGCCCAAAATTTCAAGATGAATTGAAACATTCAGGTTATCTCTATCCGCGTCCCATTCATACTTATCTTCATAAGTCAATTCCAAACTCAGTTTTTGCTCTTCTGCAAAATTTCTCGTCACGACAAATTCAAAAATAGCGTTTAATGCAGTCATCAGACTGTTCGTTTTTAAAATTTCCAATACTCCTGGGGCTTTAACCTTTTGTTGAAAATTTTCTAAAAGGGTGCTCTCTTTATCAATTTCTTCTATACAAATTAAAGTTTCAAACGCTCCATTTAGCAGCTTTTGTTTTTCAGCACTCAAAGCATCCGCATCCAAATAAGTATATATATCGGTGCTAATACTGTATTGTAAACACTTCTTTATGGACTCCTTTATTATTTCCAATTCATTAAAGTTTCCTTTGGATAACTCCTTTAGGTCCCGGGAAGTAAAATTCAACGTAATGTGTTCTCCATCCGTCTCGAACCCAAGATGTTCATACTTTTTAATCCATTTTTTCAACCCTAAATCCTTTTCCAAATTGAATTGAATCCCTATCCATTCTGGTTCATTCATAATTAATAGTTAAGTTCACTACATTTACAGGAATGCCTGTCATCAATACGCTGATGCGTGCGTTAAAACACGCTTAAAGGACTCCCTTATAAAAAACGTTCAAAATCAAATTTATTGTTCCCCATCAGAACAAACGCATCCAATTTGATGCTGCCGAAAATAAAATATGGAATAATTACGGGAGGAAGGACTGATTTTTATTTTTTAAAATTGCAGGAAATCTTGTTTAATACGCTACAATTCCTATTTGCGGGAAAGAAAAACCGAGGGTTTCCAAAGGGAGATTAATTTTTTATAAAATATTACATTTATTTAAATATCTGAATATCAATCACTTAAAATCAACACTTACATTTTGTAGAGTAATTACAGAAAAAAACACAAGAAACAGTTGCATCTCACTTCTTAATACATTAATTTTGTAACATCAATACAGAAAATAAAATTATTTATAACTAATCAAAGCACCCGTAAAGTTACTACAAATGACAGTAAGGCTCGAAGACATCGCCAGCATCACCACGGGAATTTATGAGAAAGGAAGTCCTTCTGGTGATACCTATTACTTACAGGCTAAACACTTTGACGAGTATGGTAAGTTTCGAAAAGATGCTATTCTTAATCAGGAGATTCAGATGGACGGGCGGCTGGAAAGACATATCCTGGAAGACGGTGACTTGCTGATTATTGCCAAAGGTGGCAGCAACAGGGTTTGTTATTACCAAAGTCAAATTGGGCAAGCGGTGGCATCTTCTACCTTTTTTGTCATTCGGTTAAAAGAACACAATATATTGCCAAAATATTTACATTGGTATTTCAATACTACCAGATTACAGGCAGCTTTTTCAAACCTTACGAAAGGGACACATATTCTTTCCCTCTCAAAAACTGCATTGTCTAAAGTGAAGATTGAACTACCATCTTTAAAGCAGCAAAAAGAAATATTGGAACTTCAGGCATTATGGGACACAGAGCGCAAAATAACCATCCAATTATTGGAACTTAAAAAGTCATTATATCAAAATATACAACTGAAGCTTGCAAATCAAAACAAATAAAGAAATGAGTAAAACCACTAAAGAAGCTATTTTCAAAGTCGTCTGGAAAGCCTGCGATACCTTTCGAGGAGTCATTGACCCTTCCCAATACAAAGACTATGTATTGACCATGCTTTTTATCAAATATGTAAGTGACGTATGGAAGGACAAAATGGAGGTCTATCTTAAAAAATACAAAGGCGACAAAGACCGGGCAGAATGGGCAATGCGTCGGGAAAGGTTTGTCGTGCCGCCTCATACGAGGTTTGACTACTTATATGAAAATCGAAATGAGGTCAATATTGGCGAACTAATCAATCAGGGATTAGAAGCATTGGAGGAAGAGAACCCTGAAAAATTGTCGGGTGAAGATGGCTCTGGTGTTTTCCGAAATATTGATTTCAATACCAGCAATTTAGGGGATGTAAAAGATAAAAATACCCGATTAAAAAACTTGATCATTGATTTTAGTGATAAGACGCTTGATTTACGTCCCTCTGTCTTAGAAGGCAATGATATAATCGGTGATGCTTATGAGTTTTTGATTGCGAATTTCGCTTCTGATGCTGGTAAAAAAGCAGGGGAATTCTATACGCCACCTCAGGTATCTACCTTAGTAGCAAAATTGACAAAATCTCAACCAGGCGCAAGAATATGTGACCCGACTTGTGGCTCCGGCTCATTATTAATCAAAGCTGGTAAAGAAGTCGGTTCTGATAATTTCTCTCTTTACGGGCAGGAAGCCAATGGAAGTACTTGGGCGCTGGCGGTAATGAATATGTTTTTGCATAGCATGGATAATGCAATAATACGCTGGGGAGATACGATTCGCAATCCAAAATTGAAAGAGGGGGATGCCTTAATGAAGTTTGATACGGTGGTTGCCAATCCGCCTTTTAGCCTGGATAAATGGGGGGCTGAAGAATCGGCAGCCGATACCCACAATCGTTTTTGGAGAGGACTGCCCCCTAAGAGTAAAGGCGATTGGGCTTTTATTTCTCACATGATAGAAACGGCTTATGAAGGGAAAGGGAAAGTAGGCGTGGTCGTTCCTCATGGTGTGCTTTTCAGGGGAAGTTCGGAAGGGAAAATTCGGCAAAAGACTATTGAAGAAAATATTTTGGAAACGGTGGTTGGTTTGCCGGCTAATTTATTTTTTGGAACAAGTATTCCTGCTGCGATTTTGATTTTTAATAAAGGCAAAGGCGATAATACCAACGTCCTGTTTATTGATGCCAGTCAGCATTTTGAGAAAAGTAAAAACCAAAATCAGCTTAGAGAAAGTGATATTAAAAAAATCGTAGAGACGCATGAACAGTTTGAAAAGGGAAAATTAAAACCAGGAGTGATAGAAGACAAATTCTCTTATGTTGCCACCTTTGAAGAAATTCAGGAAAATGATTTTAACCTCAATATTCCTCGCTACGTGGACACCTTTGAAGAAGAGGAAGAGATAGATATTAAAGCGGTACAGGAACGAATAGACACTTTGGAAGGCGAACTTAAAAGGGTACAAAAACAGATGAATAAGTATTTGACAGACTTGGGGATAATCTAAAAAGTCAACTATCAAGAATTACCTGACAGTCGATAAAGGAACTGTTGCAAGATTTGCAAGGGTTGAAAAAACAAACGTGCTTACAAAAAATATTATGAAAGAAGCAAACATTATTTTTTACCAAACCAAAAAAGGGCAAGTCAAAGTCGAAATCCGCTTTGAAGATGAAACCTTTTGGCTGACTCAAAAAAAAATGGCGCAATTGTTTGGGGTGGAGGTACAAACCATTAATTATCACCTTAAAGAGATTTTTAAAAGCGGTGAATTAACCGAAAATTCAACTATTCGAAAAAATCGAATAGTTCAAACAGAAGGAAAAAGAGAGGTAAGCCGTCATGTTGATTTCTACAACCTCGATGCAATCATCGCCGTCGGCTATCGGGTCAATAGCTATCAGGCGACGCAATTCCGAATCTGGGCAACCCATGTACTCAGGGAATACCTCATCAAAGGTTTTGCAATGGATGATGAGCGACTCAAACAAGGGCAGCGTTTTGATAAAGATTACTTTGAGGAATTGCTGGAACGCATTCGCTCGATACGAGCATCCGAACGACGTTTTTATCAAAAAATAACCGACCTCTACGCAGAGGCAAGTATTGATTACGATGCCAATGCCCCTGTTACCCAACTGTTTTATAAAACCGTACAAAACAAATTGCATTGGGCAATTACGGGACAAACAGCTGCTGAGATTATTGCCCACCGAGTCGATGCTAAAAAAAAGAATATGGGCTTGACCACTTGGAAAAAAGCTCCTGATGGAAAAATCCTAAAATCAGATACTTACATCGCCAAAAATTATTTAGACAAAAAAGAAATAGAGGGATTGGAACGCATTGTAACGATGTACCTCGACTATGCGGAGCATCAAGCGGAACGACAAATCCCTATGACCATGAAAGACTGGACTGGAAAACTGGATGCCTTTTTACAATTTAATGAATATGAGGTATTGCAAGATGCAGGTAAAGTATCTGCCGCAATCGCTAAAAAACTGGCAGCTGAGGAGTATAAAAAATACAGCGTCACTCAAGACCAAAACTATTTGTCGGATTTTGATAAAACGATTAAAAATATCAAAAAAGGGAAATAAACCAGCAGCTAAATAATAATTATGAAAATAAAAGAAGTGAAAAAAGCAGGGTATAAAATGACGAAGTTGGGGTGGGTGCCGGAGGAGTGGAAGGTGGTGAGGTTAGAAAATTTGGTAACAAAAGTAGGTAGTGGTTCTACTCCAAGAGGTGGTGAAAAGGTTTATCAAAATAAAGGCATACCATTTATTAGAAGTCAAAACGTCAACAATAACAGACTTTTACTATCTGATGTTAAATATATTTCATCTGATATTCACAATAAAATGAAAGGGACGGTAGTGAGAGCGGATGATGTTTTACTTAATATTACAGGGGCTTCAATTGGGCGAAGTTGTGTCGTACCAAAGGACTTTATTGAAGGAAATGTGAATCAACACGTTTGTATTATTAGAGTAAATGGAAATTTGAGTTCATTTTTTTTGCGCTCTTA
>CAZNCI010000262.1:0-5934 GCA_964571475.1 uncultured Saprospiraceae bacterium | reverse complement strand
AAATGGGTCATTTATCTCGATAAAATCCCCATTTATTGGCTCGATTAGACAAAAAGCGTTTAATATAGCAATAATTTAGTTCTTAAGCTTATTAGTTCATCTATTGTAAATGACCGAATAAACATCTACTCCTTGCACTTCCCATAAGTATCAACATGGTCAGCCAAATCAGACCATTTCACCTTTGGAAACTTTTTTGCCATTTTTTTACAATCTCCAAAAAGAGAACCGAATACTTTCTTTTTGTAATTTTTCTTTTTGACTCTAATTGCCACCTCATTTCCTTTGCGGATGTAATAGGACTTAGCTATTCCACCTGCTACCTTAATGCCAGCGACACCTAAAGAAGCTGTTTCCGAAGCAAAGGGATCGTGATAAACCCTAATATCTCCCCCAAAGGAGGGGTTCAACACCTGCATTAATAAGGTGCGTTCTTTCTTATTTACTTTCACTTTTGATTTCTCAAAATAGACATAACCTTCCGCTATTAAACCTGGTTTGACATAGGTATTGCCCCATTTGGTCGCATCGTGTACCAGAACAACTGCTCTGGCCAGTCCATCAACACCACTTGGGAATAAATACATAAATTTGATATCCTCTGGTTGCAGCTCATGTTTTTCCCCTTTCGCATCTTTTATAATCACGAGTCTAATAAGCCCTTTTTTCCTTTTAAGTTTTTTAAGTGTCCCCTGCATTTCTGTTCCATCTTCCATCGTAACATAAATAGGCTTTTGACCTGAAAATCTAAAAGAAGGCTCTAAGAGCGTTTGTCCGGAGGCATTCAATAAAAAACCTACGAAAAGGGATAGTAATAGTGTGATTTTTTTCATTATTATTTATTTAAAGTTAAGAATTGATTTCATTTTAGAAATTTAAAAATAGCCTATCATCATAATTTATTTTGTTCGAGCTCTGGCAAAGATACAAAAAAATTAAAAATTGAGGATTGTGCAGAAATATGGGATGTACTTTTAGTCTATTCCCGTAACTATTCTTACTGTATTCAGCCCCATTGAAAACTTTTGTTTTACCCCTCACGACTGGGGGCTTTAAAGTCTGAAATTACTGATTGATATATTTCCTGCAAAAAATCAGCTGGCAGCAAAAAATTATAAATATGCGAATTAGAAAAGGTCAGATTTTTCAAACTGCTATAAAATGTCGATTAGCATAACAAAACATTAAATTATTAATAATCAGACACTTACAAATGAACGACAAGGCACTTCCCGAACCGTTTCCTACCCCCTTTTTAGCGGGTAAAGAAGGGTTGGGGCTACTAATTCACATATTTTCCGTATTTTTGACAAAAGTTAATAATTCCTGCAGGCAACCATTTTGTTACTTATTACATAGTAGAAGAAACAAGAATCGAAAATTTTGAAACTGAAAGAGCTTGAAATAATATCGGGATGTTGCAAGAAAGACAGGACTTCGCAAAAGAAGTTGTATATGCTGTATAGATCCCGTTGGTTTTTAATTTGTCTGAGATATAGCCCTGATAAATTTCAGGCGGAAGATATGATGCAGGACGGATTGATAAGTATTTTTTCAAAGATCAAACAATTCAACCCACAGAAGGGAAATTTTTCTCAATGGTCGCATAGGGTTATGACTAATGCCGCTTTGCAATATCTAAGGAAATGGCGTAAGCTAAATTACCAGGAAGGTATTGAAAACTATAGCATCCCTATCGAAAATGAAGAAACCGTATTTGATATATTAGGAGCAAAAGAATTAACAAAATTAATTCAAAAATTGCCTGTGGGTTATAAAGTAGTGTTTAATATGTACGTTATTGATGGGTATAAACACAGAGAAATTTCTGAATTACTGAATATCTCCATCGGAACATCAAAGTCGCAACTAGCCAAGGCAAAAAAAGCTTTGCGTGAAAGTTTAGAAGCTTTATTACAAACAGAGATGAAATGAAGGATAAGTTAGAATCATATTTTAAAAAGCATCTAAAAGATGACCAGTTAATTGAGGAAGGCTGGAACACCCCTTCTATGGATGTTTGGGACAATACTTCTCAGCAACTTGATGAAGAAAAGAAAAATCGAAAATCCTATTTATTGTTTTTTCTACTAGGAATAACGATTATCCTATTGATGATTTTGGGATATAAGAATATTCAACTTAACAACAAATTGGTCTCTTTTGAGAAGACACACAACACAAAAACTATTGACAATGTTATTGTCCCCTCCCCTTCAACAGATAACCCCACTAAAAGACATAGGGTTGAAAATAATCTCGATTTGAATTCGGCTGAAAATAAACACACGACATTAACAAATAAAGAGCGTGCAAGTCGGGCAAAAGATAAGCCAAAGGTCACATCAAGGCACCATAAAAATAAAAATACAGCATTAAAATCTCCTCCAGAAACAAAACCTATTAGCGTGGACATTGGTCTTGTCGATGTTCCAAAAGACAATAATAAAACCCAAAAGGAGCATTCAAATAAAGAATCAACAACTGCTCCCCCGCTATCGGAATTGCCAATATTATCACTCAAACCTATAGCCTCCCTTTTTCTAAATATAAAAAACACCAAAAATCATGACTACTTAGAGGAACAGCTCAAAAGCAAAAAAGTAAACATTAATAAAGCCACTCCTAAAAACAGCCTGGAATTTGATTTGTTTTTTGGACCGACATTGGCTGCTACACCAATGAAGCCACAACCATTAAACAGCCCTTTAAAGGGGTATAATAAATTTCAATGGACATTTAATTATGGTATTAATATTGGGTATGAATTTAGACCTGATTTTTATATAAAAAGTGGTCTTGAATGGGAAAATATCAAAAGTTGGTCCTATACTAATATCGATATGTCCTATAATTCCGATAATGATTATACGAATGCAAATGGGGAGATAATAAATGTTATGTCCATCACGATGCCAACACCAACCGGGAATTTAAGATCGGCGGTAGTATTTAGGCAAAAAAACAGTAATATGCTGGAAATGGGAGACCTCTATGAAGCAAATATGGAAATATATCAAAAGTATAATTATCTGAAAATTCCATTCATGATAAATTACCGAAAACAGCTTTCCCAAAGGCATAGTTTTGGCATTGGCCTGGGACTGAACTTCATGGCACTTATATCCAGTACGGATAAGTTTGTTATTGTATTGACCAAAAAAGACGATCACTCCCCCATGCATGTTAAATCAAGCGATTTAGAGGAAAATTTGAATATGCAAAAAACATTATTCAGTTATCAGGGAGAACTGGAATACCGTTATTTATTATCAAAAAAAATGAGCTTAACCTTTGGAGCTAATTATTTCAAAACCATCAGCCCTTTATATTCAATTGACAATATAACGACTAAAGCTGTTGGGATTAATTTCAAAACAGGTATTTCAATACAATTTTAATTCACAGGCAACCCTTTTGCCATCTTATACATAGTTAGTATATAAATCATATTTAATAACTAAAATAGTATAAAGTGAAATCAATCAAAAATTCTGGAATCGCCCTAATTGCCCTTCTTCTTATTTTTGCCTCGTGCAGAAAAGAGGTCATCAATCCACCAACGACAAAAGATATTACGCTGAATCTAACAGGTCTAACAAACTTAGGAAGTGATTTTGTCTATGAAGGATGGATAATCGTAGGAGGCGCACCCAAATCGACAGGGACATTTACAGTTGATGATGCTGGTGTTATGTCAAAATCATCCTTTTCAGTAGCCATAGAAGATGTGGATGCTGCTACAAAATTTGTATTAACCATCGAACCAAAAGTGGACGCTGATCCTGCTCCGTCAGCTACAAAATACCTGGCTGGTGATTTTGCAGGGAATACGGCATCTTTGGGCATTGGACCGGTAGGTGATTTTTCAGCTGCTTCAGGTGAATATATTCTGGCAACACCCACCGATGGTATGATGACTAATGAAACAAGTGGTATATGGTGGGTCAACCCAACAGGAGCTGCACCAGTTAATGGTCTGGTATTACCTGCTTTATCTGCTGGCTGGAAATACGAAGGATGGGTTGTGATTAATGGTCAGCCAGTTAGCACGGGAACATTTACGAATACTTCTGCGACAGACGATTCGGATACATATAGTGGTCCTAACAGCCTTCCCGCGCCCAATGGAGCAGATGGTTTTTTCCCGGGGGAAGATTTTCTCATGAATGCACCTTCAGGTTTATCATTCCCGACAGATATAAGTGGGGGCAAAGCAGTAATATCAGTTGAGCCATACCCGGATACCAATCCCAAACCTTTCAGCCTAAAACCATTGGTTGGTGATATACCAGCAGGTGGGATGGATCATGTCCTATATCAAATGAATCAAAATTTAGATTTCCCTTCAGGCAGTGTAATGAGATAATAGAATATTAAACCAATAATAATTCAAGGAGAATCATGTTGATTCTCTTTGGATTATTTTTTATTTTACCTTGTAATCGTCTCTTAGGAATGAGCTAAAAATAAGGGAAGTGACAGCATTCTCCATGACCTATTCAAAAAAAGGCAGCCCACTTAAAATTTGGGGCAAATCACACCATCATCATCCGAACTATAATCTCCAAGGTAAGCAATGGAAAATTCAAAAGCCCCCTGCCCTCTTTTACTGCCGGTAAAATCGACCAAATTGGCATCATAACTAAATCCAAAAAGATAATTATTAAACTCAATACCTGCTAAAACAATAGCCGACTCGGGTCCCAATTGTTTATCCTTAGGTTGGGAGACCCGTAACCAGGTACCAATATGTAAGGCCGTTCCATTGGATTGATTGACCAAAAAACGTATATTACTACCCGCCATAGCTGAAAAATGAGGTCCCTGCAAATAGCCCAACACCCTTGGAGACAACTTCATGAATTCTCCAATGGGAATGGATAAATTGACATAAGCCGTATATTTTCGATACAAATGGTTGTCGGGAAAATCTGCCGGATTTTTAGGATCGTAATAAAAGCTAATTCTCGGCTCAAGGATATGGCTCATGGCCAAACCGGTGTAAATACTCATCCGCTTTTCTGGCGTATAAGAGTAATTAACGCCTATATTATAATCACCAAAAGCAAAATTATTTTCCGGAAAATCTTCACCCGTTCCTTCCGTATAACCCGTTGATCCATTAAATTGGTCATCAAACGTGAGTTTACTCAAACCTACATTCTGCTGGGCAATACCCGCCTGAAAACCAATGGATAAATACTGCTCCCCGCTTTTACCCAAACCCTTATGAAATGCCCCTGATAACATCAGGCGATTGGTAGAATACGTCAAGCCCGGTTTGTCATTATAAAAAATCATACCAATACCTGCCGCATCATGACTTCTATTGGCTTTCAATACATTAAACCGAAAATCTGCGGCACTCGAAAAGGTTGCAATTGGATTATCCAATACATTTCGCCACTGATCTCTATAAATGGTTGAAAACCTGAAAGTCCCGTTTATCGCCCCTGTTAAGGCTGGATTTAATGCAACAGGAGCACCATAAAATTGTGTAAAATCCTGATCTTGAGCCGTCAATATGAAACAGGAAAGGAAAATTGGAATAAATAATATCTTCTTTATCATAGGTATTGTATAAAATTTTCGGTCAAATGTACGCTTATTTTTAATACAATAATCAAACGGTAAGAGGATTTTTTTAGTATCCAATACATCAAACATATTCAAGGTCTTGGTCATTACCTGAGTGGATTCATTTTTTGTAAGTTCAAACTGGTTTCATATATTGCATATTTGTCGCCATCAAATGACTTGCTGAGCATTCCTCCGAAACAAAAAAGGGCGGTGTATCAAATGCGATGCTGTCTCAAAAGAGGAAGCCACTAAAAGTTCTTTTAAATTGCCACGGATAACGCCTCCTGCGTCACAAGCCCGTCCCGCACCCTTGCGGGATGCACGAATGTCCTTGGCGAGCCAAGGACATTC
>CAZNCI010000261.1:0-5941 GCA_964571475.1 uncultured Saprospiraceae bacterium | reverse complement strand
TCATTTGAGTGTATCTATGGCGACATCACCGCCTTGCAACAAACTATCTTCCCTTCGTCGGAAACCTTCAAAAATTTTCACCCAAAAAAAAATGCCCGCTGATTGTCAAGCGGGCAAAATCTAGAGTTTAGTCTTATTATTCTATAAATGGTAAGTAATCATCAGAAGACCATGCGTCTTAAACATTATTTCTAATTATTACAATGCAAAGATAGGGGGCTTTTTTTTAATTTAAAACCCCATAAACATGGGGTAATAGAAGGTAATGATTAAAACGAAGAGCATCGACTAAAAAGTCAAAAAAAAAGGCTTCAATCTCGAAAGATGAAGCCTTTTTTAGAGTGATCCCGCTGGGGCTCGAACCCAGGACCCCTTGATTAAAAGTCAAGTGCTCTACCAACTGAGCTACGAGATCTAAAGATGCTTAAAAAGCAAAGAAACGTCTCTCCTCACCTAAAAAGCGATGCAAATATACAGCCTTTTTTTCTTATTCCAAATAATAGTTGATTTTTTTTATCTTTTCTTTCAAAAAAAAAATAAAAAAGAATAAATGGCTTTAAAATAGTGTTTTATTTTGACGTTGAAGGATCTCTTTTTCCAAGAGATTTTTCAAATAAGGTGTTTTATTGATTGTCAGATTATTTTTATGAAATCGAAAATACATAAAGCCGGTAAGCCCCATATATATGGGTAAAAATCCTAAAAACAGGTATCCAAAAATAATTTGTTCATTCAAGAAAGCATAAACAGAGAGTAGAACCGAAAAAAGTGCAACAACCAGCACTGTTATGGTCATTCTCCGCATGCTCAACAATTGTTTGCTTTGTTTTAAGACCCGATCTAGCAATAATTCCAATTCGTAGGTTTCAAAACAATCCGGACCGTGCTCCAGCAATATCATCAAATCATCTCCAGCTTCTATTTCAAGCTTATTGAGATATTTTTCTAAATCTATATTACTTTTACGTTCTTTGAGCAACATGAATTAATTATTGAAGATATCTACCACTATCAAATATTGACATACGAAAATACAACAAATCAATTAAAAAATCAAGTAGCAGGCGTTTTACAATTCTTCCTCCATATCCAAATCCTTCTGAATTTCTTCCATAAATATGTAATCAACAGCCTCAGAAGCGGTAGGAATTATGGTCAGAACGGTATCTAACCGAGATATTTCAATTAATTTTTTAACAGAAAGGTGTACCAAACCTGTTAAAATAAACGAGCCTAATGTCTTCCATAATCTATTTGCAGTCAAAATAGAGCTCAATCCTGATGAATCTACAAACTTAACGGCAGACAAGTCAAGAATTAAATTTGTCACGCCTTCATTGGACAAAATCACAAATTCTGATTTGAGATCTGGAGCTACAAGCGAGTTCAAATTATCCTCCTGTAAGGCAAAAATTGTATATTTTTCTTGTTTATCGACTGAAAATTTCATTTATTTATTCCTTTTTTAATATTGGTCATTTAATATCCCCACATTGAAATTCCGCGCAAAGTACAACAATGCTAAGCAAAATTATTATTTTTTGTGTTATTTTTCCTGAATTGCACATTGTTTTTTTATCAAAAATAAATTTATTTCAAAAATAAACGTCTATCCTTCCAGGGGCTTAAGACTAAATAACACACGCATTAAACATGCTCTTTGACCATTTCATTCTTTTCCACACTTACCTTTCTAAGGAATGAGTCAAAAAAAATTCTCTATTTTAACTTATTTCCACTATTTTTAAATTAGCATCTTTGGACAACATTCTCTGAATAATTCTTGTCGTTTCGGGGGAACCCTGAAAAGATTTAATGCAATCACGCATACTATCCAAAGTGACATTTTCGGAATCATCCAAATAACCAAAGCCCTGATAAGCACCTCTTTCTACAAGAACGACGGATCGTTCGGCAGCACTCCTCCCCTTTCCGATAATAAAAAAGTCTTTTTGAAAGACCGTGGTTATATCCTCCAATGCTTTTTGGGCTCTTAAATTATAGGTGGTCCATTTTTCTTCTCCTTTACAAGCCCCCAGACATTTTCCAATATGGGCATTAAAACAAGCAGTTCCTCCTTTGTTCAACCCAACCAATCGACCGCAAAGCTGGTATTTTTCAAGCATTTTTTCCAGATGTCCTTTGGCACTCCAAGCCTTGGGGAACTCAGCAAGGAGGTGGTATTTAGCGCGATCTTTAGCCATTATTTTTTTGTGGTCAAAACAAAGATAGCCCTCATCGTTATAATAATAATAAACAGCGTATGGAAATCTCCTCGTTCGTTGCGCCCGATTAACAGGAGGCAGGAGTCGTTTGATCTCATTGGACTCCAGCAATAAGGCTATAAGTTCATCTCCTGTCAATTCATAAGTAATATCGTGTACCAAGCGCTGCAATTTGGCAGATTTAGTAGATTTTTCGGTAAAATGACTGGCAATTCTGGTTTTAATATTCACACTCTTACCTACATAAACTACCTTTCCTGCTTCATCGTGCATATAATACACCCCACAGGATTCCGGCAAAGAATGGATAAAATCAATGGTCAAATTCTTTGGTAGTTTAGATTCGACAATCCCTAAATTGACCATAGAATTAGCCGCCTCTTTATTTTGTTGCTTAGCCATTATTCTCTCAAAGAGCTCGACCGTTGCCAATACATCAGCCATCGCACGATGCCGATCCTTTACCTGTATTCCAAAGTACTGTATTAAATTGCCCAAGCTATAAGAGCTTAGACCGGGGAATGCTTTACGACTCAGGCGAACGGTGCACAATTGAGAACGGGTATAAGCATAACCCAAGCGGCGAAACTCTTCCTGAACAAAGCCGTAATCAAACCGCACATTATGTGCAACAAAAACAGTTCCTGTGGTAATTTCTACTACTTTTTTAGCAATTTCGTAGAATTTAGGTGCATTAGCAACCATGCTTTGGGAAATCCCCGTCAACTCCGTGATTCCATAGGGGATTTTACATTCCGGATTAACAAGTGATTCAAAAGAATCAACAACCTTTTCTCCATCGTGAATGACAATGGCAATTTCAGTTATTTTATCGCGACCAGCTCTGCCCCCAGTCGTTTCGATATCAATAATAGCATACTTTTTTTTAGTCATAAGGATGAAGCACAACGACTAATCTCCCATATTGTGAAAGACATTTAAAACATCGTCATCCTCTTCCATTTTTTCGATTAATTTGATGGCCTCTTCTGCCTGCGTGTCGGATAATTCTTTATAATGCGTAGGAATTCGGATTAATTCGGCATTATTCACTTTAATAGATTTCTCCTCCAAACCTTTCTGTAAGTTTCCAAAATCTTCAAAGGAACAATACAGTACCAATTCACCATTCTCCTCTTCTTTGACCTCTTCTAGTCCAAAATCAATTAAATCCAACTCCAGCTCTTCCAGATCCAATCCCTCGGCATTGACTTTAAACACCCCTTTACGTTCAAACATATAATCAACAGAGCCAGTTGTCCCCAGTGAACCACCATATTTGGAAAATATCATCCGGACATTAGCAACTGTCCTATTGTTATTATTGGTAGCCGTTTCGACGATCAAGGCTACACCATGAGGTGCATAACCCTCAAAAGTTGCTTCTTGAAAATCTTCGGCATCCTTTTCACTTGCTTTTTTGATCGCACTTTCGATATTTGCCTTGGGCATATTCGCCGACTTGGCATTTTGAATGGCAATTCTCAAACGCGAGTTGTAATTAGGATCAGGACCAGCCTCCTTCACGGCGATAGATATTTCACGTCCTATTTTGGTAAACACTTTAGCCATATTGGCCCAGCGTTTCATTTTTCTTTCTTTTCTAAATTCAAATGCACGTCCCATAAATTATTTTTTTGTACCCGCAAATTTACACAATTAAAATGAAAATGAAAATTAAAATTTGAATGAAAATTAGAATTAGAATGAAAATGAAAATTAGAATGAAAATCAAAACCTGCCTAGCCTGACGAATGTCGGACTTGCCTGACCTGACGAAGTCGGACAGCTCGGTTTCAAATGAATAATTCTGAATACAAAAGGGTGGGTTCAAAGGTCATACTCGTCCTTCGGCAGCATAGGAAGGGGTGCTACGAAGGGACGAAGAGAAGTTCCCCGAGCAGTTTTAAAAAACAAGGGATTCCAATACACATTCTGCTCGGGGATCTTCTCTACATTTCTCACTTTGTCAGGCATTTCATTCAATGCCCCACTCGTAGCAGTTACTTACACACCTTGGTGAATCCTGCTTCAATTTTCACACTCACAGTTGGCCATGTTTTAGAAACGCCGTCCTTACCTGTATGCAACTCTTTACAAGCGGCATTCAAAGAAGATACTGCTGCTCCAGCATGCCAATCATTGAGATCAATCTCACCATCAAACACAACGGTTTTTTCACCAACGGCATAAGTAAATTCAGCATCATGTGATTCGCCATTTAATCGAATAGAAAAGGTAGCTTTACCGGCTTTATTGTCACCGGAAGCTTCTTTAATCTCTCCACTTACATGTCCAGCGTCGAGCATTTTACTCCAGAAGTACTTTACAATTTTGGCATCGCGCTCCGGTTTGCCGGTATCGGTAGAATCTGTCAATATTTTAAATTCTCTTCCTTTTATATTTTCGGCAATTGTTGCGGCAGGTTTTCCATCTGAAAAAGAAAACTCTGTAAATTTACCTCCAACACCCACTTTTGCGGTCGTTTTATAAGCTGTCCAGGATAAACTCATGGTGTTATCAGGAGAGATGGAATAAGTACAATTTTCTTTTGCTGTTTTTACTTCTTCTTTTTCGGCTTTAGGTTCGGAATTGCTACAAGAAAACATGGTAAAAAGCCCCATGACCATAAGGAATAATGTTGATTTTTTCATTTTTAATAAATTGTCGATGATTAAATAAATTTCAAATATGCATCAAAGATAGAAAAAATAGGTATAACTATAAGTTTCATCTGAATATTTATCCTTTAGAAGACAATTACAAGACCACAATAGCTAGTGGCTTAAGAACTCCATAGACTCAAAACAAACTCAAGATTCCTTATTTTAGTAATTCGTCGATTAATTTAGGAACCTCAACAGCTGCCATCCCCTTAATAACCGTCAAATTAGACCGCCTACTCAATTCATAATTAATGGCAGGTTTTGGATCAATATAATACACCGGAATAAAAGGAGCAGCCTGCCCGACCAATCCAGCCGCTGGATAAACCTGCATGGAGGAACCAATGATAATAATAATATCGGCGTACAACAACTCCCTTGCAGCCTCTTCCATCTTTGGTACAGCCTCTCCAAACCAAACAATATCGGGACGCAACTGACTCCCCATTTCACATTTATCCCCTTCTTTCAGGTCATCTGGCCAATCATAGACCAAATTCGGATTTAAAGTACTACGTGCCTTGGTAAGTTCTCCATGCAAATGAATAATATGCTCACTTCCGGCCCGCTCGTGTAAATTATCGACATTTTGGGTGATGATAACCGTTTCAAACTTATGCTCAAGACGGACTAATGCTTTGTGCCCTTCGTTCGGTCCGACCTCCTTCAATTGTCGCCTCCTTTGGTTATAAAATGCCAAGACCAACGCTCGATTCCTTTTCCAGCCTTCTGGTGATGCGACCTCCATCACATCGTGATTCTCCCAAAGCCCATTAGCATCCCGAAATGTTTTTAACCCACTTTCTGCACTCATACCGGCTCCTGTTAGTACGACTATTTTCTTCATTGTTTTTATTTATTTTATCAATTTGCAAAGTGCGACCTGGTATATAAAAATAACTATTGATTACTGATAAAACAAACATTCTGGTCAAATAATTTCATTAATTCTTTAAATTATTCGTCCTTTGGAATTAGAATTGGAACTTGCCTAGCCTGACGATAGAAATTAGAATGGAAATTAGAATTAGAATGGAAATTAGAATTAGA
>CAZNCI010000260.1:0-5943 GCA_964571475.1 uncultured Saprospiraceae bacterium | reverse complement strand
CTGCTATAAATTTTACATTTGTAGGTTTATCATTGTAGGTTTTCATTTTCATTTTGACCTACCTATCCGACATTCGTCAGGCTAGGCAAGTCCGACTTCGTCAGGCTAGGCAAGTTTTCATTCTCATTTTCATTTTCATTTTGATTCAAAAAACCGATTATCCTTCAAAATTGAAAGAAATGGTAAAGGTTCTGGAAAGAATTTTGTCTAGTACGCTGGATTCTTCCAAATTGGGATTAAAAAGTAAGGTATTGCCAATGCCATAAGACATTTTGATTTCAGGGGAAAAGATGAAATAGGGGAAGAAAATTTGCATTCCGGCACCCACTTCAAAGGAGAAATCGTGTGGTGATATTTTAATAATTTGGTCTGCACCTTCGCTGGTTGCTCTGGCTTTGCTGGCGACATCGAAGGCGTATTTTACACCGGCAACTACAAAGAGACGTTTGTCTCTGTAGGGCGCAGATTTGAACCTAAAATGAAAGGGCATTTCCACAAAGATGGATTCTAATTTTTTCTGTGTTTTGGGTGTAAATCGACTATTCTTGGTATAGTTCAGCGTTCTTTCGGCAAAGGAAAGCGTTGGTAGGAATCTAAAATCAAAATATTCTCCAATTTTTAGATTGGTCACGATGCCGAGGTTAAATCCCGGACCGGAGACAGACCTTACGGAAGAAATGGAATCGCTAAAAATATATTCCTTCGACCTGAAGGCAGAAAATCGCGAACTATTGGAGCCCAAAGTCAATCCAAAATAATAAGGCTTTTGTTTGAAAAGGAAATAATTGTAATTAGCCTTGCTTCTTTTCTGTGCGTTGACTGGAGCTGCGAATAACATTCCAATAAAAAGAAATAAGATTATTTTGTAGCCGTGTAGATTGAACAGATTCCTAATGTTAATGGTTTGCATTTACTCGATTTAAATTTTATGCCTTTTAAAATAGTGGTAAATTTATCACCATCAGGAAAGGCTTGTACTGATTCGTATAAATAGGTGTATGCACGTGGGTCTTTGGATGTTATCCTGCCAATTAATGGTAAGATGTTTTTAAAATAAAAATGGTATCCCTGCTTAATAGGGAAAACGGTAGGCATGGAAAATTCAAGTATGGCCAGTTTTCCCTCCGGTTTCAAAACCCGGTATATTTCACTCAGGCCCTTTTCTAAATTTTCAAAGTTCCTCACGCCAAATCCAACGGTAATAGCATCAAAGGTATTGTCTTTAAAGGGGAGATTTTCAGAGTCACCCTGTGTTAAAGTTATGAGTTGGTCAAGGTTCTTTTTGTTAATCTTCTCCTGAGCAATGGTCAACATTTTAGCAGAAAGGTCTAATCCGGTGATTTTTTCCGGTGATAATAGCTTAGCTGCCATGATTGCGAGGTCTCCCGTTCCGGTTGCGATGTCCAAAATGTTAAATGTGGAAGGACTTTTGATTGCCTGGATGGTCTTTTTTCGCCAAAGTACGTCAATGTTTAAGGTAAGCAGATGATTCAGGAAATCATAATAAGGGGCTATTTTGTCGAACATAGTTTCGACCTGTTCCTTTTTGCTGCCTTGCTCTGAATATGGGTTGACTTTGTTGGCCATAATTGCAATTTTTTTGCAAATATACTTTCTCTTTGTGTAAGTGCAAGTTTTTGTAGAAAATAGACTAAAAATATTATAAAAAGATTCAAGCTTTTTATTATCTTTGCCTGTCAAAAATTTGAAAACAATATTTGTTTTTTTCTTTTTTGATAATCGGGTTTTAAATTCGATTTTTTTTCTAACAATAATTTAATAAATGCCTTCAAATCAGAGAATAATTCCTGTAAATATAGAGGAGGAAATGAAGAGCGCTTACATTGATTACTCAATGTCAGTTATCGTTTCCAGAGCGTTGCCGGACGTACGGGATGGGTTGAAACCGGTTCATAGAAGAGTGTTGTTTGGGATGTCCGAATTGGGATTGACCTTTGGCAAAGCACATAAGAAGTCCGCGCGTATCGTCGGAGAAGTACTAGGAAAATATCACCCTCACGGTGATACTTCTGTATATGACACTATGGTGCGTATGGCTCAAACCTGGTCATTGCGTTACCCATTGGTAGATGGTCAGGGAAACTTTGGCTCAATGGATGGTGATAGTCCTGCTGCCATGCGATACACAGAGGCTCGCCTACAGCGAATAAGTGATGAAATATTAGCTGATCTCAAAAAAGATACCGTTGATTTTCGTTTGAATTTTGATGATTCATTAAGTGAGCCTACTGTTTTACCTACTAGGGTTCCAAACCTTTTGGTCAACGGTGCTTCCGGGATTGCTGTGGGTATGGCGACCAATATGCTGCCACATAATTTAAGTGAAGTTTGTGATGGGGTAGCGGCTACCGTTGATAATCCGGAGATTACCATTGAGGAGTTGATGCAATATATCAAAGCGCCTGATTTTCCAACCGGGGGTATCATTTATGGATATGAAGGGGTGAAAAGTGGGTTTGAGACAGGGAGAGGACGTGTCGTATTGCGTTCTAAAGTCGAAATTCAGGAGGATGACAAAGGGCGTGAGCGAATTATCGTAACAGAAATTCCCTATCAGGTGAATAAGGCGAATCTCGTGGCAAAGATTGCGGAGTTAGCCAATGAGAAGAAGGTGGATGGTATTACTGATTTGAGAGATGAATCAGACCGAAATGGCTTGAGAATCGTCATTGAAGTTCGTCGAGATTCGATGGCAAGTGTTATTTTGAGTAAATTATTCAAATATACAGCCCTGCAGTCTTCTTATGGTATCAATAATATAGCCTTGGTAGGAGGGCGTCCGATGTTGTTGAATTTAAAAGATATCATCGAAGAGTTTATAACTTTCCGTTTAGAGGTTATCACAAGGCGTACTCAATTTGAATTAAATAAGGCATTAAGCCGGGCACACTTATTGATTGGCTTGTTGATTGCTTTGGATTATCTGGATGAAGTGATCACACTTATCAGAGGCTCCAAGACTCCGCAGGAAGCTAAAGAAGCCTTAATAAAAGGAGACTTTATTAAAGATAAAAAGAAGTTTTGGGATAAGTTTGGTGCATTGATCAAAGAAGGTTCTACCGATAAGTTATTTGTAGAGGAAGGCAATGTGCTTTCTGAGGTTCAGGCACAGGCTATTTTGGATTTGCGTTTACAAAAACTGACAGGGCTTGAGCGAGATAAGATTCGTCAGGAATATGATGAGTTAAGAAAAATCATTGACGACTTGATGGATATCTTGTCTAATGAAGGCAGAAGAAGGTCGATTGTCAAGGAGGAATTACAGGAGGTCAAAGACAAGTATGGCGATGAGCGTCGTACTGAAATAAATATGGCGGGGGGTGATATTTCTATTGAGGATTTGATCAGAGACGAGGAAGTAGTTGTGACTATTTCACACCTTGGCTACATCAAGCGGACACCTATTTCTGAATACAAAACCCAGGCAAGAGGTGGCCGTGGATCAAGGGGAGTCAAAACGCGTAATACTGATTTCATTGAACACATGTTTGTAGCGACGACACATAATTATTTGATGTTTTTCACAGAGCTGGGTAAGTGTCATTGGATTCGGGTTTTTGAGATTCCAGAGGCTTCGAAAGCGTCTAGTGGTCGTGTTATCCAAAATATACTTTCCATTCCTAAAGAAGATAAGGTAAGGGCTTATATTATCATCAAAGATATTAAGGATGAGGAATTCATGGCCAATCATTACATTATGTTTGGTACGCGAAGTGGAGTGGTTAAAAAGACCCCTTTGCAGGCATTTTCCCGGCCAAGAGTTGGAGGAATTATTGCCATCACCATTAGGGAAGGTGATCAATTATTGGAAGCTAAGTTGACCAATGGTGAGAATGAAATCTTTATTGCAGCTAATAATGGTATGGCGATTCGATTTAAGGAGTCTGCCATCCGGTCAATGGGGCGAACGGCTGCCGGCGTAAGAGGTATTCGTATGGGAGAAGCGAATTTTGCTGTTGGCATGATTTGCATTGATCCACAAAGTGACGATACTACGATTTTTGTCGTATCCGAAAAGGGATATGGTAAGCGGACCAAGTTTGAAGATTATAGATTGACCAATCGTGGTGGAAAAGGGGTGAAAACGTTGCAAATAACGGAGAAAACGGGTAATTTAGTGTCGATTAAAGCCGTTAAGGAAGAGGATAATTTGATGATTACCAATAAATCGGGGATTATTATTAGAATTTCAGTCAATGGTGTAAGGGTCATGGGACGTGCGACACAGGGCGTGAAGGTCATCAATATTAGTAAAGGCGATGAGATTGCAGATATTGCTGTAGCACCACCAATGCCGGAAGAAGTTGCCGATATAGAGGATGCAGAAATAGTAGGAGAGACGGTTTCTAATGAAGAAGAATAAAAAATTAACATTTTGTAAACGTTTTTTTTAAATTTAAAACGTCCTAATAATAGAAGGAAGTGGTTGGACTTTTTGAAAAGGGCTATTTTCTGCTAAAAAAATGTATTTAACTTATTAAATTTATAATGTGATTATGAAAAAATTATTGTTTGCTATATTAGCCATTACTTTTGTTTTGTCATCTGCCACCGCACAGGATGCCGCAAAGTCTTTTAAAGCTGCAAAAAAAGCGATGAAGTCGTACCTTTTGGAAAATGCGCAAAATGATGCAAAACTTCAAGAGGTAATTGATGGACTTGCCGCTGCTGCTTCAGATGCAGAAATAAGCAATTCTTTCGATTATTTGAAATTAAAGGGAGACGCAAATATTGAAATTTCTAAAAAATTATCAATATTAAAAAATGCAAAATTAGACGTGCCTGCTGATTTTCCAACTGTTAAGAACCCGGCGATTGATGGATTTAACGCCTATAAAATGGCCTTGGATAAAGCTCAGAAAAAATACCAGAAGAAAAAAGCTTTGGCCGGATTATTTGCTGCTCAAAGTGAGTTGAATAATCAGGGGTACTTTGCTTATTCCGAGGGTGATTTTGAAGGGGCATACCAAAATTTTGCCGCCATCTTAGCCGCAGATAAAATATTAAAGGCTAATGATAAGGAGTCCACATTGAAGGACGCAGAGCAGGCTACAGATTTAGCTTATACTGTGGCTATTACGGCAAAAGCTTCAAAAAATCATGATGATGTTGCTTTGGCTAAGTTCAAGGAGTTGATTAATGCCGGCTACGAGAAAGCTGGAATTTATGAGGGTCTATTTAATTTACTTTCTGACTCTAATATGGAAGAGGCTTTGAAATACCTCACCATGGGGCGCGAAAAATTCCCGGATGAGGCTTCTCTTTTATTTGCTGAGATTAATTATTATCTCAAAGAAAATAAATTAGATGAGTTGATCGGTAAATTGCAATTGGCGATTGAGAAAGAACCGGAAAACCCTTCCATTTATTCTACCTTGGGTAATGTCTATGACCAATTATACCAGCGTGAAACCGAAGCTAATAATGAGGAGAAAGCCAAGGAGTATTTTGATAATGCTTTGAAGCAGTTTGGAAAAGCCTTGGAAATCAAAGAGGATTATTTTGATGCCATTTATAGTATTGGCGCTTTGTATTATAATAAGGCGGCGGCCATCACTGTAGAAATGAATGCTATTACCGGCTGGGATAAAGCATCTGTGGCGAAGTCAAAAGAATTGAAAGCGAAAGCTGATGCGCAATTTCTTAAAGCGATGCCTTATTTTCAAAAGGCGGAAATGTTGAATCCTAATGATGTGAATACATTGATTGCATTAAAAGAAGTGGCTGCCAGAAATAATGATTTTGATTTGTCAAATGAATTTAAGGCACGTTTGGAAAAGATACAAAGTGGCGGTAAAAACGAATCTTCTTATTATAAAAATAATTAGTAGCATGGAGTAAAATCCATTCCTGCAAATAATACGATGCCTAGTGGCTCAAGAACTAAATAACACACATATTAAACTTGCTCTTTTTCGCCTA
>CAZNCI010000259.1:0-6009 GCA_964571475.1 uncultured Saprospiraceae bacterium | reverse complement strand
TCTTCAGTCTCCAGTTTTCAGTCTTCAGTTTTCAGTTTTCAGTCTTCAGTTCTCAGTCTCCAGTCTTCAGTCTGCCGACTGCCAACTGCCAACTGCCGTCTACCAACTGCCAACTGCCGACTGCCAACTGCCAACTGCCCAAACCGCAATGATAGGATAAAAAAATGATTAAACAAAATGGAACAATTAATGGTTTAAAATCGTTTGAATAATTAAGTGCATTTTTGCAAGAGGGATAGGAGCAATTGTTTAAGCTCCTTTTTTTAAGGAGCGAGTGCGGATAGCCCGGCCACGACGATGGGAGTGGCTTGCCCAAAAAATCAAACAAAAACCGTAGAAACAAATAATTTATGCAAAAAGAAATCACCAATAGTCCCGAGCGGAATTTTAAATTTAAAGACCTTCGTGTTTATTCCTCTACAGAGTGGCTTGCCGACAATAAAAAACGTTATAGACAGGTATATGACCGGTATGAAACCGGATATATTTATGCTGAGTTGTCTTTTTATAACAAACAGTTCGATATGGCAGACTGGGATGTAAATGTGCAGCTATTCTGTTATCGGGTAGAGGAAAGCAATAAGAAGATTTGTGATCTGAATTTTTCGCGAAAAGTAACAAAATACGATGCAGTAGTTTTTATCCGTGAAGGATGGGGCAGCAAAGCAGAAGGTAGCTTTTGGAAAGAGGGTACTTACTTTTGGGAGGCGTGGATCGAAGGAGAAAAGGCAGGAACTAAGTATTTTTATATTGAAGATACCGAGAAAGACCCCTCATTGGATGAAAATGCTTACGTCTCTTTGCTTAACGCAAAAATTTATGAAGGTCCCCACGATGATGTTAATGCGGATGACCGTGTATTTATGAAAACGATGAGCAGTGAAGAAACGCGTTATGTCTATGCAGAGGTCCTTCTAAAAAACAATCATATTCACAAGCCATGGCATTGCGAATTAGCACTTAAATTTTTTAATGGTTCCAAGGAGTTAAAAGGGCATATTGTTCGATTGAAAGAGGTGGAACAAGGAGAAAATGAAATTAAAATTACCCTTGGATGGGGATCAAATGTCAAGGGATCCTGGAAAATGGATCATTATACCGGGGAAATTGTCTTTATGAATAAATTATTGGCAACTATCCCCTTTGAAGTAGGTGAATTTTTTGAAGAGGGGACCAATGGGGTTATTCTTCCTGGAAATGTCACCACTACCCTACTCGATCCAGCAGAAATTGGAGATGAATCCACCTTCGATGACGTTATTAAAAAACTGGATGCGCTAATTGGACTGGGCGAAATTAAACAAAAAGTTCGCGACCATGCGCAATACATCAAATTCCTGCAATTAAGAAAAGAAAAAGGCTTTGCCGAAAAGGACAATATCAATGTGCATTCTGTTTTTAGCGGCAACCCCGGTACAGGGAAGACGACGGTCGCCGCAATGATGGGTAAATTGTACAAAAAAATGGGCCTACTCACCAAAGGTCATGTACATACGGTTGACCGCGTTGATCTGGTGGGGGAATATATCGGACAAACAGCGCCAAAAGTGAAGGAGGCCATTGAGAAAGCACGTGGAGGTGTCTTATTCATAGATGAGGCGTATTCACTGGCTCGTGCCAAGGATGACAATAAAGATTTTGGACGTGAAGTCATCGAGATATTAGTCAAGGAAATGTCCGATGGAAAAAATGATTTTGCCGTCATTGTCGCCGGATATCCAAATGAAATGAAGCTGTTTTTGGACTCGAATCCCGGGTTAAAATCACGATTTAAGCTATATTTTGATTTTCGCGACTACCTGCCTCAGGAATTATCTCAAATTGCAGAATTTGCCTGTAAAGACAAGGGGGTCATCCTCACCTTAGGTGCGAAAGCCCATATAGATGATATGATTGTAAAAGCTTTTCGTTCGCGTGGACGCTCCTTTGGCAATGCCCGTTTTGTGTTTGATTTGATAGAAAAAGCAAAGATAGAACTGGGCTTGAGAATCATGGGGATGAAAGAACATAAGGAACTCGACGCTGATTACCTTTCCACTATCCAATTACAGGATGTTGAAAAGATACCAATGGACGAAGTTTACGAATTGCCTAATATTCCCATTGACGAGAAATTGTTGAATGAGGCAATGAAAGAGCTAAATGAGCTCATCGGAATGCGTGCCATTAAAGCGCAGATTGAAGAGATGGTCAAACTGGTTCGTTATTATCGACAGACGGGCAAGGACGTATTGAATAGGTTTTTCCTCCATACGGTATTTATCGGCAACCCGGGCACCGGTAAAACTACAGTTGCCCGAATACTAACGAAAATATACAAGGCGCTGGGTATATTAGAGCGGGGGCATATGGTAGAAACGGACCGGCAAGGACTCGTAGCGGGTTATGTTGGCCAAACGGCTACCAAGACGGCTGAAAAAATAGAAGAAGCCATGGGCGGTGTTTTGTTCATCGACGAGGCTTACGCACTGACAGAAAACTCAACGGGCAGAGGGGGTTTTGGAGATGAAGCCATACAGACCTTACTCAAAAGAATGGAAGATAAACGGGGACAATTTTTTGTTTTTGTGGCGGGATACCCCAAAAATATGGAATTCTTTATGAAAGCAAACCCCGGTTTGAGTTCCCGCTTTGATAAAATATTAAAATTTGAGGACTATGAAACAGCTGATTTATTGGAGATATTCATACAGATGTTGTCGAAGGAGCGCCTCTACCCTTCTGATGATTCTAAGGCATACCTGAAAGAATATTTGGAGTATGTCTATAAGTTTAGAGATCAAAATTTTGGAAATGCGCGATTAATTCGCAATGCCGTTCGGGAAGTAGTCAAAGGGCACAATCTTCGCCTGGCAGCCTTAAATGAGACAGACCATGATACGGTGGATAAAGAATTAATTACCGTCGAGGATATGAAGGTGCTAAAATCGGATAATAGTGACTTTGCATTTAACCGTAAATCCATTGGATTTAAGTAGTGGAAAGTTCATTTAGGTGCGCCTGAATTCGACGGAGAGCGGATTGTGCATTTTTGTAACCCAGGTCGTAGATTTCGTCTGCTTTTTTGATTTGAAAAATAGAATATTTTTCAATGCCTTCGATTTCAATTACTTCATCGAAGAGTGAATAATTAGCCATCGAGTTTGCTATTACAGCCAACTGAAAAGTTCGCACCATTACGGCATAACCCGTTTTTAATTTTTCATTCGAAATATCGCCAATAGGCATCACATTGACACCAATAGAGAAATCCACCTGACCAATCAGTGGTTTTGCCGGCAGATTATCCAGCAAGCCACCGTCCACATAGTTGGTATTATCAATAATGACGGGTTTGAAAAGAATGGGGATACTTGCAGAAGCCTCCACTACTTGTGTTAAGGAGCCATGGTTTAAGTACTCCGTGTGTCCGGCGTTGAGGTTGGTCACGGAGACGGTTAGAGGTGTCTTTAATTGATCAAAATCGTCATGTCCGATGTGTTTGGCAAACATTTGTCGTAGAAAGCGTAAATCAGTCATTCCCTTTTTGGGAAAACTCAGGGAGAATATCTGCAGTAGTGATTTTTCTTTCAAAATGGCTAAAATCTTCCTGGGACGTAACCCCGTAGCATATAAAGCACCAACGATAGAACCCGCGCTTGCTCCTGTCAAAACGTCTGGAAATATACCAACTTCTTCCAATGCCTGCAACACGCCCAAATGAGCAATTCCACGTGCTCCTCCTCCTGATAATGATATGCCAATTTTCATATTTGTTTCATTTTTTTACTTCAAAATCTTTTTCAACTCCTCCATAACGCAATTAACCTCCGCTTCAGTATTATGATATGAAAAAGAAAACCGCACCGTGTGAAAAGGGCTATCCGGATTGATGGCACGCATGACGTGAGAGCCGGTATTGACCCCGGAAGCACAGGCACTTCCTCCAGATACACTAATGCCGGCGATATCCAGATTAAATAAAATCAATTCAGCCTTTGGTGAATCAGGAAAGCCAACGCTTAGAACTTTGTAGTGGGCGTTTTCCCGAGGTGAATGGAACACACAGTCAGGGAAATTTTCCTTAATTAAAGTCCTCATTTTTTCTTTCAGGAAAAGTATTTTTTCTTTTCTTTCCTCCATTTTGGCTACAGCCAAATCCAGTGCTTTTGCCAGTCCGAGTATGCCGTGAATACTTTCGGTACCGGCACGCATATTTCGCTCCTGACTTCCTCCATCAATAAAAGGCCGCAACATATTATCTCCATTGATGTAAACAAATCCATTAAACTTTGGTCCATAAAATTTATGAGAAGATCCGCTGAGAAAATGAATTTTTGTTTTTGAGACATCAATGGGAAAATAACCAATGGTCTGGACGGTATCCGTATGAAACAAAGCGCCGTACAACTCACAAATACCCGCTACTTCATCCAAATCAATCATGGCGCCGGTCTCATTATTAGCGTGCATGAGAGAAACCAGCGTTTTTTCTTTTGTATCCGCCAAAATAGCCTTTAAGGACGCCATTTTAGGCCGACCGTAATCATCTATATCCACCCAGCTGATTTTGACATCCGTATCGCGTTCCAAGGCATTCAAACTGTGCAATATACAGTGGTGTTCCGTAGGAGAACTAATAATGTGTTGGACGCCCAGATCCCGTACGGCCCCTTTTAGCACCATATTATTGGACTCCGTACCTCCGGAAGTAAAAAAAACTTCCCCAATGGAAGCATTAATACAGGTAGCCACCGTCTTTCTCGCCTGTTCTATAGCCGCCCTTGCCTGTCTGCCTTCTGCGTAAATAGAGGAAGGGTTGCCATAGATATTTTTCATGGCCTTAGTCATCACTTCAATTACCTCATTGTCCATAGGAGTGGTAGCGGCATTGTCAAAATATATTCTCATCATCCAAATTTTCGCAAAGGTATGTTTTTTTGGGTGTGTATCAAATATAATGCTGCTTCAAAAAAAAGGCACCCTTTTAAATACCCAAATTTTTACCAGCAAGGGCAGTTTTTTTATTTATTTTGACCTTGGGTTTAATATGTTTACCTTAGCGTAAATTTTGACAATTATTTTCTGTACTAAAAGGCGAAAAATGATATATACCCAAGTTAAAATGCCGGATTTCCCCTTTTCCATTGACTATGAACAGCAGATAATGCTGATTGGTTCCTGCTTTTCAGACCATATATATCAAAAATTGAAGCAACGCCAGTTTAAGGTACACGCTAATCCTTTTGGTATAACATACAATCCTATCTCTATCGCCAAAGGCATGGATCAAATATTGACCAAAAAAACAATTGCGGAGGCAGACCTGGTGTTTAACCACGAACTCTATCATTCATTTGACTTTCATGGACAGTTTTCTCACCCTTCAAAGGAAGTGGCATTGGCAGGGATGAATAATTCTATTTTGGCTGCAGCCAAAATTATACAGGAAACCTCTATACTCGTTATCACATTAGGTACTGCCAATGCCTTTCGTTTAAAAACAAACCAAAATATCGTTAATAACTGCCATAAATTTCCCGGTGATTTATTTGAAAAAAAGTTACTGCCCGTTGCAGAAATTGTCGCTTCATTCGATGAAATTATAAAGCAATTACCTCCTACTATCAAAATCATACTCACCGTCAGCCCGATCCGTCACATCAGAGATGGCCTCATCACCAATCAACAAAGTAAAGCCCGTTTGCTTTTAGCCGCACGAGCATTGGAAATGAAGCATGAAAATATCTATTATTTTCCCTCCTACGAAATCATGCTGGATGAATTAAGAGACTATCGGTATTATAAAGAGGATATGATCCACCCAACGGATTGGGCCGTCAATTACATTTGGGGTAGATTTAAACAAACTTTTTTTGATGAAACCACATCGACCATAGAAAAGGCTATCGAGAAAATTTGGGTCGCCAGTCAGCACCGACCAGTTTTTCCGGATGGTGAGGAGCATCAGAAATTTATTCGCCAACAGATTATTAAAATCGAGAAACTCGCTTCGCAGTATCCCTTTCT
>CAZNCI010000258.1:0-6033 GCA_964571475.1 uncultured Saprospiraceae bacterium | reverse complement strand
CGCTACAATATTAAACTTTTGTTAAAATGAAGAGCTTTTGTTCTTTTCGGGGAATTTTGAGTATTTTTACTTAGCTTTTACCAACAAAATTTAAAAATCATGATGAAATTTACAAATGTAACGACCTTATTACTTTCCTTAATTTTTGTTGCCGGGTTATCTGCCCAGGATGTTATTTATTTTCATGATGGAGGTTCATTGCAGGTTAAAGTTTTAACCGTTGGGTCGCTGGTGACCTACAAAAAAACATCCAATCCAGATGGACCAATATACTCCATTGCAAAAGCGGAAATTGATGAAATTATCTATGAAAATGGGGAACGTGATGTTTTTGGAGAATCTCCGGAAGTACTGAATTATGAAGTCGAGGATGCCTATTTGTATGAAATAAATGGGAATGGTTCTTCCAATCGTTATTACGAGGGATATACCATTTTGGATAAACGAACTTTTTTGAATAAATTAAAGACGAATCCGAACAGTTATGACCTCTATAATGGCGGAAAGGCGCTGGAAAAAATGGGATTGGTCTTTGGCATACTGGGAATGGGAACTACTTTCGCAGGCCTTGTTTCAATAGACGATAAACCAACTTCAGCGTTGCATAATTCAAAACCAGACTATTCTGTTCTGTTCATAGGTGGTGGAATGGCCTTAGGAGGGCTTTTGATGGGTGCTCTTGGGCATCATCAGGTTGGTAAAGCACTTGATCTTTATAATATTGACATTGCAAAGGATTTTAGTTTAACTTTGATACTCAATGATACAGGTTTGGGTTTGGGCCTGAAATTTTGACCTTTGAATGATTTAAAACAAAACAAAAACGATATCCAATGAAAAATTTATTACGATTACTCTTTTTCTTATTTTTAATAACGAACCTTCATGCACAATCCGACTGTTTTTCAGTTGAGTTTCAGGTATTTGATGAGTCCTGTCCGGGGGATAATGATGGGGAAATTTTTACATATATCAACGGAGGTGTTGCGCCCTATGAGTTTTTGTGGAGTACGGGTGATTCCACCGCTCATATTGATAGTTTGAGCCCGGGTAATTATATGCTAACGGTTACGAATGCCCTTGGGTGTGAAGTAGTATTGGGCAGCCCCAGTTTGCTTGATTCCTTGGTTTTATTGCCAGATGGGAGTGGTACTTCTGTTGTTTTGCAAAAAGAAATAGATTGGTTCCCCAATGGGCAAATTATCGAAGAAGGCGCTGATATTGAAATCTGTGTAGTGATGGAACACTCCTGGCTGCGTGACTTGGAAATTGAACTAAGCTGTCCCGATGGAACAACGGTCGTTTTGCACGACCATCCCGGTCAATTTGGAAATGGGGTTTATCTTGGAGAACCTGTTATGGAAGGAAATGGGACAGTGATTCCCGGTGTCGGATATCAATACTGCTGGACAATGGAGGCTACTTCTACTTGGTTGGAAACCGCAAATTCGCCTAACGATATTACGACATTGCCAGCCGGAGATTATCGACCAGAAGAATCATTTGACAACTTAATTGGTTGTCCGCTAAATGGGCTTTGGTCGATTGAAATTTTTGATTTATGGCCAGGAGACAATGGGGTGATCTTTGACTGGAGCATGAATATTAAAGGTCGGACGAGCTCGTTAGGTATCCGGAATGGAGCGGAAGACTGCACAAGTTGTTATGAGGAATATTATTGTATGGATTGGCTGCGGGATACGATTCGCCATAATATTTTAGGAGAAATCGACTTCAATGAAAGCTTTGCTTTTGTACAAAAGGCACATTGGGGAAATCGCACCATTTTTGCTATGTGGAGACTGGATGTAGTGGATTATAATTATGTGGCTTATTATGACTGTTCCGGATATAAATTTTATGCTGCGCATGGTATGGCTGCTGTTGCATTTACTAATAATAACTATTTCTCGGTCGAAGATATTTCCGATATCGAAACTATTTGGACATGGGGAGGGGTATTAGAAGACTGTGCAGCATTGGCGCTCGATACCGTTATTGTCCCAATGACTGGCTGCTTTGACGATGAGAACGATGGTTTGTGTGCCAATGCAGTAGGGGGATTTCCGCCTTATATTTACCATTGGGTCCATCAAAATGACACGCTCACAACAGATGGATGCCTGGGAGATTTGTCGGATGGCATTTACACTTTAATAATAGAGGATTTAAACGGGCATACCACCGAACCAACAGAGGTGGAGGTCAGTATTCCAGATGAAATAGTCATCAATATTGAGTTGACACCGGATAGCCTTGGTTACAATTGTATCCCACAAATTGTAGTAGAAGGTGGCGTGCCTCCCTATACCATCGAATGGCATTATTATGCCGTTATTGACCGGATTATAGTGGATGTTTCCGATGCAAATGGTTGTGAGCAGAGGGCTATGGCAGATTGTACCATTATAGGAACAAATGACATTGAATCATCCAGAAAGTTGTCAGTTTTTCCGAATCCAGGCACGGGTGTTTTTACCGTTTTACTCCAAAATGAATCCCACCAGGCAGCCGATTTACAGGTTTGGAATATAATGGGGCAGCTTGTTTTTTCTGATAAAATGAAATCGGGTTCAAAAAAAATATCCATTGATTTAAGCGGACTGGCAAAGGGTGTTTACTGGCTGGAATGGCGGCAGGAAAATGAACGGCTGATTCGCAAATTAATCGTGGAGTAAAAAGACGACTAATTTTCATTTTTTTATGACAAATGATGCTATATTTGATCCATGCAAAACGGGGTAAAAATATCATTACTCTATTTGTTATTAACCATGTTTTCCTGTGGTGATGATGAAATGGAGCCAGGCTATCTTAATTTAGTGGCCGATGTCGAATATGTAGGAATGGAAATCTGTGTGCAATGTCATTCGGATGTACATGCTACTTTTCGGCATACGGGCATGGGGCGATCTTTTGCGCAGGCGCATCAGCGAAACAGCCATGCTGTTTTTGATAAAAATGCACTGGTTTATGAGGAGGAGTCTGATTTTTATTACTGGCCTTATGTGAAGGATAGTCTGATGTATGTAATGGAATTTAGGTTGGATGAAAAGGGGGATACCATCCATCAACGGACGGAAAAGATTAGTTATATTGTTGGTTCGGGGCATCACACCAATTCACATATTGTTAATTTTAATGGGTATATTTATCAGGCGCCGGTTACTTATTATACGCAGGATGGGAAGTGGGATATGGCGCCGGGTTTTCGGGAACAGGGCAACCTTCGTTTTGGTCGGTTATTGAATGCAGAATGTATCACCTGCCACAATAATTATCCGAAATTAACCACTGGATCGGAGAACAAAATCATCAAAATGCCATCGGGTATTCAGTGTGAAAGATGCCATGGTCCCGGTGCATTGCACGTCAGTGAGAAAAAGGCGGGAAAGCTGGTAAATATCGAGGAAGAGACCGATTATACCATTGTGAATCCTGCAAAATTACCAAGAGATTTGCAGCTGGATTTGTGCCAGCGGTGTCATTTGCAGGGGGTGGCAGTATTGGAGCCGGGTAAGACTTTTTTTGATTTCAAACCGGGCATGAAACTAAACGAGGTGGTGAATGTTTTTTTGCCTCGATTTACGGATTCTGACAAACAGTTTATCATGGCTTCTCAGGCGGATCGTTTGCGTCAAAGTCGTTGTTTTCAAAATTCCGATATGACTTGTCTGACCTGCCATGACCCGCATTTGAGCGTTCAGGAAATGAAAGCAGACCACTTTGTCAATATCTGTCTGCAATGTCATTCTTCAGATGGACAAAAACAATGCTCGGCTAGCCCCCAAAGCAAGAAAGCCGTTGATAATAAATGTCAGCTTTGTCACATGCCGAAGTCAAAAAGTTTGGATATAGCCCATGTGAAAATCACCGATCATAAAATACAAAAAGACCCCGGGGCGCAAAAAGATTCCAGAAACAGGGATTTTTACGGATTGAAAATATTAACGAAGGAGCAGCCAACTCCATTGGATATGGCACGTGGTTATTTAGCCTTATATGATAAATACGCGGAGCGGAATTTTGTTTTAGATTCTGCGGGTTATTATCTGAAGCAGGTTGAGCAGCAGACCGCCCTTTTGTTTGACACAAAAATTCATTATTTTTTTAATAAAAATGATTTTGCCGCTATTGCGGAAATGGTCAAAAATAAGGAAGTCAGCACTGTACAGAATGCCTGGACGGCCTATCGCATTGCGGAAGCACTAAAAAAAGAAGGTCAATTGGAACGCGCCCGCATTTTTATACAAAAAGCAACTTCGCTGATGCCACTTAATTTATCGTTTTTAGAAAAAGAAGCATTAATATTAATGGATCTGAAACAAAACAAAGCAGCCAGATTGAAACTGGAATTTGTATTGAAGGAAAATCGAAAACGTCCTATAGCACTGAGTAATTTAGGCTTATTGTATGTATTAATGGGTGATTTTCCAAAAGGGGAAAGGCTCTATGATGAAGCGATTGCGCTAAATCCCGATTACGAACAGGCTTTACTCAATAAAGCTGCCGTCAGGAATATTAATAAAGATCAAAAAACGGCAGTGAAATTGATTCAGCGTGTTTTGAAAATTAATCCTGATAATGCGCAGGCAAAACGGGCATTGCAGTATGTTCTGAGTGCGAAGAAAAGCATAAGGTGACATCTGCAGGGGAGGAAGAGCGCAATGTAAAAGGTGTTACTTTATTGGGGAGCACATTTTATTGCCACCTCTATTGCCCCGCTTTCTAAGGTGGGATTTATAATTGGAATTTTAATTGATTTTGGCGTAATTTTTGCAGTTTTCTGCAAAAATCATGACAAAATCAGCCCTTTCTGCCGTAATTATTCAATATTTTACACGGGATCCAATTTGGTGCGTTTGTCTAGTGTCGAATCACAACGAAATTAATATTACCTTTGCCAAATGGCTAGTATCAGTATAATTATGCCGGTCTTTAATGCCGGTCTTTATCTACGGGAGTGTCTTGATTCTATTGTTGCTCAGCGAGAGCAGGATTGGGAATTAATAGCGGTGGATGACCATTCTACTGATGATAGTTGGGATATTTTGCTCGCTTATCACAAGCGGGATAGTCGGATTCGTGTTTTGAAGAATGTCCAAAAAGGGATAATTACGGCCTTACGACTGGCATTCTCACAAGCAAGTGGGGCATTTATTACCAGAATGGATGCCGATGATAAAATGACCAGTGACCGGTTATCACGAATGAAGCAACAATTACTTGTATTCGGCAAAGGTCATTTGTCGATTGGCGGGGTGAAATATTTTACAGATGGGGTATTGGGCAATGGTTATAAACGATACGAAAGCTGGCTCAATCAGCTGACAAAAACGGGTGATAGCTTCTCTGAAATTTATAAAGAATGTGTCATTCCTTCTCCCTGTTGGATGGTTTATAAGGTCGATTTAGTAAGCGTAGGAGCATTTGATTCGGATATTTATCCGGAGGATTACGACCTTTGTTTTCGGTTTTATAAAAAGGGCTTAAAGGTCATTCCGGAAGGTAGGATATTACACCACTGGAGGGATTATGCTATTCGTAGTTCCCGAACGGACCCTCATTATGCTGACAGCGCTTTTATTGATATAAAAGTCAATTACTTTTTGGAGCTGGACTGGGATAAAACCAAGCAACTCGTGCTTTGGGGTGCCGGTAAAAAAGGTAAGCGAATCGCTGAGAAATTACACAAAAAAGGAATTGATTACCGTTGGATTTGCAATCAGGAGCGGAAATGGGGGCATCGGTTGCATGGGACGGTATTTGAGGATAGCCGGGAGCTTTCTGGTATTTCAAATCCACAAATTATCGTAGTAGTTGCCAGCCCGGAGGAACAAACTTTAATTAAGCACGAATTAGCAGAGTTGGAGGTCGTAGATTATTTTTTCTTTTGTTGATTTGTATTGTTTCCCTGCGC
Organism: uncultured Saprospiraceae bacterium; assembly: GCA_964571475.1. Taxonomy (GTDB): domain Bacteria; phylum Bacteroidota; class Bacteroidia; order Chitinophagales; family Saprospiraceae; genus JALVDO01. The sequence continues at coordinate 113 of CAZNCI010000258.1, read as the reverse complement.
CTCGGTTTTGAAGGAAGCCCTGCGCGTTGGGTCTGATTTTAATTTAAAATTTAAAAGTATGAAGTTTTAATTTAAAATTTAAAATTTGGAAGTTGAAATTTAAAATTTAAAAG
>CAZNCI010000257.1:0-6035 GCA_964571475.1 uncultured Saprospiraceae bacterium | reverse complement strand
AAAAAAACGAATAGAAAGATGAATACAATATTGAAGATAATACTGGCAATAATTTTTCCAATTTCATGTTTTGGAATTACGGAATATCAATCAGGGGATAAATTGTTTATCTGGGCAGAATCTGGATTAAATTTGCGAGAATCAGCTGATTTTAAATCAAATGTCCTTACCAAAATACCATTTGCCAAAGAGGTCATTTGTCTTGGATATAAATCATGGTATGAGTATTTAAACGACTCCCATAAACTAAAAGATAAAACAAAATTAACTAATGGTAAAACCATAGAAATCGAATTAAAAGGGAATTGGGTTAAAGTGAAGTTTGAAAGCTACGAAGGATTCGTTTTTGATGCTTACTTGTCCAGATTCAAACCGTTTCCTAAAAAAGAAGATTTTTTAAGCCTTTTTGATTTTTTTAAAGAGGGCTGCGATTCGCTAATCTATCTCGAAAAGAAGGGTCCATCTTTAGAAGACGGAAGAGATAAAATTGTATTTAGCAATGGTATTTTTATGACCAAAAATTACCATTCAGGTAGTTTCGAGTTTCAAATGAACCTGCCGGACTTCTCGATTGAAGAAGCTTTTCTAATAATCAGATACCTTCACAAGGACGCAATCGAAATAACGCAGAAGAAAGATGGTGTAATATGGATTGATCAGGATTCGGGTGGATATACCATTGAGCCTTATAAGAATTTTGTGATAATAACAGGTGAGTGGTCGTGCTGATAAGAAAAAACAATAAAAACGAAACCCCGCCAATAGCTGCCACATTTTTCCTTCCTCCCCCTACTACCCCACCACCAACACCCCAAAAACACTCATTTTGTATTTTTATAACACATAAAACCCCGTAATTGAACCTCAATGCACCTATTTTGAAGCATTGCTGCTAATAATACGTTAATATAGATGAAAAAACGTTCAAACATCCACATGGTAGCTATATTTTCCGTACCTTTGCGCCTTCAAAAAAAATAGCAGTCATAAATTCCATTGGATTTTATAAAATTTTTAAAAAATACAACTGCTTAAAAAAACAGTGCATGCAGAATATTAGAAATATTGCCATTATCGCCCACGTTGATCACGGGAAGACCACATTGGTTGACAAAATGCTTTTGGCCGGTCAGTTATTCAGTGACCGGGATACTCCGGGAGAATTAATGTTGGATAATAATGACTTGGAACGAGAGCGGGGGATTACTATCCTTTCCAAAAACGTATCCATTACCTATAAAGGAGTGAAAATTAACATTATTGACACCCCCGGTCACAGTGATTTTGGTGGAGAAGTGGAGCGGGTACTAAATATGGCAGATGGCGTACTTTTATTGGTGGATGCCTTTGAAGGACCGATGCCGCAAACGAGATTCGTACTACACAAAGCCATCGAACTAGGGCTCAAACCTATCGTCGTGGTGAATAAAGTAGATAAAGAAAACTGCACTCCGGAAGAAGCACAGGAAAAGGTTTTTGATTTGATGTTTGAATTGGATGCCACCGAGGAACAATTGGATTTTGAGACCATTTACGGCTCTGCTAAATTCGGTTGGATGAGTACCGACTTCAGGAATAAAACTGATAACATCCTGCCGCTTTTAGATACCATTATCAAAGAAATACCTGCACCAAAAATCGCAGAAGGTAATACACAGATGTTAATTACTTCCTTGGATTTCTCCAAATACATCGGTCGTATCGCCGTGGGCAGATTACACAGAGGGATACTCGAAAATGGCAAGCAGGTAGCCTTGGTCAAAAAAGACGGTTCTATCCAAAGAAGTAAAATCAAAGGTTTATTCGTTTTTGATGGCTTCGGCAGAAAAGAAGTTGAGAAAGTTGAAGCCGGAGAAATTTGTGGTATTACCGGAATCGAAAATTTCGAGATCGGCGATACCGTCGCTCATACCGAAGACCCGGAAGCCTTACCTTCCATTGCTATTGACGAACCGACCATGAGTATGTTATTTACCATTAATGACTCTCCCTTCTTTGGTAAAGAAGGTAAATATGTCACCTCTCGTCACATCAATGACCGGCTAAAACAAGAATTGGAAAAAAACCTGGCCCTTAGAATAGAACAGGGAAATACAGCTGACTCCTTCCGTGTGTTCGGTCGGGGCGTTTTGCACCTATCCGTGTTGATTGAGACCATGAGAAGAGAAGGATACGAATTGCAAATCGGTCAACCTCAGGTAATCATCAAAAGAATCGACGGCGTCAAGCACGAACCCGTTGAGGAGTTGAATATCGACCTACCGGAAGCCGTTTCGGGGAAAGCCATCGAAATGGTCACCAAACGAAAAGGTCAGATGGAGAGCATGGAGACCAAAGGAGAGCGGGTTTTACTCAAATTTATGATCCCTTCAAGAGGTATCATCGGCATGAGAAGTCAGATGTTGACAGCTACCGCAGGAGAAGCTATTATGACGCACCGCTTTGTTGAGTTTCGCCCATATATGGGACCAATCCCGGGCAGAATCAATGGATCATTGATTAGTATGGAAAAAGGAAAGTCCATCCCTTATAGTATCAATAACTTACAGGATAGAGGAAAGTTTTTCATCAATCCTAATGAAGAAATTTACGAAGGGCAGGTAATTGGAGAAAATAGCCGACAGGGAGATTTGGTCATCAATGTAACCAAAACCAAAAAAATGTCGAATATGCGTTCCTCCGGAGCAGATGATAAAGTAAAGATCGTCCCGCCCAAGCAGTTTACATTGGAGGAAGCCTTGGAATACATCCAGGGAGATGAGTACGTTGAAGTAACACCGGAGTCTATCCGTTTGCGTAAGATTCAACTAAAAGAGCACGACAGAAAGCGCACGAGAAATGCGATGAGCAGTGCAGCAAAATAGCCTACTAAGAGCAGCGTGAAATATGGTTTCGCGCTGCTTTTTTTTGATATAAAATTACACCTGTTGTTTTGAAAAAATTACTAGCCTATATTCTAACAGTCATACACCTTTTAGTCTTTGGATTATTTTTATTAATTTTTCACCCATTACAATGGTTAGGGCTAAAATTAGGCGGATATTCCGGTCATAAAAAGGTGGTCAGACAAATGAATTACTTTTTGATCAAAAGCCTGTTAATCCTTGGTGACCGCTGTGTCTTAATCAACCAATACGATATTCCCAAGGGTGTTCCCCTTATATTTGTCTCCAATCATCAAAGTCTATACGACATCTCCCCTATCCAATATTTCTTCGATGACCACCATGTGAAATTTGTATCCAAAAAAGAATTAGCCAAAGGATTCCCAAGTGTCTCCTTTAACTTAAGACATGGCGGTTCTGTTTTGATCAACCGAAAAGACCCCCGCTCCGCCCTAAAAGCCATGAAGGAATTTGGTCAATACCTTGAAAAAAACAATTATTCCGCCTCCATTTTCCCGGAAGGAACAAGAAGTAAAAATGGTATCCCCAAACGATTTTCACCCAACGGACTAAAAATGCTGGTCAAAACCATGCCTTCCGCCTACATCGTTCCCATTACCATCAATAACTCCTGGAAAATCATCAAGGATGGTTATTGGCCCATGAATATTGGGATAAAAGCTACCTGGGAAGTCCATCAGCCATTTCCGGTAAAAGGACAGGACTTTGATGCCCTTTTTGAACGGGTAGAAAAAGCAGTGAAGTCAAAAATTCAGATCGCTGAAAAGGAACAGTCAGATTGCTAAAACTCGAAACCCTATTGTAAAGTGCGCATTTCATTTTGTCTTTCCCCTGCCGCGCGCACCTTTTATTTCCCGAATCAAACTCACCTTCTTTCGGTCGGCTTCAAATTCTCCACCTTAAAAGTCGAGGCAATAAAGGTGGCGCATTATTATCATTAAAAAGGATACACATTTCCACTTTTATCGATCGAATTGCTACTAAAAGACTAATTTTTTACTATTATTGTAGCAGAGAAGCAATCATCATCCGCAATCGAATAATCAATATAGATAAAACAGCGGTAACGATTGGTAGTTGAGTCAAAAAAATTAAACCGGTACCTCACAAGTAACACCGACCATCACTTGCAAATATTATGAAAAAATCCACTCCTTATAAAATGTTATTACTGCTATTAATACTCCTGATTATTATACTTTACCAAATACCCGCCAGTCAAAAAGATTTTTTTGAACTATACAAAAGACAAGATTATGCATCGGAATCATTAAAAAGCTTTTATCAGTTACAAACAAAAAACATTGTAGTTAATAAAGTAAAATGGAAATATTTTACAACAGGAAACTCCGAAAAAACAATCTTGTTTTTACACGGAATGGGTGGCGCTTACGACTTATGGTGGCAACAGGCAGACTTTTTCAAAGATGATTACAAAATTATAACATATACATTACCAGAAGAAATTGACAATTTAGAGGATGCCTTATCTGGAATAACAGCTATTTTAGATAAAGAAAACATAAAAACATTTACCGCAGCAGGTACATCTATGGGAGGGTACATTACCCAATATTTACTCAAAAAAATACCTGAAAAATTAGATAGAGTGGTTTTGGGAAATACATTTCCTCCTAATGATTTATTATTAAAAGAAAACAAAACAAAACACCTTGTCATCCCCTATTTACCGGAAATACTAATGGACTATTTTAGACAAAAATCACTAAATGAAAAATTATTGCCGGCTGCACATAACGATACACTTTTAGCTTGTTTCCTGCGTTCTTTGCCTTTCTCAAAAAAGGAATTTATGAATAGGTTTAAGGTAGTGGTCAATCTCTTCACCATTAATCCTGCAAAATACAAATACAAAAGAGTACCTAAACTGATTTTAGAATCAAATAACGATCCGCTAATACCTAAAAAACTCCGACAGGATTTAAAAGAATTATACCCCGACGCAAAAGTCTATACTTTTAATAACGAGGGACATTTTCCTTACATTAATGCAGCGGAACGATACAATATGGCTTTAAAAAATTTTTTAAATGAAAATAATGACTTACCTGAAATAGAAAATGTAGTTAACAACTATTTTAACGGCAGAAAATCAGCCAATATTGAACTGTTACAAAAAGTATTTAGTCCGGAAGCTAAACTTATGTTTTCGGATAACACAAATTTGCACTTCATTTCTGTTGAAGATTATTTCGATAAGGTCAAAGAGGACGGCAGGAAAACTGTTGACACAAAAATTTTAGACATAGACCTTCAGGGAAATATGGCTTACGCCAAAACCTTGTTTGATTATAGGGACAAAACATACGTAGATTATTTAACCCTCTTAAAACAAGGCAATAAATGGATGATTGTTTCCAAAACTTTTTGTAAAATTCATTAAAATGAGTATTCCAAATTTCATAACAAAAAAAAGCACTCCCAAAAACATAACGCTGGGAGTTGTTTTTATACTGCTGGTCAATATGGTCATTTTTCCACTTTTTATGACGGATAAAGTTCACATTGGCAATATTCTTGATTTGCACTTTGGCTTTTCCAGTGATGAAGTCCTAAATGTACTATCCTCCATGCAAAAAAGCGGGAGAAAACTGTACTTACTTACCACTCTTTTGATAGACACCCCCTATGCCCTCACTTACGGTTTTGTTTATGCGCTAATAATCGCCGCTTTGTTAAAGCGAAACCTTACAAAAGCTAATCAATTCTTAATTTTACCCCCTTTTTTAATTTCATTATTTGATCTATTTGAAAATTCAGGAATAGTTTACTTTATCTTAAATTATCCAAACATCAACCCTTCTGCTGCAAAATTAATATCCCTTTCCAATCAACTTAAATGGCTATTTGCAGGTCTAACTTTTATACTTATTTTGTATTTACTATTGAGAATGTGGATGGTAAAATCTACAGCTGGCAAAGGATAAAATAAAAGGAGTAATCATACTAACGGTATCTTAATAAGTTCAAACTGGATTCAGAGCATCTTCCTTATGCCGCTAATACAACTATTCGTCTTCTTCCCCTTATCGCCTTGTCGTTCTTCACTACCGGTTGCCAGCGGCATTAAACAGCACCTTAAAGCGCTGGAAGCGCGGCATTATGGTA
>CAZNCI010000256.1:0-6041 GCA_964571475.1 uncultured Saprospiraceae bacterium | reverse complement strand
CTTCAATGTACCAAGGCGCGCAGGGCTTCCTTTAGGACTGAGGCGCGGGTGGGCAAAGGAGCTGTTGAGTTGTTGAGTTTTGGTTAGGGGCGGAAGAAATGCCGGGCAAAGGAGACAATGTATCAAAGGAAAACGCAAAGAGCGCAAAGGGTAGCGCAAAGATCGCTAAGGAAAACAGGGGGGCAAAGGAAACATTGCTTCAATGCACCGAGGCGCGCAGGGCTTCCTCTGGGACTGAGGCGCGGGAGGAGGAAGGAGCTATTGAGGGAGCATTAGTAATTTGCTTTCCTCTTGCGTGAGGGATAGAAGTGGTATGCACGGACGAAGGAGTACATAAGAACGGATAGCCCGACCCGTAGGGAGGAACGACCGGAGGGGCACGCCCAAAATAGTAACCTGTTCCGACGAATGACGGAAACCTGTTCCGACGAATGACGGAGGGTGATTTATAGTTTTGAAATGACAACTTTCCAGAGTGGACTCAGGATTAATCTAAAATTTAACTATGACAGCGGAAGAGCGAATGGTATTAAAAGAAAAAATTGTAGCAGCAATTACCAAGACGGAGCAGGAAATTGTGTCCTTTGAGGAAATTACGCAGCCTATTACACCCGAAAATTCTATTGGGCGTATCAGTCGGATGGATGCTATTAATAATAAAAGTGTAGCGGAAGTTGCTTTGCGTCAGGCTAAGCGGAAACTGGCTAACCTAAATGTTGCATTGAGTAAAATTGATTCTCCCGAATTTGGAATGTGCAGTCGGTGTGGGCAGGCTATTGCTCCCATGCGATTGATGTTTATGCCACAGAGTACGAATTGCGTGCATTGTGCAGAGTGAGTTAGATAGCTGCAGCGACTTTGGTGCCTTGGGCGATGGCTCTTTTGGCATCCAGCTCTCCTGCGAAGTCTGCGCCCCCGATGAGATGGACGGAAGCCCCTGTTTCTTTCAAGGGTTGTTGTAATTCATTTAAGGAAAGCTGCCCGGCACAAATGATGATATGATCTACCGTGAGAATGCGATGTTCTCCTTTGTGAATAATGTGTAATCCCTCATCTGAAATTTTCAAATAGGTGACCTCGGAGAGCATTTTAACGCCTCTTTTTTTGAGGGAGGCGCGGTGAATCCATCCTGTTGTTTTACCGAGTTTTGCCCCGACTTTTCCTTTGGATCTTTGGAGTAAAAATACTTCTTTTCGCGGGGTGGAATCTGATGGATTTTTCAGGCCTCCGGCTTGTTGATAATCGAGATCGACGCCCCATTCGTCAGAAAACTGAGCGATATTTGGGGCGTGGTGGTCTTCTAGGAGGTACTCCGCGACGTCGAAGCCAATTCCACCAGCGCCAATGATGGCAACAGATGTTCCGACTTTTTTGTTATCCGCCAGGACATCTTTATAACCCAATACCTTTTTGTTGTGAATACCTTCCATGTTTAATAGTCGGGGAGAAACACCGGTAGCGAGTAAAATTTCATCAAAATTTTCTTTTTGCTGGGTAGCTTTTGTGAAATTTGTTCCCAGGTGTACTTTTACTTTAAGCTGTTTTAATTGTGCATCGAAGTATCGGATTGTTTCGTGGAACTCTTGTTTGCCGGGGATTTTTTTGGCCATATTGAATTGCCCGCCTATTTGATTGGATCGTTCAAATAATTCGACCTGGTGCCCTCTTTGTGCAGCGGTAATGGCTGCGGCTAATCCGGCAGGACCGGCTCCGACAACGGCTACTTTTTTAGGGTTCGTGGTAGGAGAAAGGGTGGATTCTAATTCGTGGCAGGCGCTTGGATTGACGAGGCAGCTGGCAGTTTTATTTTTAAAAACGTGATCCAGGCAGGCCTGATTGCAACCTATACAGGTATTGATGAGTTGGGCCTGGTTATTTTGAGCTTTTTGTACAAAATTAGCATCTGCTAAAAAGGGTCGAGCCATAGAGACCATGTCGGCATGACCCAGTTTTAATATTTCTTCTGCTTTTTCCGGGGTATTGATTCTATTGGTGGTGATAAGGGGGATTTTTACCTCACCCATCATTTTTTTTGTTACCCAGGTGAAGGCGCCTCTTGGGACATTTGTTGCAATGGTCGGGACGCGCGCCTCGTGCCAGCCGATGCCGGTATTGATGATTGTCGCACCGGCCTTTTCTACTTCTTTGGCTAATAGGACGACCTCCTGCCATGTACTGCCATTGGGGATGAGATCGAGCATGGAGAGCCGATAGATAATGATAAAATTGGGACCAACCGCAGCGCGAGTCTGGCGTACAATCTCAAGGGGGAATTTGATTCTGTTGGTATAACTTCCTCCCCATTGGTCTGTCCTTTTATTGGTGTGTCTGGCGATGAATTGATTGATGAGGTATCCTTCAGAACCCATTATTTCTACTCCGTCGTAACCTGCTTTTTGAGCGAGCGTAGCGGCATTGACAAAGCTGCGGATGGTTCGTTGTATGCCGGTAGTGGATAAAGCTCTGGGTTTGAATGGAGAAATGGGCGATTTTATCGCACTTGGGGCAACGACTAGCGGGTGAAATCCATATCGACCGGAGTGCAGTATTTGCATACAAATTTTTCCTCCAGCGAGGTGTACGGCATCCGTGACAATTTTATGCTTAGGTAGTTGTCTTTTATGGCTCATTCTCGCGGAGAAGGGGGCGACCCATCCTGCTCTGTTGGGGGCAATACCTCCGGTAACAATAAGACCAACACCACCTTCAGCTCTTTCTTTATAAAAGGCTGCCAGTTTTTGCCAGCCGTTTTTTTCCTCTTCCAAACCTGTGTGCATGGAGCCCATTAGGACTCTGTTTTTGAGGGATGTAAACCCCAAATCCAGGGGTGCAAGCAGGTGCGGATAAGGCATGGGCTTTATTTTTCGTCTAAGTCAATAATTTTTATTTCTACTCTTTGGTTAAGTTTTCTTCCTTCTGCTGTTTTGTTGCTGGCAATAGGTAGTTCTTTTCCATAACCTTTGAAGCTCAGGCGGTCCATTTCAATGCCTCTGTTTTGGAGGTATTCTACCACTTTTTTTGCCCGTCCTTCGGACAACCAGTTAGCGTATTCTTTTTCAGGGCGGTTATTGGTATGACCACCAACTTCGATTTTTATATCCGGGTTTTCTACCAAAAATTTATACAGTTGAGACAAAGAGCGATAGGACTTCTTGGTGAAATCCGTACTTCCAGATTCAAAGTAGATGCTTTGGACCCGGATAATATCTCCTTTTTTAATTTCTTCTCTTTTGATGTCTTCCAATACTTTTTCCTCCTTAGGTTCTGTTGTTTTTGGCGTTGATTTTTTTACAGGAGGGCTGGATGTTTTCTGTGTAAAAGGTGCCTGCTTGGGTTGTGTTTCAGGGGTGGTGTCAGTTGGTTCCGTTGCGGCGATGACCTGATCTTCTGAGCAGGGGATTTTGATAATTGGCGAGGCGTTGTCGATTAATAAATTGCCATTATAAGGAAAGAGGGTAGGGGTTTTGTAAAAGACTTCAAAGGTGATGAAGGAACAATTGCTTTTCGGCTCAAATTTAAAGTGGTATTCAAGCCATCTGAAGTTGACAATTTCCTTGGTTTCTGCCAATACCTCTGCGCGGTCACAATAATCATTTCCTCCGTATATTTTAAATTTCACAGGTGTGGTATAGTTGGCACTTTTATCAATGTTGGCTCTACTTTGGCTAATGTAGAGCTCTGATCTGGCGAGGAAAATAGAGAAGGAATAACATTGACCTGCCTGTAATGTAGCGGACATTGGCTGGCTAACGGACTCCCATGTTTCATTGTCTCGAACGACCATGCCTAAATAAGTGTTACCATCCGCAGCAACCTTATTAACATCGAATGATCCGGGTTGTACATCGGCGGGGGATTCTCCCGGGAATCCACAGTCCATCCAACCACGTGGAGGGACACTGTTTCTTGGGAAATCTTCAAAAGAAGGGTTGAATAACCTAATGGTATCGGCAGATTGTGCGCTTATGTTTAGAGCAAGCACAGCGATAAAGCATATTCCTAATAAAAGACGAGTTCTCATGTAATAATTATTTAGCACTACTTATTTACGTTTTGGAAACGATTTTTATTTCATTACGACCTTTAAAACAAGGTTAATTGTTCACTTTGACAGGGGAAATAGGAGTAAAAATGAGGGGGAGGTGTGTATTGATTTTAAAATACGACTAGCCCCCTTTTGTTGACTAGTCGTTTTGTACTATTTTATAACGTATTATAAACGGAAATCGTTTATCCAAATGCATTAAATCCGGTGACATCATAACCGGTGATTAACAAATGAATATCGTGTGTACCTTCATAAGTGACGACAGATTCCAAATTCATCATGTGTCGCATAATGGGGTATTCATTCGTAATTCCCATACCACCGTGCATTTGCCGGGCTTCTCTGGAAACATTCAAGGCGGTCTCTACACAATTTCTTTTGGCCATTGATATTTGAGCCGGACTTGCTTTGCCTTCGTTGGCTAAAGCGCCCAGTCTCCATACCATTAATTGCGCCTTGGTGATGTCGGTAATCATTTCAGCCAATTTTTTTTGCATCAATTGGAACTGACCAATTGGTTTGCCAAATTGTGTTCTTTCCTGTGAATATCTCAAGGCAGAATCATAGCAGTCCAAGGCTGCTCCGACAGCACCCCATGCAATGCCGTATCTTGCTTTAGACAGGCAGGATAAAGGTCCTTTTAACCCTTTGGCATTGGGTAGGATATTTTCTTTCGGGATACGAACATCTTCGAATACCAATTCTCCTGTGATGGAAGCTCTTAATGATAATTTTCCGTGAATTTCAGGTGCAGAAAAACCTTTCATCCCCTTTTCTACGATCATGCCACGGATAATACCTTCTTCGTCTTTGGCCCATACGACGGCGATGTCAGCGACGGGGGAGTTGGTAATCCACATTTTTGCACCATTGAGGATGTAGTCCTCTCCATCTTTTCGGATATTGGTAACCATGCCCGATGGATTCGACCCGTGATCCGGTTCTGTCAGCCCAAAGCAACCGATGTATTCTCCTGTTCCCAATTTGGGCAAATATTTTTTGCGTTGTTCTTCTGATCCAAAGCGATAGATAGGGTACATGACCAGTGATCCCTGAACGGAAGCCATTGAGCGGATGCCGGAGTCTCCTCTTTCGAGCTCTTGCATGATGATGCCATAAGCCATTTCATCCATACCACCACCTCCATATTCAACGGGTAGGCTGGGACCAAAAGCTCCAATTTCTCCTAGTTGTTTAAATAAGTGGTAAGGGCAGGTTCCCTGTTCAAAATGTTGTTCAATAATAGGGCTTACTTCCTGTTTTACCCAGTCTCGAACGGCATCACGAGCCATCAGGTGATCTTCGCTGAATAATTCGTCAATATTGTAGTAGTCGTGGGCCTGGTATGGATCCACTTTTGCTCTTTTTACAATAGGTTCTGTATTTGGCATAATATTTTATTTTTAATTGCCGCAAAGGTATATAAAAATACTATTATCAGGAGGGATAATCGCGTTAAATATTTAGGAGTGTGTATGGAGGGGATTATTCGTGGCTATTAAAAAAGGAATTTTTAGTAATATCTTTTTTTGAGGTGGTAATATACCTGATACATCATTACATTGTACTATTTTCTTTGCTTTTTCGTTGTTTAGGAATGAGTAAGGAATGGATAGTTATTTATATCTCATTCCTTAGGGGAATGGGCTTATTCAATGAAAATTGTAGTTATGAAAAGATATGTTTTGCTGTTTTTTGCCACCATTATTTTGGGGCAGGCGACGAGTTGTCGTACTGCAAAATATGCGGAAGAAAGCCGAATGCCTGTGGAAGGAAATACTGGTGCAATACCAAGGGATGCTGTTTTTGTGGAGTATTCTGCTCCGCCCTTACCTGAAGCAGTCAGAAAGATTTTGTACTCGGCATATTTAGCGTTACCATCTATTAGAAAAAAAACGACGAAAATTATGAAACTTCAATTATATTTTGATATTTTAACAAAAATGTGAGACAGCGTCTCACAAATTGAATGATATGGATAAATTACAGAAAA
>CAZNCI010000255.1:0-6050 GCA_964571475.1 uncultured Saprospiraceae bacterium | reverse complement strand
AGCTTCTGGTAATGCCCTGCAACAAATCAAGGAAAAGCGCTACCACGAAAAGTACGGAGAGCAGAAAAATGTCTATCTCATTGGCATAGAGTTTAGTTCGAAGGAGCGCAATTTGGTGGGCTTTGAGTGGGAGCAGGTAGAGAAATGAAGCAGCCTTTTACAAACATATCCTACACTTCCAGTATTTTCTGCATCCCATAATAATTAATCGCCATTTTCTTTGAGTGGGTGAGTGCTCCTCTCTTCCCATTTACCTCCCGGATTTCACCCGATTCATAAATCGCATGGCTGTACCAGGCTCTACCACCTGAATTTCGTAACTATTACCATCTTTCATTTTTTTGATAAACTCCTTGGGTTTCATGCTTTGTATTTCATCCATGAAGGAAGGATTATCGGACACAATATTCAAAATCCCCTGTTTGTAACCAAAGAAATAATATAAACCACTTGGGCTTTTCATGTAAATATAAACCCTATCGTCTCCATTGGCCGGCATTTTCAACTCAACATAAACAGTTGCCATACGGTTGATTGTCCGACCGTTGATGGCGATGATTCCCGATTTGTCTTCTGTTGTCACAAAGGATTGATAATTAGGGTTCCATTTTAGTTTTAGTTTACTGAATAAAAAGGTGTGAGGATTATATTTTGATGGTAAATCAAAGAAGCCGGACGTCATTCCATTGATAGACTCCTCCATCCCTTTTTGTCCTTTAAATAAATTTGTAGCAGCTTCTTTATAAAAATTTATATCCGTTAAATAAGAAACCAATGGTGCAGTAAACGAACCAGCTTCAAAATCAGTGGTGACAATTTTCAGCAATTTCTCCGGGATATACATTTCGATTCCCGTCATTAGTTCCGCCGTCAATGGGGTATCCTCCTGTGGAACGGGAGCAGGCTCGTCTTCCGCTGTATCCGGCATCATATCGCCATCGCCTTCTTCATCCGGCATCATATTATCCTCATCTTCCATGGAGTCCTCGTTCGTCGGAGTAGGCACTGGGCCGAATTTAATCTTTGCGGTACCGGCTGTTTTCACCTTTACATAATCCGCCTGATCACAAACATTAAAAGAGCCATTGCCCTCCACCGTTCCAAATCTATTATCGTAAGTCAATTTATTACCTAAGGGCAGATTGGCAATCACTCTGGAGGAATCTCCAAAAACAAACTGGTCAAATTTTTCATTGTATTTAAACAAGCCCGTTACCGGAAAAAAGCGCCTATCCTTTCTGAACCATAGTCCCATCATGACGCTGGGGTAAGGCAGGGAGGTCTCTTTGCTTAGGAATATACCGGTTTCCAAGGGAACGCCATCAATACTTTTGGGCTTTTTATAAGCAATAGCCAAATCTTTTTTATCTCCATCACTACTAACAGTAAACCATATTTTTTTGGGTAATTTATCGGCGTCCAGCCGGGCAAAACCAGTAAATTTCAATTTTTTAGAAGCAGCGGTCATACTAATCGTCCCTTGAAATTCTGTTTTTTTATCAATATAAAAATGATCGTCAGCTTTTACTTCACCCGTTGCTTTGGTGATGACCTGTTTGGTCTTTTTATTACCTTTACCATAGCGTTGCCCGACGATATTTTGAAATTCTATTTCCTGCTTTCTACTAGGGAGATTGTATTCGTAGAAGCCACTTGCCCGGTATTCTTTTCTTCCAAAAATTTCAACTTTTGCCCGATTAATTACGTGGTATTTATTGATGGTATCTGCAATAATTTTAGCATTTTCCATCATCCGCATTTTACCGCCTTCTTCAATCACCACATAATTACTATCTGGATAAATAAAGGCATCAGCAGCAATAACATAGGGTATTTCATTAACCGTAATGGTATTGGTTTTTAAATCATAAACAGCATGTTTACCTTCAAAACGAAGAGAATCCTGTGCTTTATCAATAGAGACAAATTGCTGTAATTTATCGGTAAAAGGCTTAAATTCGATTTTTTGCCTTTTCATATCCCATGTAAATTCATTGACTTTTGTAATGTATTTATTCTTGGGTAACTCTGTAATTATTTGGTCATTATTAACGATAAAATGCCCCTCTCTTTTATCAAAATCAATATCGCTATTGACGTTATCTGTTTTCAGGGCGATGGCATCCTCTTCCAGCGCTTTTATTTTAAGATTAGCGGTATCTGCAACAGAAGAGAATGCGCCCAGTGAAGTTAATTTGGAGTACAAACTGCCTTCCTGCCAATCAAGTAAGCCTTTTCCTTTTAACCCACCCGGTGTCAAGATCAATACGCCTGTGAATTTATGCCCACCATCTGTATTATAGACAAAGAAAGGTTTTTTCAATTCCTTTCCACCTTCTTTAACCGCCTTGGTTCGAACGTACAAACTATCCTTATAGGGCCGCCAATCAAAGGTCACATCTTCACCAAAAACCTTGGGAACTTCCTTCCCAGCTGTCCGGTTTTCCTGCAGCTCAAATTTATCTGCACTTCCAGTAAAAGCTTTAGGTTTCATTACAAAATCTTCCGAATTGATAGAAGCCCCAAGGTATTTAAAGTTCCCTTCTCCTTTCAAGCCCTTATTACTCAAATCAATTTGCCCTTTATAACTCCCTCTATTGCCATATAAAGGCAGCGCTTGATTCTCCGCTTTAAAACCCAGTGAATTATCATCCCTAAGAACCAATGTTTGGGAAATATCCGGAAATATACCCGCTGCTACTAATTTGCCTTTAAATTGAATGTCATCAACAGAGAAGTCATCTAATTGATTAAAACTAAAAGGTTTTAACTCAAAATAAAAAGAATCTCTTTCGTAAACACCTCCCTGAATACTGTCTTTATCATAATAAACAAAAGAATTGGTTTTAGACTGAAGAGATGGGAAGCTTGGAATATTTTCCTTTCCTGATTTATTTTGCGGAGCATCAACGAGGAGGACGCCGTTTATGTGTTCAATTCGAGAAGACATGGCCTCAGCAATAGGGTGATTTTGTTTATCCCGCTCTCCGGTTGGTGCATATAAATCCCAATATTTAACCGAGTCCAATAAAATATAGTTTTGCCCATAAACATAATGAAAATCTTTTCCGTTGGCGACAGACATTCCAGCGAACACCTTACCATCAAAATCAATATCTCTGTCTTTCTTCAAAACAATTTGTTGTCCATAAGGCTGGATAGCTACTTGATGTTTGTGACTAAATTCAATATTTTTGATCCCGTTCACAATCATGTCCTGTCCACGTGTATTTAGCTGCGCATTAACGCCCTTTACTTCAGATTTCAGCTTCAGATAATCATAATCTACTGCGCCTCTGTCAGCCATGGTATAATGTAACAATTTGGGTTTTATTTCCACTATTTCTTCCTCAGGGTCGTAATTCACAAAGCCCCTCGCCACTAAATTATAAAGCAATCGCTCAATGTTTTTGATGGAGAATTTGGAGTTCATCCTTTTAGCCAAAGTAGTGGCATCTACGAAGTTACTACCTTCCATATCAACAGTTGCTTTCATAATAGCTAAAGGATTGGCACTTGAAATACTCTGAAACCTATCGTAGTCACTTTTGCTAAAATACTGAAAGGATTCAAACTCGACTGGTCCCTTGCGCGCCACACTAACGGTTGGTTTTCCTATCACCAGGGAATCTTTCGCAACATATAGATCAATATTATTGGTATTGATTTGAAAATTCCGATAGGAATCATAAAATGGATTTCGGTCGCTACCTCTCTCACCTCTGGTCAATTGCAACAACTTTTTGGGAATCACATAACGAATGTTAACAGAAGGATGATAAATCGAATCATTGCCAATTAAAAGAGTGGATTCAACCTGTTCTGCCGAGATGCGCTCTCCTCTTTTAATTACAAAAGAAAGCGCTTTCCCCCTAAAAATTTCCTTGCCACGTGGGGCTCTAATTTTCAATTGTGCTTTATTTTCTTTGGTTCCAATACCATAGACCGTTGTTCCGTAGATTTTAAATCCACCTTTATAGGCTACGCCCTCACCGATATTTTCAATTTCTACGGTTTTCTGATCTGCTTCAAACCGGGGATAACCACTATCAGAGGACTCTTTTAATGAAATTAATTTGTCTGTAAATTTTCCGGTTAGCACTTTTGAACCAAAGAAGGAGGGATATTGAAAAGTTGCTTTATCTACGTGATAAATACTTTTGTTCAATAAAATGGTATATTTACCAAAACGGACAGCAATATCAAAATTTTTCTGGTAGCGCTTCCAGTCGACAGTACCTCCATCCCCCTCCCAGCGTTTGGTTAATGGGAAGAAGGTACCTTTCGTCTGGTGAATAGAGATAGAATCTTTTTTTCTGACTGCCAGTAAGTCCGTTTCATCAAATACTACCATTGGTATTTTATCCTTGTAGATCAATTGATAATTTTTGCTTGAAGCGAACCAGGTAGTACTACCGGAGGAAGAATACTTTAAAGCATTTTTTTTAAATAAATTCAGGCTAAATTTCAAATAATCCCGATAGCTGACTACTTTCCTATTCACCATATCAGCCAACAAGCCCATTAAGGAAGTATGCCAATCGTTAAACAACTGGGGTTGATCGGCTAAGTCTTTGACGAGCGGTAATGCCGTCAGGTAATTTTTAAAAAAAGGTTTGGCCCCCATTTTTTTACTCAGCATACCATTACAAACCTGGATAATTGTGGCGATTTCTTCTTCCGAATAAAGCCCAGCCTTGACAGGCTTCTCAAACTCCTTAAAAGTTTTGGCTAAATCTTTTTGTTTACCTGAAGTCATATAAGTTTTCAATTCACTCATAAATTCATTTTGAGTATCAGAAAACTTCGTCAATTTTTGAGCAGAAAGATAAGTGGCACTCCACAGGAGAAGCGCCAGTAGTACAGTACATTTTTTGAGCATACTTTTGTAAATTTATTGTTGGTCTATGAGTAATAATTTGAAGTTATTCAAAGGGCTGCAAGATGAAATTATTTAGTCAAATGCAGACAGGACCAATCGCCTTTATTTTTTTTAGAAAGGAAGATAAAGCCAACTTTTTGCGCTTCCTTCAAGACAAATGCTTCATCCTTCAATAATACACCGGAGAATAAAATATGCCCTTCCTTTTCCAACTTATGGTATAACGATGACAAGGAATCCAAAATTACATTCCGGTTAATATTTGCCAAAATAATGTCATAGTCCTCTGCTGGAATATCGGATAAAACACCGTGAATGGCATGAATATTTGAGACATTATTCAAGTGTGCATGTTCGAGCGTATTTTTATAGGATTCTATTTCTATATCAACGGCATCAATCACTTTAGCCCCCAGTAAAGATGCCATAATAGCCAATATTCCCGTTCCACAGCCATAATCGAATACCTTTTTTCCTGGAAAATCAATATTCTCCATAGACTGAATCATCATAAAAGTAGTTTCGTGATGACCAGTTCCAAAAGCCATTTTAGGCATGATTACAATCTCGTATTTCACCTTAGGAATTGGTTCGTGGAAGGTCGCTCTGATGCCACAAAAGTCATCGATCACTACTGTTTCAAAGTTAGATTCCCACACTTCATTCCAATTTTGACAGGGTAATTCTTCCATTGAGTAATCCAAGATGAAATTCAGTGGCAACCGTTTTAGGTCCTCATCTAATCCAGCCATATTGGAGTAGGCTTTAATTCCCCCATTCATTTCTTCAAAAGCATAAAAATCAAGACCGGACAAATAGGCCATTAAAATCTCTGAATTTTCCTCCTTTACCCGAAAAGTATAACGATAGGTCTGTTGCATTACAAAAATTTAGTATTACGTATTGGGGCGAAGGTAAGCATTAGGAGAACAACAAATGTATATTTGTGAAAAAGCATTTTTGTTTTTCATAAAAAAACGATAACTGGTAATGGGTAGATTTACAAGGCGTCAATGAGAACAGGGGTAAGGCAGACAGGGACTCCGTTGGAATAAGCTGGCATAAGGTGACATCTTCGTGGGCAGGGAGGGAGCTGTTGAGTTGTTGAGCTGTTAGGCTGTTAGGGGGTGGAAGAAATGCCGGACAAAAGAAATAAGGCGTCAATGGG
>CAZNCI010000254.1:0-6055 GCA_964571475.1 uncultured Saprospiraceae bacterium | reverse complement strand
ACTGCCGACTCCCAACGCCCCATAAGAAAACACCTTTTGCTCTTCTCCTTTTTCCTCCCTTAAAAGATGTCACCTTATGTCCACTGCCCACTGCCAACTGCCCACTGAAGACTGCCAACTGCCCACTGCCAACTGCCCACTGCCCACTACCCCCTATACATCCTCCACCAACAAATCTACAATTTGATCTAGTTCTTCTAAATTTTCATCAATATAGCGTAAACCTTCCTGCCGGAGTGCATTTAGATTTTTTTGGGAAGCATCATCCATGGACGGTTTTGCTTTGAATAGTTCAGTGTCGATTCTGAAAAATTGCCGGTAACAATTAGAGTCGAAGTATTTATTTTTTTGTTCAATTTCCTTGAATATTTTTTTGACATGGTAGGCATTGGTTTCTGAATTACTGGACATTAAAATGTCAATAATTGGCTTGATCCAGCTGATGCTGCCGGCGTCTTTCATGTCTTCGTATTTATAGGGCTCTTTGATCTCGCCGGTACCGATGGATACGATAACCATGTCTTCTGCACTGGGGGTGCTGGGTTTGTCATCTTTTTTTAGGATAGCGTTAAAATTCATTTTTTTGGCTTCGGAATAAGCGCAAAGTGTAGGGTTATTGGCATAAAGTCCACCGTCGATTAGGCTGTATCTTGTACCACTAATGGAAGTGATGCTTGCCGGTTCAAAAAAGGTGGGAGCGGCACTGGTTGCTCTTGCTACATCTTTAACGTAAAAATCTTTACTGTCAACGGTGGCGTTGTGGCTGGTAAACAGGATGGCCTTTCTTTTTTCGATATCGTAGGAAGGGATGAGGCATGGTTTGATGAGGTCACTAAACTTGATGTCTTTAAAGTTTTTTTCAAGAATTGCCTCTAAATGACTGACATCGTATTTTTCATCGGTGAGCCCGCCCATTCTTTTTAGTTTATTGAAAATAGAGTTACTGAATATTTTATCACCATGCTCCATATAGAAATTGAGTACCTCTTTGGAGGAAAATTGGGGGCGTTTTCGGGAGTTTGGGAGTAAATAAAGGCAGGCGAGGATGCCACCCGTACTCGTACCCGCAATAAAATCAAAAATATCTCCAATATGGTAAGATTTCCTGGATTTGTGTTTTTTGCGCATTTTGCGCTGGTATTCGGTTTCAATGTAATCAAGGATGACTGCGGGGAATATACCACGAATCCCGCCACCGTCAATGGTTAATATTTTTACTTTAGAGCTCATTTATTTTGTACTTTTATGGATTCTTTGTTCCTTATTTTAGCAAAATTAAAACAAAGAACGAGAAAATTTAATAAAGATACCTGAATAAAGCGGTTATTATAAAGGTAGCGGACTATTTTTATGCCATAGTTGTATATTGATAAATTAAAACACCTACTTTCGCCCCGGTTTTGCGAGATTTTTACTTGGCGAAAAAGTAGGGGATTATTCGAATTAAATATTTTGTAGTATGGATATTATTGCATTAGAAGGCATGAAATTTGTGGCAGAACATGGATTTTATGAAGAAGAAAAAATTCTTAGAGGAGAGTTTTTATTAGACTTAGAAATTGTGGTTGATGTAGAGGCTGCTTTGGAAGAAGATGACCTTTTTAAAACAGTTAACTATGAAACACTTTTTTATTTGTGCAAACAGGAAATGGAAATTCCTTCCAAATTACTGGAAACTGTTGCACACCGAATTGTAAAACGAATTGAAAATCAATTTGGTGAAATAATTCAGGGGATGAGGCTTAAATTGAGAAAGATGACCCCCCCTTTAGATGGTCAGGTCGCTTCGGCTTCTATTGAAATCCAGCGGGGAAATTACAATTTGCCGTCAGAGAAAATATTGAAAAAGATGGCTGCTTTTTTTGAGAGCATTGATTATTGCTAGTACAGAAGGTGCTGAGATTTTAAAGGAAATTGTAAATAAAGTAGGCTTATTATCTGGAAATTGATATAAATCATTGGCTTCATTGATAATAATCATATTTTGAGAGGACGAAGCGGTACTACATTTGCGGCATGAAATAACAATTTATTAAGAAAACATTAACATTTTTATACCAATAAAATTAACAAAAAAAATTAGAAAATTATGAAGGTTTTAAATTTGCTTATCATCGGGTTACTTGCATTTGCAACATTTTCTTGTGGAGGAGATGCTCCTAAAAAAGAGGAAGCGTCAAAACCAGCACCCAAGTCAATGATTAAAGAAAGACCAAAAGAAGTAGATCCTATGGAAAGCATGGGAGTTGGTCCCATTACTAAAGCAATAGAGCTTGGAGCGTTAGATGAGGCTTTAGCCAAAAAAGGAGCAGAATTATATAAGGCTAAATGTACAGCTTGTCACAAACCAGATAAAAAGTACATCGGTCCTGCACCAACGGGAATTTTGGAGAGAAGAAATCCAACGTGGATTATGAATATGATCCTTGCTCCGGACAAGATGGTCGCAGAAGATCCAACTGCTAAAAAATTATTGCAGGAATTTAACGGTACACCAATGTCTAACCAAAGCCTTACAGAAGATGAGGCACGATCAATATTAGAATATTTTAGAACGTTATAAATCAATTTAAAAATGAAGAAGATCAATTTTTTGGTTTTGTTTGTTGCCGCCTTCCTACTTTTTAGTTGTGGAGGAGAAGCAAATAAAGCCGACTCTAATCAACAGGCAGATCACCAAACATCTACTACTCCGGCAAAAGAGTCAGGACCAATTAAAGGTCAGGCTTATGTCGATGATGGAGTATCTGCTAAAAATGCTTTTCAGGTCGCAGGATCATTGGATGATTTTTCAACATTAGCAGCAGCTGTAATGGCAGCGGGTGTCGAGAACGCATTGTCTAATAATGGACCGTTGACTGTATTTGCACCGCTCAATTCAGCTTTTGATAAATTACCGGAAGGTACGGTTGAGACATTATTGAAGCCCGAAAATAAGGCTAAATTAGCTTTCATCCTTATTAATCACGTTGCTCCAAGTAATTACGATATTCCTACTTTGAAAAAGAATGCAAAGAAAGGACGTAAATTATATATGGCTTCGGGGGAGTATTTAGAGGTGAAGCAGGAAGGCGATGATATTTATGTCGGTGGTACAAAAATCATTAAATCGGTCAAAGTAAGTAATGGATGGATTCACGTGGTTGATGACGTCTTAGTCCCTAGCTCAAAGTAAATTTAACACAACAAATAAAATCAAAAAATATGAAGTTTTTATTAAAATCAATTCCCTTTCTTGCATTTCTTGCCTTGTCTCTGACAATGTCAAGCTGTGTAGAAGTTGGAGGGGGATCAGCATCCTCTGATAATAGCAGTGGTGCCCTTGGTAAAAGTACGGCAGAAAGAGTATTCGTGGCTCCAGGAGAGCACGATGAATATTATGCATTTATCTCCGGTGGATTTAGCGGTCAGTTAGCCGTTTATGGTTTGCCTTCCGGGCGTTTGTTTAAGGTTATTCCTGTTTTTTCACAAGATGGAGAAAAAGCCTATGGATATAATGAAGAAACAAAGCCAATGTTGAATACCTCTCATGGGTTTGTCCCCTGGGATGATTCTCACCACCCGGATATTTCTCAGACAAATGGTGAATTAGATGGTAGATGGTGTTTCATTAATGCAAATAATACACCGCGTATCGCTCGTGTTAGTCTGAAGACCTTTGAAACAGAAGAAATTCTGGAAATTCCTAATAGTGCAGGTAATCACAGTTCTGCTTTTGTAACAGAAAATACAGAGTATGTAGTAGCCGGAACGCGGTTTGGTGTACCTATCCCACAGCGTGATATGCCTATTGAAGAGTATAAAGGTAATTTCAAAGCCGCCTTATCTTTTGTGAAAGTAGATCAGGAAACAGGTCACATGAATATTGCATTTCAGGTATTAATGCCTGGGTTTGACTATGATTTGACGCACCCGGGTCGAGGTAAATCTCACGGATGGATGTTCTTCTCTACTTATAATACAGAGGAGGCTAATTCCCTCTTAGAGGTGAATGCTTCTCAAAATGATAAAGACTTTATCGCTGCCATTAATTGGAAGAAGATTGAAGAGTATATTAAAAATGGTGGAGGTAAAAAAGTACCCGCCAAATATGCACACAATGTTTATAGTGATGAGGTGCATTCTGCTACCTCTACTATGGAAAAAGAGGTGTTGACCGTTCGCCCAGAGGATGTACCCGGAGCTATTTTCTTCCTGCCTACACCTAAGTCTCCTCACGGTTGTGATGTTGACCCAACAGGAGAATACATTGTCGGTAATGGTAAATTAGCAGCTGCTTTGACGGTGCACTCTTTCACAAAGATGCAACAAGCTATCAAAGACAAAGCTTTTGATGGAGAGGCTTATGGTATTCCAATTTTGAAATTTGAAGCCGTAAACGCAGGAACTGTTGTTCAGCCGGGCTTAGGACCATTGCACACAGAGTTTGATGGAAAAGGAAATGCCTATACTACTTTCTTTATTTCTTCTGAGGTTGTGAAGTGGAAATTGGGTACTTGGGAGGTTATCGACAGAAAACCTACTTATTACTCTGTTGGTCACTTGATGATTCCGGGTGGTAACTCAAGAAAACCTTACGGTAAATACTTAGTAGCGATGAATAAAATCACAAAGGATCGCTATTTACCAACAGGACCGGAGGTTTGTCAATCTGCTCAATTGTATGATATTACAGGAGATAAAATGGAATTATTATTGGATTTTCCTACTATTGGTGAGCCGCACTATGCAGCGGGATGCCCCGCTTCTCTAATTGAGGCTAATTCACAGAAAATTTATAAAATAGAAGATAATAAACACCCTTATGCGTGTAAGTCAGAGGCAGATGCCAAGGTTGTACGAAAAGGAAAAGATGTCCATATTTACATGACAATGATTCGTTCTCACTTCGCACCCGATAATATTGAGGGGATAAAAACAGGCGATCGTGTTTATTTCCACGTTACGAATCTTGAACAGGATTATGATGTGCCGCACGGAATTGCAATGATTGGAGCTAATACTTCTGAGTTGTTGATTATGCCAGGGCAAACAGAAACTTTTGTTTGGGAACCTAAAGAAGAAGGTGTTTGGCCTTTCTATTGTACAGATTTCTGCTCGGCTCTTCACCAGGAGATGCAGGGGTATGTTAGAGTTTCTGCACCAGGTGCTAATGTGCCAATGAAGTGGTCATTAGATGGTGAGTGGAATCAATAGCGGTAATTATTAATAGTCATAGAAGACTGTTTAAAATTGATTGTAACGAAGTATCTAAGTGGTGTTAGAATGTAGTTATGATTAATTAAAATAATAGTAATGGGCAGGTTGCAAGTAATGTTGGCTTGCCCATTTCTGTTACTCAAACACATAAACATTATGAAAAAATCGAAAATTTTAATGGTTGTAGGATCATTATTACTGTTGGGACTATTTGTATTTCCTTTGTGGAATATTACCTTAGAGGCTCCTCAATATCCTATACCAATTGGGATGGATATTTGGATTAACAAAATTGCCGATCATAATCCAAATGATGTGAAAAATATTAACCTCATGAACCACTATGTGGGGATGAAGGAAATTCCTGAGCACATGGCGGAGTTTGATGTTTTTCCCTGGGTAATCGGAGGAATGGTCTTGTTAGGTGTCATTATTGGTTTTATAGGAAATCCAAAATTATTCTTAGCCTGGTTTATATTGATGGCAATTTTGGGTATTGCCGGTATGTACGACTTTTATGCCTGGGAATATGATTATGGTCATAGCCTGAGTACTAAGGCTGCGATTAAATTTTTAAACCCGGATGGAACGCCAATGGCTTATCAGCCACCACTAATCGGTAGTAAGGTGATATTAAATTTTAAAGCCATATCTTTGCCTATGAAGGGAGCTTATTTGATGTTTGTTGGAATGTTTATGACATTAATTGCTTATTTTGTGGGGAAAAAGGAAGCGGTCTAATGTAATGGTGGATTCATTGGTCGCTTTTGTGACGGATAAATCCACCCTTAGGAATGAGAAATAAATAAATGTTCTTTCTTTACTCGATTATTTTGTTCTTAGTTTTTACTCTACC
>CAZNCI010000253.1:0-6083 GCA_964571475.1 uncultured Saprospiraceae bacterium | reverse complement strand
CTGTCAATTGCCAGACAAGCCCAAAATAATTCATTTTGTGATAATTGCCACTTTTCGGAGTGGACTCAAAATTAGAAATGATTTAATTGGAGGTTTTTTCTGCTTCAATTAATTTTTTCCTAGCTAGTTTTTGGTCATTATTACTTTCGTAAATGGTATAGGCTTCATATTTTACAGGGTCTTTTTCTGCCCAAATATCTTTGCCAATATTGCAAAGCAATACGAGCTCATCGTAGATTTTATTTCCAAGCTCGACTCTTCGTTCTACTGCGATATCTCTATCCGCGACCTTATCCTGTTGTATATTGAGCGCCTGCTCGAAGACTTTTGCAGCATCGACAATTCTGCCAATGATATTTTCATTTACACCAAGGTCTGCCAAAAAATCAATTTGAGCTCTGGCAACCCTCACTACCCGCCTTCCACAAAATAACAACTGTGGGTCACTCATATCACCCATTTTTGCCGTTCCAAATTTTCGATAGCGCCCACTTCTGTTGTTGTACTTGATGGCGACTCTCGTCATGAGGCTTCTAATGGCCGATTTTAATTTTTCGGAGGCAATGTCTTTTTTTTCCGTAGTAATCATTTGGTCACCCAACAACTCATCATCATCCGGTAAGTTTTTAAATTTTTCACATTGATTAAAAAAGCCTTTGATCTTTTCTATCCCATAGCTATAACTTTCAAACGCTTTAATGTCTCGTCGGGCATATTGAATTCTTTCAATGCTTTGTACATACAAATCGGCATCAGGGAAGTTGTATTTTCGATTGCTTGTCTGCTTCTTCATTTTATGAGTATTTGATATACAAATAGTTTATTAATTGCAAATGTAACACTAATTATATTATTTTTCAAAATTCATTTGAAATTATTTTTTACTTATTTAAAAAATTCCTGTTAAGTTTTGCTTTTTGGAGCTTTTAGGAAATATTTAATAAAAAATTAATATGTTAATATTTTGTCAAAAAAGCATTTTTTTGTTGCATTACCATAAATGATTGCTTACCTTGCACAATATCCAAAATAATTTTTGGTTATAATCCTATAATTTACATAATCCCCAAGTATTTATTGTAATATATAAATGCTTATTTTTGAACTATTTAAATTTCCATGAACATGCGTTTGACAACGAAAAAATCCCTATCAGTAGAAAGAAAAGTCCTCACCTTTAAAAGGGTGCCAACTTGATAGAATAGCGAGTACATTAAAATAAGTAAACGTAATGGTGTTTACCCAAAAAGAGTTATGACTTGGTGTCATAACTCTTTTTATGTAATGTATATCACCTATTATATTTGTAGGTTGACATACCTTTGAAGAAAATTTAAATAGATGGAACAGTATTCACCGAATTGGCGATTTTTAATTATGATATGTTTAACCCTGGGGCTCGCACCTTTTTATCCGGAACCACATATTCTGGGAAAGATAAAATGGTTGATGGGGGGCGCAAATGGGATGGGATTTATGGATTGGTTTGATGTCGTTTTACATGGAACGCCCTGGTTATTATTAATTGGCAATGTTGTTTATGTCCTTCTAAAACCATCGGGTGCTTCCAGCCAATAGCATTTGTATCACTTCTTATTTCCTTTTTGTATCATTATTTTGAATATTCTAACTGTTTTGTTATGATTTTAGTTAGGTATTAATTAGTTTTGCCATGTATGCTCTGAGTAAGTATCTTGTTTTAGAGCAGCGAAGTGACTTTTTCTAATTTAAAACAGGAGATGAATAGTGTTGTTACACAGCGGTTTGTAAAATGCCATGACCAGTTGAAGTCATCGGGTGTTATTAAGTCAAGCAGACAGTTTGCTTTATCTCTTAAATATTTACCTCAAAGTCTCAGTGAAATCATCCAAAAAAGACGTGATGTTCCTATTGAATTACTTCGTAAAGCAATAGCAGTTTACAATATTAATCCCGTGTATTTATTTACGGGGGATGGTCCTTTGTTTATGCAGGAAGAGGAGCGAAAAGATGTGAAAATATTAACAATCGTCTCCAATTCTGCGCGTAATGAACAGATTATACATGTACCTGAATCCGCTATTAGCAGTTATATCAACGGGCATCATAAACCGAATTTCATTAAAGATTTACCCACTTTTTCCTTGCCGGAATATACTTATCAGACGACGACTCACCGCTCATTTGATGTAGTAGGCAATGCAATGGAGCCTATCTTATTCGAATCAGATAAGGTGATTTGCAGCTATGTTGATCCTACAAACTGGAGTGCAGGCATAAAGGACTACTATATTTATGTTGTCGTAGCAAAGGGGGATATTTATATTCGCAGAGTGGTTAATAAGTTGAGACTGGATAATAAAATTGAACTCTTTGCTGATAATAAAAGCTATGCTCCAATGACGCTTTCTACTTCTGAAATTAAAGAAATATGGCATATTCGTACAAAGTTAAGCACCTTATCTCATGCCAAACCCAAGGTGGTGAATTCTCTTAAAAATCGGATTGATAGTATGTATATGACTTTGGATGAACATTCACGTTTGTTATTGCAAATAAAAAAAATGATTGATGAAAATAAAGGGTAAAATAACGAAGGTTGACCTCGGAATGGGCTTTTGGGGGATTATTGATGATTCAGGAAATGAATGGCGACCTATTGCCATGCCTGAGCAATTAAAAAAGGAAGGGAAAGATGTCGTTGTCCATGCAAAAAAGGTAGCGGATGCTCCTTCTGTTTTTATGTGGGGCACACCTATCCGGATTACTCAATTTGAGACTTGAAAGCTAAAAAAAATGCCCTGATTCATCAGGGCATTTTTTTTGTAATGCTCAAAATTTATAATCCACTCTCATCGTAATACTCCGTGGAGCTTCTAAAAGACCTGGGCGTTGACTATACACCTCATTCGTCAGATTGGCCAATAGGGCACTTAGCTTTAGATGCTCATTAAAATAAAAAGAGGCTCTGGTGGTCAATACGGTATATCCATTAGGATGTTCAGTTCTATATTTGAGTAATCCCGGAACAATGACATTAAAAATAGCATCAATTGCCTCTACCTTGCTATTTCTGATTCCTTCAAGTCCCAAAGAGAATTTTTTATATTTCATTTGAATATCCAATTTGTAACTATTTTTGGAGCGGTATTTTAGAATGTCAGTATCACTTGATGAGTTATTGGAGTTGATTTGACCAACGGTTGGTTCCTGTCCCGGTTGAATGGGGGTTGTGTCAAACGTTAGAAACTTTGGGTCAATTGTCGTAAAACCCATGAGTGTTTCTACTTTTACCTCTCCTATATTACCACTTCCTGCAATGGTTGCTTCGAACCCCTTGATGCTGGTATCGCCGATATTAATGGCTTGAAAGGCTGAGCCGACAAAACTAAATTCCATCATATTTTGGTACTCCATGACGAATGCAGAAAAATCAACAAAGCCCTGAAATGATTTGATTTTGAACCCCTGTTTGACGCCCAATTCTCCACTCCAACCCGTTTCGGAAAAGAGATCCGGATTGGGAACGATGAAAAAGCCCCCTACGTCGGTGAAAATATATTTTTCTGCAACCGTTGGGAATCTATATCCCTGACCGAGTGATGCCCTAAAGAAAGTAGCTTTGGCCGCCTTATAATTTAATCCTAATCTGAAAACAGGGAGGGACTCGGTCTCATTAGAGGGCTTTACTTCTCCCTGTGCATAGACAAATCCCGGATTATTAAGTACATTATATTCGTAACGTCCGCCTAAAGAAACATTTAAGCGGTTAAAAAATTTTTTGTCCAATTGAATATATGCGGCCATGTTCTGCGAAGTAAATGTCGTGTCGCCATATAATTCTGCATCGACATGCGTTCCTGAACCAACAACACCAAAGCTTGTCACGAGGTTTTTATCCTCAAATTTCTTTTGAAATTGGTACTCTCCATACACCAGGTCAGAGCTGGTACCCTGTGCACTATTGTTATTGTTTTTTACGTGATAAAACCGTCCTGTCAGGCGATGCCGGTTATTTTTATGGTCATAATAGGTGATGGTTGGGTCGATATTATACCTGATTCTACTCCGTTTGCTGATGGTACTTGGCACGCCTTCATAAGCAAGGGTGTCGGATTTCCAATAGATAAATGATCCTGATTTTCCGGTGTTAAAATTGGCGTTAAAACCAAGCGTTAATTGGTCATTTAATCTATGTTTCAGGGAGATATTTGCCCGTACATATTCATTATAGGTATCTTTTTTATAACTGCTGAGATTTCGATAGAAACTTCCAAATACAATGTCCGTTTTTCCGATTTTTTGTTTGTGAGAAAAGGAGGCTGTAATTTCCTGTGGCCTTTGTTTCCACTTGGGGAATGTATCGGCTTTTTCGGGAAATGCCCACCATTGCATCCGTTTATCTGCCGGGGCGAGATAGGAAGTATAATAGGTAGCCAATTTTGTTTCGGGTTCTGATTTGGCGTAAGCAGTCCGAACATTGATTATGCCATTGAGCGCAGAAGATCCGTAAAGCGCGGAGGCTGCTCCCTTGACGATTTCTACCTGTCCAATATTTTCAATGGGAATATCATCCCAGTTTGGAAACCCCGCATCTGCCTGTAGAATAGGGACATCATCCATTAGCAATAAAACCCGGCTACCGGCACCTTGTGAATAACCCGATCCTCCTCTGATATTTGCCTGTCCATCGATAATGGTCACACCGGGTATTTTTTCGAGTACACGATCCAGCGTTGGTTTGCTGCTTGATTCAATGAGGTCTGGTTTTAATATTTCAAGTGAGACCGTTACTTCTCCCAGCGGCTTTTCAAATTTTCCACTGGTAACGGTTGCCGTTTCGAGTATGGCAACATCCTGCGAGAGAGAGATTTCTATATTTGTTACTTTATTAGGGGTGATAGTAACCCTTGTTTTATAGTTTTTATAGCCGATGTAACTAAAAGTTATTTCATGTTCACCGGGTGTCATTTCCCATTCAAATGAACCATCATAATTACTTGAAGTTCCTTGATTTTTATTGTCAAAAATAGTAGCGCCAATCAGCGGTTCTTTGGTTTGTTCATCGAGAATAAGCCCTTTTAATGTTCCATTTTGGCTGTAGCCAAAAGAAGAAAATAACATAGATAGTAATGCGACTAAGCTATACTTTAAGATATTCATAAAAACATTTTTTTTGTGGGACAATTTACAGGAGAGGAATGGTAGAGGTATGTTGCTTGGCGCAAACTTAAACATAATTTCTCAAAATTGAAAAAATGAATAAGAAAATCTACTGTCTGGTATTTAAAATTGGTAAGATAACCAACAAAGTCAAAAAAAAAGTGCTGTGGTGTACTAAATTAAACCATGAATTTGTTATAACTTGCAGCATATTTAATATTTAATAATAGTGGAGGTTTTTATGCGTCCACTATCAAAATGTAATCAATGAATAGATTTTTTTTACTTATTATGATGAATGTGTTTGCAGTTTCTTTAATAGATGCGCAGACATGTGACCCGGATTTAACATTGCCGGACTCAGTAGTTATTTCTCCATTACCTTATACAGATGCCTTTCCTGAAGATGGAATTCGGGATACCGCCTGTGTAAATGGGTATTACGAAACGGTCTTGACCTTTAATATTCCGGGTACTTATGATTTTAATGGCAGTCCTGTACCTTTAGGTTATGTTGCCATTGCCGGTGAGAATGGGATTAATAATTTACCGGAATCCATGTCTTACAGTTGCAATCCGCCTGATTGTTTGTTTAGGGGAGATTCTATTGGGTGTATTTTGATTTATGGAACAGCCGTTGTAGGGGATATTGGGCAACATGATTTGACGATGGACGCTACTTTCAATGTTGGAGGTTTTAATATTTCCCAGACTTTGCCCGGGGCAATTATTGCGGGGAATTACTATTTGAATATTCAACCGGAAGGTTCTCCCAATTGTACCATTATTGATGCAATCAAATCTCCTGAAGAAATAGATTTTTCAATTAGGAGTAATCCTAATCCGACAGATGCTTATACTGAATTTGTCATAGAGGCAGAAAATTCCGGGGATTATTATTTGTCGGTGCATGATTTTCTTGGCAGAGAATTATATACTAA
>CAZNCI010000252.1:0-6163 GCA_964571475.1 uncultured Saprospiraceae bacterium | reverse complement strand
GACAAAAAATAGACGGCGTTTAATATAGGAATAACTTAGTTCTTAAGCCACTAGTAGCGATTGTGACTCAGGTGTAATTCGTGGATAACTCTTGAGAAAATACGCTTTTGCAACCCTCAAATCCTTGTCGTACCTTCGCTCTTATAAAATAAAACAAAAATGAACATACCACTCAAAGACAATACCCTTTTAAAAAAACAATGTTATATCAATGGGCAATGGATGGATTCAGATAGTGAAGCAACTATTGAGGTCACCAACCCCTATGATGGTCAATTGCTTGCTGAAATTCCACTTTTGTCTGAAAAGCAGGTGAAGGAGGCGATTCATTTTGCGCATCAGGCTTTTTATTTATGGAAAAATATCCATGCGATGCAGCGGGCGGATTTACTCCGAAAATGGCTCGATTTAGTCCTTGAAAATATAATGGATTTGGCGACAATAATGGTGTTGGAACAGGGGAAACCCCTGAAAGAAGCCATTGGCGAAATCAAATATGCCGCTTCCTATATTGAGTTTTATGCCGAAGAAGCTAAGCGCATTTATGGGGATATTTTGCCTTCCCCCTTTCCCCAATCGAGGGTCTTTGTAATTAAACAAGCCGTCGGTGTAGTGGGGATTATTACACCCTGGAATTTTCCCGCAGCGATGATGGTTAGAAAAATAGCTCCGGCATTAGCTGCCGGTTGTACCTGTGTCATTAAACCGGACGAAAAGACACCACTTTCTGGTTTTGCTATGATAGAATTGGCGCATCGGGCGGGAATACCCAAGGGCGTTTTGAATATCGTAACCGGTATTCCTGCCGAGATTGGCAAGGTGTTTACCAGCTCTTCTTTAATGAGGAAAATTAGCTTTACCGGTTCGACCCGAGTTGGTAAAATATTGATGCGTGATTCGGCAGATCAGGTTAAACGGCTGTCTTTGGAATTGGGCGGTAACGCCCCCTTTATCGTATTTGACGACGCCAATATTGCGGATGCCATTGAAGGCGTAATGGTTGCCAAGTTTAGAAATGCCGGGCAGACCTGTGTGTGTGCCAATCGCATTTTTGTCCACGAAGCTGTCTTTGATGAATTTACAATTGGATTGAAGGAGGCCATGGATCAACTCCGCGTTGGCAACGGTATGGACGAAGTTGATGTTGGTCCTTTAATCAATCAGGAAGCAATAGATAAGGTGGAAAGATTACTGGCGGACGCACAGGGAAAAGGTGCCAGAATTGATGCCGGAGGCAAAAAACATCCATTGGGTGGCACCTTCTTTGAACCTACTATTATTACCGATATTCGTCCGAATATGGAAATATTTGATGAAGAAATTTTTGGACCAATTGCCTCTATCGTGAAGTTCAAAACAGAAGCAGAAGTTATTTCATTAGCCAATAATACAAAATTTGGATTAGCCAGTTATTTTTATGCTCAAAATATGGCCAAAATATGGCGCGTAGCTGAGGCTTTAGAATATGGAATGGTGGGGATCAACCGTGGTGCTATTTCATCCGCTTATGTACCATTTGGCGGCATCAAAGAATCAGGCATGGGGCGTGAAGGAAGTAAATATGGAATAGAAGATTATTTGAATGTAAAGTATGTTTGTATGGGAGAATAAAAGTGGACTCTATTTTCCGTTGAAAAAAAACAACTACTTTCCGGGATCTATCGCACCACCACCAATTTATCAGTAGTTACTTTTTTTCCCTGAAGAATAGCGATTTCGTAAACGCCGGGTGGGAAAGTACTGGTGTTAATCGTGAAATGTTTTTGGCCAAACAAAAAGGGAGTTGTGGTTTTACTTTTTACTTTTTGACCAAGGCTATTGAAAACGACTACCTGATATTCTTCGAAATTAGGGCTTTGATAGATGATTTTAGTCTCAAATCTGGTGGGATTGGGGAAGATAGATAGTATTTCTAATGTCCCTGAAGTGCTATTGCAGGCTTCTTCTAATGACTGGAAGCAGTTTTGCATATTGAGGCGGCCGCCGGAAGAGCAATAGCTTTGTAATGCAGGGATTTTGAAGGCGGAAGTCAGGATGATTTCTTTCAAAAGCAGGGCGGTTTCCCCTGGAGATGATTTTGTTTTGTCAATAATCTTTGTACAGGCATACGAATAGAGTAGCCCCACGGCACCCGTCAATTGTGGAGCAGCGGCGGAGTTGCCACTAAATATCCTATAGCCATTCAAAGCAAGAGATGGTACTTCATCACCCGGTACACCGATGTCAATTGATTTTTTACCATAAGAAGAGTTATAGACTTTTCTATTCAAACGGTCGGTATTTAGGACGCTAATGATGTAAGGACTTAGACAGGCGGCAGGAATATCACCTAGGATATCTACATTATGTTCGTTATTGGATGGTGCGGCAATACTTAGGATGCCAACTTCTCCAAGTCGGTCATACATGGAGGCTAATACAGGCAATTGACTACAAAAGGCATTTTCAATGCCCCATGAAGCATTATTGGCAACGATGAAAGCACCTTCTTGTCCATTGGTTTTATTGTATTTATCCCGCAAGTCGTAGAGGTATTCATAAGCGGCAATGATCTCGTCTATTTCTGTAATATCCAATAATAAAAGTTTGATGGTTTGGTTGACACCGGAAATGCCAATTTCATTATCACCTTTGGCGCCGGCAAGACTTGCGACAGAATGTCCGTGTTTGCTCAATCCGTGGATGGGACTATTCTCTCTGAAATTCCATCCGGTGATGTCGTCAATATACCCATTTTGGTCATCATCAATGCCGTTATTGGGAATTTCTGCATAATTATGCCATACATTGGGGCTTAGATCAGGGTGGTCGATGTTGAAACCGCTGTCCACGATGGCCACAACAATGGTGTCCCCATTAGTAGTGAGCCCACCGGTGCCGTGTTCCCACACCTGCGGCATTCTGATCATATCCATATTCCATTGTTCATCAAAAAGCGAGTCATTGGGTTCGCCATAAAATTTCACACGATAATTGGATTGGACAGCGATAATATTTTTTTCCTTACGGAGAATTTTACTTAAATTTTCAGCAGCCGTATTGGATTCAAATAGGTGAATGTGGTGGGTATGCCCTAGTGTTTTTAGATGTCTCAAATGGAGGTTGGGATGGTTATTTATAATTTTTTCTGGAGAAATACCGGGCTTTAATTGCACGATAATCTGGTTGTCAATACGGGTGTAATCAGGTGTAGCTTGCGCAAAAAGAAAGCAGGTAGTGACTCCAATGAAAAGGCAAAATAGTATAAATTTTTTCATTTAAATTGAATTTTGTATGCGCGGATATCTTCAATGTATTTTCATGAGATTATAAAAAATGCTTGATTTTCTGGGATAAATTTACGAATTTTTTCCGAAATAATCAGGAACGTTGATTGCGAACTCATCACTCAACGGGGAATTGGGGGATGAATTCGGTATTTAATTTGTTTGGCGGCGTACTAAATGTAATGCTAATATCATCGCCACGAAACTTGTCCCGCAAGGGTGCGGGACGGGCTTGTGACGCAGGAGGCGTTATCCGTGGCGATTTAAAAGAAATTTTTATTGACTTCTTCTTTTGAGGCAGCATTACATTTGATACGCTACCATTTGTTTTTTTTTCGGAATGATGTCCTTCTTCTGAACAAAAAAAATTATCTTTGGCGACCTAAATAAAATCAACAAAAGTGAGCGATCAAACAACTTCTGCACAGAAAAAATTCGGTACTTTTTTAGGGGTTTATACGCCTAGTATTCTGACTATTCTTGGGTTAATTATGTATTTGCGATTCGGATGGGTCGTGGGTAATGTCGGACTGGTAAAGACAATTATTATTGTACTGATGGCGAGTTCTATTACCTTTATTACCGGGCTGAGCGCTTCTGCCATTGCGACTAATATCAAAGTTGGGGTAGGTGGGGAGTACTATTTAATATCGAGGAGTTTGGGCTTGGAACCGGGAGGTGCGATTGGCATACCCTTGTATTTTTGTAGGACGTTGAGTGTGACGTTTTACAGTTACGGTCTGGCGGAGGCGATATTGGTTTTATGGCCTCCGGAATGGGGCGTATTGCCGGTGTATGCGCTGCGGTTGGGGGCGGTGATTATTATTGTCCTGGTCACACTTTTATCGGGCAAAAGCGCCAATTTGGTCATCAAGACACAAATTCCAATTATGATTGTGGTCGGAGCGTCGATTATTGCCTTGATAGTTGGTGTTCTTTCTCATGATCTTCATGCGCCGGTTCTGACGGCCAATTATGCCACTGCGCCGGGAGGGTTTTGGTATGTTTTTGCGGTGTTCTTTCCGGCGGTGACCGGGTTTACAGCCGGCGTTGGACTGAGTGGGGACTTAAAAGATCCTCAAAAATCTATTCCCACGGGTACAATAGGGGCGGTTGTTTCGGGAGCGATTATTTATTTAATTATTCCACTGGCATTGGCGGTGACCAGTGTGTTGACTTTGGAACAATTGGCTGATCCGGATGCCGGAGTGACAATCTGGACACGAATTGCCGTTTTTGGACCATGGATTGTATATCCGGCGGTTTGGGGGGCAGTTTTATCATCTGCATTCGGTAGTATTTTGGGTGGTCCGCGAATATTGCAGGCACTATCAATGGATGGCTTGGCGCCAAAATTTTTATCTAAATTATCAAAATCCGGACAGCCGACGGTAGCGACCTGGATCAGTGGAGGCATTGCATTAGCGGCGGTATTTTTGGGAGAGTTGAACACCATTGCGCAGTATGTATCCGTCTTGTTTTTGACATTATATGTAGCGATAAATACGAGTGCAGCGATAGAGCAGTTGATAAAAGAGCCATCTTATCGCCCCAGGGTTCATGTGCCTTGGTATGTTTCTATTTTGGGGGCGATTGCGGCAATTGTTGTTATGATATTGATTAACCCATGGGCATTTGTTTTTGCTTTTGGTTTGGAAATTGTCATCCTGACTTATTTGGTCTCCAAAAAAATGGAGCAACAATGGGGGGATGCAGCAGCAGGAATATGGATGCGCCTCAGTCGTTTTGCCTTATTAAAATTGAATACAAGAAAGATGCACCCCCGAAACTGGCGCCCCATTATGTTGTTATTTGTAAGGGATATTAAGGATAGAATTAATATCGTAAAATTTGCGGTTTTACTAGGGCAAAATAGCGGTGTTTTGACCGTTTCTAAATTGATTACAACCGATGATACGGAGACCCTGAAACGGAAAAATGAAATTGCCTTTGAGATGCAAAAGGATTTGAGGTCCGAAGGCTTGGAAGCCCTGACGGAGGTCAATGTCGCGACCGATTTTATCTCGGGAATGCATGGGGTGGCCGCTTCTCACGGCATCGCCGGATTGAAAACCAATACCGTTGTTTTTGGCTGGTCGCAGGAGGAAAAAAGCAAGAAGCGTGCATTGGGTTTGATTCACGATTTATCCAAGTCAGGCAAGAATATTCTATTGCTGCATTTTAATGAAGCGTTCAAAGAAGCGAAAGAAAAACGCATTGACATCTGGTGGGGAGGTCGGGATAGCAATGGTGATTTGATGTTGTTATTATCTTATCTGTTGAAATTAAACCGCAGTTGGGAAAAGGCGACGATCAACATCTTTTCGGTCGTAAAGACTCAGAAGGAAAAAGACGATTTAGAAGCGAAAATTAAATCTGCCGTCAAAGAAGCCCGAATCGAAACCAATGTAGCGCTGATACTCAAAGAAAATGCCGATTTTATCTCTATCCTACACGATAAAAGCGCGGATGCGGATCTCGTCTTCCTTGGTCTGGCAAGGGGCGTCGATCATTTGGATGATCAAATACAGGCAATTGATAAAATGGTCTCGAAGCTAAAGGTTGTCGCCTTCGTACAGAATAACGGTATGAAGGATCGGACACCAATGATATTCGGCGACTAAGGCATTTAGAAATCAGAATTAGAATCAAAATCAGAATTAGAATTAAAATGAAAATGAAAATGAAAATGAAAATGTAAATGTAAATTAGAACCTGCCTGGCCTGACGTAAGTCGGAGAGGTTAAAATGAAAAATAAAAGGGGAACTTACGATTGATAAAACGATAAACGTAAGATTTATAGCAAAGCACTTGTAGCGGCGACTTGAGTCGCCGTCCGAATATGACTGAACGATCCCTGACGTAGGAAGGGTGAAAGTAAAACTGTATAGCCTGC
>CAZNCI010000251.1:0-6168 GCA_964571475.1 uncultured Saprospiraceae bacterium | reverse complement strand
GGAAGATGCTCTAAAACCAGTTTGAACTTACAATAAATGTTCCTTCTCTACTCGATTATTTTGTTCTTAGTTTTTACTTTACCTGTCTATTCGGCTTGCCAGGTAGAGTGGAAAATAAGGGCAAAAGAAGCAGTTAAGAATGGATAGTTATTTTTGACTCATTCCTTAGTGGATAGCCTCTAAGTTGTTGTATTGTCATCTTTTACCTGTTATTTTAAGTGTTTTCTTAAAAATTGGACAGCTTCGGAATGAGCCATTTGTGCTACATTGGCATTGTAATTTTCACTCTTGGGGTCAGCAAAGCCGTATTTCGCATCATAAGTCTTTATGGTTAAATTTTTTCTGGCTATTTGGCAGTTGGCCTCAAAATTTTGTATTTTTTGAGCAGTATTCCATTCATCCTGTTTTCCATAAATACCTAATATATCACACTTAATTGGAGACAAACTGACCGCATCATTAGGGGGCGTACCATAATACATTACACAGCCGACTCCCTGATGGGTAATCATTGTGGCAACTTTTAATGACCAATTTCCCCCAAATCCCCAACCAATAGTTGCTATTCGGGAAGTGGCACCAGCAAAAGAAGTAACTGCTCCTATGATTTGATTCGCTCTTTCTTTTTTTACAAGATTCATCAATTCTTTGGCCTTGGGAAGTGTATTGGCTGAAACGCCATCGTATAGGTCAACTCCAATGATGATGGTATTATCGAGATCATTGGCGAATTGATCGCAGGCTTTTTTGAAGTCATTATTAAAGCCCCATAAGTCATGAAAGACAAAAAGCACCCTTCCTGTAATTTTTTCGGGTTGAATATAATAAATTCTGGCTTCTGCGCCATAGGTCTCAATCCACTTTTCAACGCCTTTGCCTTTGTAGTGTTTTGATTGGGTTGTGGTGGAAGGTGTATTGGTCTTTGAGGAGTCCTGTCCACATGAAAAGAGCGAGATAAGAACAAAAATAAAAAGAAGGTGTGTAATTTTTTTCACGATTTTTTAAAATTTTTATTGAAAAATTGATGCGCAAAGTTATACGTTTTTTGAAAGGCGAATACCTTTCTACTATAAAATATTTACCAAAAATAACTTTAATGCCAGATGTTTGTTTAAAAAAGAGGCGAATAATTGAAAAGTTTATTTTTTTGATATTACTTCGCAATTTCAAATATAAAAAAAATGATAAAGACACGTAAATCTGTTATCAATTTTGATAAAGGAAGACTGAGCTCAAAGGTATTACTTGATCTCTACAAAGGTTTATTGAAGCCACGGATGATCGAAGAGAAAATGCTGATTTTACTTCGTCAGGGGCGGATAAGTAAGTGGTTTTCCGGAATCGGACAGGAGGCGATCCCCGTCGGTTGTGCTATGGCTTTACAGGAGGATGAACTCATCTTTACCCTTCACCGAAATTTGGGTGTTTTTACATCGCGCGCTGTTCCTTTGGAGCGATTATTTTGCCAATGGCAGGGTAAGGAATTAGGATTTACAAAAGGACGGGATCGTTCCTTTCATTTTGGAACATTGGAGTATGGTATTGTCGGCATGATTTCTCACTTAGGGCCTCAATTAAGCCTTGCCGGTGGTGCAGCTTTGGCCTATAAATTGAGTGGTGAAAGAAAGGTCGCTCTGGCTTTTACCGGGGAAGGAGGAACGAGTGAAGGAGATTTTCACGAAGCAATGAATGTAGCATCGGTTTGGAACCTGCCGGTTATTTTTGTGGTGGAAAACAATGGTTACGGATTGTCAACGCCTTCCTCGCAGCAATTCAAATGCAAAGATATTGCCGATAAGGCAATTGGTTATGGAATGGAATCTGTCATTGTCGATGGCAATAATATTATAGAGGTTTATCAAACGATTACCAAATTAGCAAAAAAAATACGGAAAAAACCTGCCCCTGTATTGGTTGAATGTAAAACATTCCGAATGCGAGGACACGAGGAGGCTTCAGGAGTGAAGTATGTACCACCTAAATTATTAGAAAAATGGGGGAGAAAAGACCCCTTGGTGAATTTTGACTTATACCTCAGAGGCCTTGGCATTTTGACAGATGAAATGGCGGTCGAAATTCGCCAATCCTTTGCAAAAGAAATTAAAGATGGACTGAAGATTGCCTTTGATCAGCCCGTAGTTGAATCATCTGTTGAAGCAGAGTTGGCGGATGTTTATGCGCCCTTTGAGCAGGTCGTTACCCCTCCGGCGGGAGCTACTTCCGAAAAACGATTGGTGGATGCCATTTCTGACGGTCTAAGGCTCGCCATGGAAAAACATGACAATTTAGTGCTCATGGGGCAGGATATCGCCGATTATGGTGGCGTTTTTAAAATTACAGATGGTTTTTTAGCACAGTTCGGGGAAGAGCGTG
This sequence comes from uncultured Saprospiraceae bacterium, assembly GCA_964571475.1. Lineage (GTDB taxonomy): Bacteria > Bacteroidota > Bacteroidia > Chitinophagales > Saprospiraceae > JALVDO01. The sequence continues at coordinate 3,795 of CAZNCI010000251.1, read as the reverse complement.
TCCGAAATACACCTATTTGCGAAAGCGCCATTGTAGGAATAGGGCAGGGGCTGGCTCTAAAAGGTTATAAAGCAATGGTCGAAATGCAGTTCTCCGACTTTGTGACCTGTGCTTTTAATCAAATCGTTAACAATCTTGCCAAACTACATTACCGCTGGGGAGAAGCTGCCGATGTGGTCATCCGAATGCCTTCCGGTGCTGGCGTGGCTGCAGGTCCTTATCACTCTCAAAGTACAGAGGCTTGGTTTTTCCATACCCCAGGTTTGAAGATACTTTATCCTTCCAATCCCTATGATGCCAAAGGGATGTTGTTGGCGGCCTTTGAAGACCCCAACCCTGTATTATTCTTCGAGCACAAAGCACTCTATCGAAGTATCTCGGAGAAAGTTCCGGATGCTTATTATACGGTCGAAATTGGTAAAGCTGCGACAGTTAGAGAAGGGCGAGACCTAAGCATTATTACCTACGGAATGGGTGTGCACTGGGCTGAAAAAATCGTCGAAGAAATGAATATTGATGCCGATATAGTCGATTTGCGTTCTTTAGCCCCCTTGGATTATGAAGCCATCAATGATACCGTTAAGAAGACCCACCGCGTTATTCTATTACACGAAGATGTCGCCATTGGAGGTATTGGCGGTGAACTTGCCGCTTACATCTCAGAACATTTATTTGAATATTTAGACGCTCCCGTTATGCGAGTTGCCGGTTTGGATATACCTATTCCTTTTGCCCCGACGCTGGAAGCACATTTTTTACCCCTCCAACGACTAAAAGACGCCTTGGTGAAAATGCTTGATTATTGATTTAGCTAAAAAAAACAGGGCAAACACCCCAAATGAAAAATAGATTTTATTATAGCCTGCCTTTTTTTGCCCCGCCTTTTAAGGCGAGGATTTCGAATTAGAGTTTTAATTGATTTTGGCGTGATTATAATTCGTGCATCCCGCAGGTGTGCGGGACAGGTCTCGTGGCATTTTAACGAAACAAGAGCCCCTACATTAGGACTATATCAGTGTTCACCTCGCATTTTAAAAGGATATAGGTAGAGGTCGCAACTCAGTCAGTATATTCTACGTAAAACGTCGCTCGTCCATTCTTTATCTGGATTAATTCCGAAGGGCTTAAAAGTTCTTCACCTTCTGTTCTTCGTAAGGTGCACTCAAATTCTGCAGTCACCAGTTTCCCTTTTTTTATGGTTTGATAGTCGAGCCACTCATACTCTTCTGTCGAAATGATTGTGAAGAACGCACCATAGGAGTTGTCCTCCTGTAGAGTTCGCCCGGGAAGGAGATAAAAAGCATTATCAAAACCAGTATGCGAAGCCCCTTTATTAAGTGATATTTCAATTTGGTTTGCATTTTCTCCAATACTATAAACTTTTCCCTCTTGAAACCATTGGTCGGTTAACGATTTGCTTACGCTGTCCGGGCATTCGCCTTCTTCAAAATTTAAGCTAAATCCAATACCATGAAATGGGTAGGACATCAATGTCCCATATTTTTTAAAGTGTAAAATTGATAAAAAACTACATTTGGGATAGTCCGTAATCAGAGTAGATGTTCCTCTTAGGTCAACGCCTTCATCAATGGTCGTGCTATCCATCCAATAAGAAATATCATAGGTGACCGATAAGAGTTTTTCTTTGTTTCTGCCAATTGGTAGCTGATCTTGCTGTTTGTTGCAACTGGAAAAGAAAGAAAACTGTGCCACCAAAAGGATAATTACTATATATTTATTCATGATTTTTTTGTTTTTAAAATTGAAAACCTTTGCAATTTATTCACCTAACCCAATAAGTCATACCCAGTCTGAAAATGGTATTGGAATGATACGTTTTATCTCGTAAAAAATAGTCATTACTCAAATCAGTAATATTTTTTGTGACACTGGTTTGGAGGCTGAAAGAAGGTGATAACTGATATTCATACCCCAGACTAATTCCCAGATAATATTTATTTAGTCCATAATCGTGTTCTTTGATAAAATTCTTTATGGTTATATTATCAGGAGGCTCTACATAGTAGTTATTACGGGTACTGGTATATCCCATTTCGTGATAATTATAAATATAGGTGGGGTTTAAACCTAGCTTTATGACCGAATGAATATTGGGAAATCTGTATCGGACGGAGATATTGCTTTCAATAAACATGATATAATTTACAGATGCTTGAAAGGAAAAAGAATTTTCTCTTAATGGATCTAAAATAGTATCCCCATATTGAATGGAAATCGGATTTGCCATAGTGGTATGACCATATTTAAGACCAATTTCTAAACCCCATCGGTTGCGAAGCTGGGTTTTATATTTGATTCCTATATATCCCGTTCTTTTTAAAGGTTTATCCGGATTGCCGTCCTTGCTCAATGCCAAACCTCCTGAAATCCCAAAGTGTTTATAGGTGTTTTTATAACGAACCTGAGGTGTGATTGAGAGGAGTTCTTCTTTTTTTTCTGACGATAAATTTGTGTTTGCTGGACATGCAATGGTAGAAGTGATGGAATAATAGGTTAAATTGCCCAACGCAGTATCTTCTCCATTGGAAGGTGTTGCCAGCATATCTGTCTTTTGTAGATTTAATTGCTTTTGCAAATTGATTACGGAGCTTGTGTTGTTTCTTACTAATTCTCCCCTTGAAACTTCCTCCGGTCGTCGATCCTGCTGATGTACGTTTTTACTCGTTTCGTTTTTATATCCACCTGACTTTTTATTATTTTTAGCTTGAAGCTCACTTAAATCAATAATGGCATTAGGCGTCTCTTTTGCTGGATGGATAACCCCTCTTTTAGGGGTTATAGCGTCATTTTCCTTATGGCTGTTATTCGCTTCTTCTTGTTTCAATATAGGAATGGCAACTGTTGTCGGTGGATGGGATGGCTGATTTGTATTTCCCGTTAGAAAATAAAAATCAACAATTAATAAAGCTACAATTGGGAGGATGTAGTAAATATTTTTCCACTTTGTAAGGGCTGTTTCCTGTGCATCTAATTTCTTTTCCATGTCCTCCCACATGGCTTCCTGAAAAGCAAACTCATGGCTGTCAAGTTTATCTTTTATGATTTCTAAACTATTATTTTTATTATTGATTGGCATAAGTCCAATGATTTATTGTTGATTGAGTATTAATATTTGTAATTCTTTTTTAGCTTTCGCAAAATACCATTTGGAGGTATTTTCGCTAATGTCTAAAATGTCTGCAACTTCCCGGTGTTTGAAACCATCCAGTGCATACATTGAGAAGACGGCTTTGGTCGTAGGGGAGAGTTTATTTAATAATTGATAAATTTCCTCAGCACTCATTTGTGCAATAATATGATTAGGTAAGGTCACCGTATTGGCATATTCTATTGGAGCAGTATCCTTAAATTTTGTATATTTCCGGAGATAGTCGATACTGGTATAAATGACAATTTTATTGACCCATGCCGGAAAAGATCCCGTGGGGCGATAGCTGTCGATAGAAGCGAAAATTTTTAAAAAGGCATTGTTTAAAACTTCCTGCGCTTCTTCTTTATTTCGGGTGTATCGAATGGCCGTTCCAAATAATTTACCATAGAATCGTTTGTACAATACCTTTTGGGCAATTCGATTATTAGCCGAACAGCCTTTAATGATTTCCTGCAGACTACTTTGTTGATGGTAGCTTACTTTTGGTACCGTTTTGATTTTGTTCTGTTGCATTGTTAGTTCCAAAAGGTGTAAATTTAATGAATTAGCAATTAAGTCCGTGTATAAATTTCTAGTGGCTTAAGAACTAAGTTATTCCTATATTAAACGCCGTCTATTTTTTG
>CAZNCI010000250.1:0-6171 GCA_964571475.1 uncultured Saprospiraceae bacterium | reverse complement strand
AAACATGAAGGGGGAAAGCAATCGTTCCGCTCGCTTTAAGACGGTCATTGCTCTGATTATAGATGGAAATATTCATACCTTTGAGGGAATAGCCGAGGGCGAAATTACACAGGCTCCTTCCGGGGCGTCTGGCTTTGGTTATGATCCTATTTTTAGACCTAAAGGTTATGAGCAAACCTTTGCGGAGTTAGGGATGGAAATTAAAAAGAAAATCAGTCACCGTTCCCAAGCCGTCAGAAAGTTAGTAGCCTTTTTAGAAAAAGTTAAAGAATGATCAGGAAAACTGTAATTTTAACAGTGATTGGGCTCGCTCTTTTGTATTGGATAAATAATAATTATTTTCAAGTGCCAAAAGGAGCTGTACCTTTTTCTTCTACCATTAATTCAAAAGATTTTTTGTCGGCAACAAAGCTTGAGGTGAATAATTTTAATACAAAAACTTCTTTCTCCCTGACCCATACCGATAACCGGTGGATTATTCAAAAGGAGCGGGTGAATTTTGTCGTTTCCAATGAGAAGGTTGAAAATTTGCTTCGTGCTTTAGGCGCTTTAGCGTCTGATAGTATCGTTTCCAGATCAGCAAAAGAATGGCCCCAGTATGGCTTAGATGAAAATACGGGAATACAGCTTCATCTTTTTAAAAAAGGAGAATTATTGGATGTTTTTGTATTGGGATTTGTTGGTCAGAATCAATTCGTTAGATTTTTAGGATCAAATGAGGTCTTTTTATTGAAAAAATCACCACTTGGTAAAGCTGATTTGTCCTTTCTTTCTTTTAGGGAAAAGCAGTTGTTGAATTTTGAACCGGCTACTATAAAGGCGCTTCATTTGTACGGTTTTGATACCCTGGTTTGGAAGAAAGATTCCACGGGCTGGGATTCGATCCTCACGATTAATCCGGATGAATTATTATTGGCTTGGAGCCAAATCGAAATGACTGATTTTATTGATGATTTTGATGAAACTAAAGAGGATTTGATGGTGCAGCAATTGGACTTAATTGATAATAATAACCGCATTATTTCTCTATATGCCTATATTGATTCCCTACATCGTATTCCCTATGTGCTGCATTCTTCTACCAATCCCGAAAGTTGGTTTCAAAGTGATAGCATCGGAATCTATAACGAAATATTTGGCGTGCTTCGTCGAGAAGGGGAGAGGTTTAAATTAAAATAGCCCTTACGGCCTTTTTTAGATTAAATCAATTTCCAATCCCTCAATATTTTCCAATTTATCCGTTTCTGCAATATTACATTTAGCAATATTAGCCCTTAATTGGAGGAGTTTACTTTCTACTTCACTGAGTGGAATGGCAATTTCGATAGCGGCGGCCGCTTCAAACAATTGATTGACCACTTCAATATTTCCCTTTTTTATCGCATTCATGACGTCGCTCATTAACCGGTAGTCAAAGGCAATTCGGTACTGTTCTTTTACTGTTTTTTGAATGATATTTGCCTGCTCTAGTGCCACTGCGGTTGCGGTTCGATAGGCATTGATTAGCCCGGAAGTACCCAGTTTCGTTCCACCAAAATACCGAACGACAATGACGATGGTATTGGTTAGTTCCAATTTGTTTAGTTGGCCTAAAATGGGTTTGCCGGCCGTGCCGGAGGGTTCACCGTCATCGTTGGCTCTGAAGTTATTTTGGTCGAGCCCCAAGCGGTACGCATAGCAGTGGTGTCTGGCTTTGAAGTGTTCCTTTTTGATCTCATTGAGCCGATCCTGTGCCTGAGAGGTTTGTTCAATAGGGTAGGCATAGGCAATAAATTTACTGCCTCTGTCTTTGAACTCTCCTTTGGTGGGAGATGCGATTGTAAAATAGGTATCCTTCATTACTCCATCGTTAATAAGGCCAAAATTAACCCAAAAATAATGGCGAGCAACTTCTTTTGGGATATTTTATGATTTTGGGTGCTATCTGCTTCAAATAAGATAGTCGTAGCAATATGAAGGAAAGAGCCTGCGACCAATGCCATGCTGTAATTAATTACTTCCGGCGAACTGGCAATGAAGGAGAAACTCCAGGCACCTGCCGGAGACATTAACGCAAAAATAAATAAGGCAGCTATGGTTGTTGATTTTTTAAAACCGGATTTTAAAAGTAAAACGGATAAGGCAAAGGCCGCCGGAATTTTGTGCAAAACAATACCGTATAATAAATGATTGAATGATAAATTCCCATGAAGATGGGTGTAATTATTGAGCGGTATTCCCTCAATTAAAGCATGGAGGCATAAGCCCAGGAGTATTTGTATGGCAAAATTAGTGTGGGCATTCTTATGGGCATGAATATGTCCATGTTCTACCCCCTGCGAAAATTGTTCTAATAAAAGTTGAACAAAAAAACCAACCAATAACCAGATACCTGTGTAGGCATAATTAACGGAAAATATACCGGGTAAAATGTGCACCGCTGTTATCCCCAGTATGTAAGCACCACTAAAAGAGAGGATGAGCCTAAGGTTTTGATCCTGTCCTTTTGATAGTGAAAGCCCTATCCCGCCCCCGATGAGGACACTGGAAAAAAGTATAATATATTCAATGATGCTCATAAATATGCGAAACTTTTAAGCGCCAATAAATTTTGGCAAATAACCAGGCTGTTAAGGAGCCGAGCAGGGCACCTGCCAAAATATCAAGTGGGTAATGAACCCCTACATATACCTGCCCGAATGCGATGGTCGTCGCCCAAATGAGCAAAGGTACTTTTATTCTTTTGATATATCGTCCTATGGTTAAAATGAAAAAAACGGCTAAGGCGAAATGATTGGTTGCGTGAGATGAGGTAAAGCTGTAGCCACCACCACAATGCACTAATAATTTGACATCATCCTCTATTCCGGGCGTTCGACAGGGGCGAAGCCGCTTAATATTCTTTTTGATAATACGGCTACTCATAGTATCAGCCACACCTACACATAAAACAGCCGAAAGCAAAAACAAAAAACCGGCTTTTTTGAACTTCCAAACTACCCAGGTCGCAGTTATTAAATACAATGGAATCCAGGTCGTCTTTTCCCGCCAAAGGGGCATTACGCTATTGAGAAAGGCATTATCCCAATGGTTGATTAGCTGAAAAAGAGATTGGTCAATTTGAATGAGTTGTTCCATCTTTTTGCGCAATTATGATTAATCGTGGGCTGTTTGCCGCCTCGAAATTTCCAAGTTGATAATCTCCAAAGGTATGGATGATTTTTAAATTCGACTGTTGAAATAAATGTTTCATTTCTGTCTCATCAATTAATCGCACTCTTTCCGTAAAGGAATAGGGTGTTTCTTCAAAGGCAAACTGGATATTTTTGTACACAAAACCATTTTCTGTTTTTTTTGATATTTTGAATGTGATTCCGTCAATTAATTTTTCCTCGTAAGCCTTTAATTTTTTGGTTACCTGCCTTTCATTTAGAAAGTCTAAAATATAGTATCCCCCTTCTTTTAGATTTTGATAGACAGATTTTAATACAGCTATATCATCTTTGACCTCATCAAAATACCCAAAACTCGTAAAAAAACTAAAGACGTAATCAAAATAACCTATTTTATAAGGTATTCGCATATCGTGTACTGCGCATTGTAGGTTGGGCAGGCATTTTTTCTTAGCGGTATAAATACTTTGTGGCGATAAATCTAACCCGGTAACATCAAAGCCCTTCTCTGCCAGTTGGAAGGCGTGCCGGCCTTTACCACAGGCGAGATCCATTATTTTTGAGTCTTTGTCTGGTTGTAAAAAGTCAATGAGTGTGTCAATGAAATTAGCAGCTTCTTCCATGTCCCTATCTTTGTACAGGATATGGTAAAACGGGGAGTCAAACCAGGATTCGTACCATTTTTTTTTCATAATGGGTGTTTATTTATCAACCATAGATTATTCGTCATTGGAAACAATGTTCCCGCCATTTAGTTTTTAAATATTAAATATGATTCATTCTTTTTTAAACAACTTAACTATCTTTGGGGCAGAAATAATTCATTGAGCCTGACCTTGTCATTATAACTGAATTCTTATGTCTAACCAAAACACAATTCCTAAATTACTCTGGAAACCATCCGAAGAACTCAAAAAAAGTAGTAATATTCAACAATTCATGGAGTGGCTTGCTACTCATAAAAATCTCCATTTTGAAAATTACGTACAGCTTTGGCAATGGTCTGTCGATAGTTTGGAGGAATTTTGGGCAGCTCTTTGGGAGTATTTTGAAATCATTTCTTATACCCCTTATCGTATGGTTTTGGATCAACACAAAATGCCTCATGTAAAGTGGTTTGAAGGTAGTAGCCTTAATTATGCTGAACATATATTTCGGAAATATTCGGATGAACGACCAGCTATTATTTACCAAACAGAGCATATCCCTTTAACGGAAATTTCATGGGGGGAGCTAACGCAAAAAGTTGCCTCCATGCGCCATTGGTTGTTGGAGCAGGGCATAGGTAAGGGGGATAGGGTAGTGGCTTATATTCCAAATATACCGGAAGCGACCATTACCTTTTTAGCGGCTTGTTCTTTGGGCGCAATTTGGTCCAGTTGTTCACCTGATTTTGGTGTCAATAGTGTTTTAGACCGGTTTTTGCAGGTGAGTCCTAAAATTCTTTTGGCAGCTGATGGTTATCACTATGGAGGTAAACCTTATGATCGAATGCAGCAAATTCATGCGCTAACGGAACAGTTGCCTAGTCTGGAGCGGGTGGTGATTATTCCTTTTTTGAAAGAAGGGACTACTGAGTTGCCCCATGAAAAAATGATCTTTTGGCAGGAAACTCAATTAAATCTTTCCGCCCCATTATCTTTTGATCCTCTTCCTTTTAGTCACCCCATTTGGGTGTTGTATTCTTCTGGGACAACCGGTGTGCCCAAGGCGATTACCCATTCACAGGGAGGAGTTTTGCTAGAGCACCTAAAGTATTTAGTCCTACAAAATGATGTGAAACCCGGAGAACGCTTTTATTGGTTTTCTACTACGGGATGGATGATGTGGAACTTTGTCCAGGGGGCCATGTTAGCGGGTGCGACTATTGTACTTTATGACGGTAGTCCCGGTTATCCGAATTTGAATGTACTATGGGAATTGGCAGAGCAGGCAAAGGTGACTCATTTTGGGACTAGTGCGCCGTTTCTGGTTGCTAATATGAAATATGGAATCGCGCCCAATGAAAAGTATGACTTATCTGCCTTGCGCTCTATTGGTTCTACTGGAGCACCTTTACCGCCCGAAGCCTTTGATTATGTTTATGATAAAATAAAAGCGGACGTTTGGCTGTGCTCAATGAGTGGTGGCACAGATGTATGTACCGCCTTCGTGGGTAGTAGCCCGTTATTACCGGTTTATGAAGGTGAAATACAGTGTAGAGCTCTTGGATGTGCTCTTTTTTCCTGGGATGATGAGGGGCATTCAATTACGAATAAAGTTGGAGAAATGGTGATTACCGAGCCCATGCCTTCCATGCCTATTTACTTTTGGAATGATGAAGGAGATTTACGCTATCAGCAGAGTTATTTTGAAATGTTCCCCAATGTGTGGCGTCATGGTGATTGGGTGATGATTACAGACCGGGGCAGCCTGATTATCAAAGGGCGATCCGATGCAACACTTAACAGACAGGGCGTTAGGATCGGAACAAGTGAAATTTATCGTTCTGTTGATAAAATTGAAGGTATTAAAGATAGTTTGATTGTTAATTTAGAGCTGGACGGTGGACGTCATTATATGCCTTTGTTCTTATTATTGGAAGAAGGCGTCGTCTTTGATGAGGATTTGGGAAATCGAATAAAAAAACAGCTAAGGTCTGATTATTCTCCAAGACACGTACCCGATGAGATAATTGTCGTGCCAGATATTCCTTACACTATTAGTGGCAAAAAATTGGAAGCACCTGTCAAAAAAATATTACTGGGAATGTCCATCGATAATGCTGCGAATAAAGGCGCAATGAGAAATCCCGCTTCTCTGGACTTTTTTATAAAAATGAAAGAGAAAATTCAGTAGGTAGTCATCAGTTGGCAGTAGGCAGTAGGCAGTCTTCAGTAGGCAGTCTCCAGCCGAAGCATCTTTTTTTGCCAAAGGCAAAAAAAGAACACATACTAAAGACTGCCCACTAAAGACTGCCCACTAAAGACTGAAGACTGAAGACTGAAGACTGAAGACTGAAGACTGAAGACTGAAGACT
>CAZNCI010000249.1:0-6198 GCA_964571475.1 uncultured Saprospiraceae bacterium | reverse complement strand
AATGACCGGATATTTCTTATTTTTCATTAGACCTTTTTTTTGAAACTGTTATTAAACTTTTATCGCTTCTTTGGATATCTTTAGGGCTTCTCTCCATCCCGGATATATCTTATCCGCATCACCGGGGAAAGAAACGAATGCCCGTGCAAACTGACGGTGTGTTTTGGCAAATTCAATGGGGTCTGCTCCTGTTCTCCAACATTCTTCTGCCTGTCGCAATGACTTTGCCCCTTCCGAAGCTCCATCTATATGCCCATAACATCCTCCTCCGGCTGTCAATATGACATTGGAATGACCCAGGTTCTCGAAAAAGCCGGGGATTCGCAAGGCATTCATACCACCTGATATAATCGGTGTGGTTGGTTTCATGCCCAACCAGTCCTGTGCATAAGCCGGACCTTGTGCTTCGTTCTGTACGATCATTTCAGCGATTTGTTTGTCGCTCCTTTCTCCTTCCATTTTGCCGTAGCCCATTGTTCCTACATGGATACCCGAAGCACCTTGTAATCTGGACATTTTAGCCAGGACAAAGGCAGAATAGCCCCGCTTGGCAGAAGGGGAAGTTACCGCTCCATGCCCGGCACGATGGTAGTGTAAATACTGATTGGGGAAATACCGCCTCGCTGTGGTTATTGCCGTCGGTCCGCCTACATATCCGTCGATTAAAAAGGCTACGTGGCTCGCAAATTCACCAAATTCCTCCAGGATGTACTCTCCACGTGCAATGATTTCAAATGGGTCGTCGGCTGTGATGTTAGCAGAAAATAATTTGGCTTCTCCCGTTTCATCCTGCGCTCTTTTCATGGCATCTACTACAAGAGGAATGGTTTTTTTCATGGGGGCAAATACTTGATTTCCCTGTGGCTCATCATTTTTGATAAAGTCGCCGCCTAGCCAAAAATCGTAAGCTGCGTCGGCAAATGGCTTGGGTTGTAACCCCAGTTTGGGCTTGATGATGGTACCGACGATAAAACCGCCATTCTTTACCGGCCGCCCCAATACCCGCCACAAATCCGAAATATCTTTAGATGGTCCATCGTACAGTTCTAAATAGGTAGGTGGAATATAAAAATCGTGCATCTTGGCATGAGCAATATCCCCCATCCCCTGATTATTACCAATGGTAAGTGTCAAAAACGAAACAATCATCGCTCTTCCATCCCGGATATTTCGATCAAATAATTGAATGGGGTAGGCAATTTTCATGACTTCATTGGCTGGGTCAATTTCGTAAACAATCGCATCTATGCTTTCTGTGAAGCTATCGGTTGTACTCACTTTTACATTGGTGCCGGTGGATGATTCTGCTGCGAAATGTGCCGCTGCTGCCAAATAATCCTGCTGCCCTTCGGGATTGGCGTAATGCTTCGCACTGGGCTTCATTTTATAATATACCAATACGTGCTGCCCATTGGCAATGAGCTGGGCTTCGTTCAGATTTAAATTAGCGTATCTTGATGATTGATCCATGTTTTTTTATTTTTTGTGTAACTATTTTTTGTCTTAAAATTTTTGAATAACTTCTGCTTCTCAGTTCGATAAAATAACATCTGACTGAATTTTATTTTTCATGCGATTCAACATCTGTGTTGGATTTTCTGCCCCGAAAATTCCCGATCCGGAGACTAATATATCTGCTCCTGCATCTGCGATTTCCTCGATATTTTCCGCTTTTACACCGCCATCCACCTCTATTTCGATATGTTCCAATTGTCGTTCTTTTAATAGAGCAGACAGCCGGCGGAGTTTATCCAGTGTGTTCGGAATAAAGGATTGTCCGCCAAAACCCGGATTGACTGACATGATTAATATCAAATCTAAATCCTGTACTACCTCTTCAATCGCTGATAAAGGGGTATGTGGGTTCAATGCCACACCGGCTTTGATGCCCCTTGCTTTTATCTGCTGAATGACCCGGTGAAGATTCGGAGCTACTTCTGCATGAACAGTCAAATAATCGGCTCCCGCATCAATAAAGACATCGACATAATCACCCGGATTTTCTATCATGATGTGTACGTCACAGGGGATATTACTGACCCTTTTAATTGCTTTTAACATGGGGGTTCCTATGGTGAAATTGGGGACAAAATGCCCGTCCATTACGTCGATGTGAAGGAGATCAGCTCCCGCCGCTTCCACCATTTTTATATCTCGCTCCATATTCGCAAAATCTGCCGCTAATAAAGAAGGTGCTATTTTTTTATTTTTCATTATTTTATCATTTTTTCCCTTTCGGTAAACCAAGTGGTCATAGACCTTTCGTTTGTTGGTTTTGGATGTAAAATCAAGCTGAATATTTTCAACCTTTTGATGATTCTAAAAAGTAACAGATGCCGGTGTAGTGATGACGCCTTCTGCTTTCGTTATCCTTCTGTTTAATTGATGGACGCCTTTGATATACCTTGTCGAGCCGGTGAGTGATCGCATGACGATGCTTTCGGTTGTTACCATATTATTTCCGCGATCAAAACGGACACCTTCGAGGAATCCACCTTCGGTAATTCCCGTTGCGGCGAAGAAGGTATTATTGGAGTTGACCAATGTGTCCAAATTCAATACTTCATTCAAATCAACGCCATCTTTTTTGAGTTGTGCGATTTCATCTTTTAACTGAGGTGCCCTCATGCCTTGCATGCCGCCATTAAGTGCCTTGACCGCACAGGCAGCGATAACCCCTTCCGGCGTTCCACCGATTCCCATTAATACATCTACTCCTGTACCGGGGATAGCTGCCATAAGCGCACCCATGACATCTCCATCGGTATGCATGGTGATGCGGGCACCAGTTGCCCTTATTTCTGCGATTAATTCCTGATGCCTTTCTTTTTCGAGGACAAAAACAGTTAAATCGTTTACTTTTCGATCTAGTGCGGCGGCAATTTGATAGAGATTCTCAGTTGGAGAAAGTCTAATATCAATGGCATCTTTCGCCCGTGCTTCCACGACTAATTTATTCATGTAAAATGAATTGCCCGGATCCCACATACTGCCCCGTTCTGCCACGCCCAATACCGCAATGGAGTTGGGTCGCCCCAAAGCCAATAGATTGGTTCCTTCCACCGGATCAACTGCGACATCTACCTCCGGACCATGTCCTGTGCCAATTTCTTCTCCATTGTAGAGCATGGGTGCCTCGTCCTTTTCTCCTTCTCCAATGACGACCACTCCTTTCATGTCCACTGTTTTCAAAAATGCCCTCATGGCATCAACGGCAGCGCCATCGCCACCTTCTTTATCACCCGTTCCCATAAATTGAGCGGCTGAAATAGCGGCAGCTTCCGTGACTCTCACCAATTCCATGGCGAGGTTTCTATCCGGTTTGATATTTAGTTTGTTATTGTGCATGGCTGTTTTTTAAGCGTGAGTAAAGACCTCAATGTTTTTTCGTACTTCTTCCAATTGCCCTTTTGATAATAATTTTTCTGATTTATGATCGATGAATTGGGCGTAAGCCTCAATAAAAGCCTTGCCGGGCTTGCGAAAATCAAAATTAGCAGTATGGTCACGTAAGTGCTCCCGATGTACCCGCATCCAAACCAAACGACCATCGGTGTCAATGTTGACCTTGGTTACGCCTAGTGGAATTGCTTTTGCAAATTCATTGACATTGACGCCTTTGGCGGAAGGATCCATCGTGCCTCCTGCTTCATTAATCCGCTGTACTTCTTCGGCCGGAACAGAGCTGGAACCGTGCATGACCAGCGGATAACCGGGTAATTTATCCTGAATAGCTTTGATTCGATCAAAATGCAAACCCAGGTTTCCTGAAAATTTATAAGCTCCGTGGCTGGTTCCTATTGCGACAGCTAAAGAATCACAAGCGGTGCGTTCTACAAACTCCCTGGCTTCTTCCGGATCTGTTAACATGGCGTGCTTTTCATCAACCATGATGTCTTCTTCTACCCCTCCTAACATCCCTAGCTCTGCCTCAACACTTACCCCGTTTGCATGGGCGTGCTCTACCACACGGCGGGTAATGGCGATGTTTTCCTCAAAGGGGAAATGTGATGCATCAATCATCACCGAGCTGTAAAACCCGGAATCTATACACTCCATCGCAACCTCTTCTGTTCCGTGATCCAGATGAACGGCAAAAATGGCTTCCGGATACATCTCTTCGGCGGCTTTGATGATGTTTTCCAGCATTTTTACTCCGGCATAACCTCTTGCACCTCTGGATATTTGAATGATAAATGGCGCCTTCGCTCTGGTGTGCCCTTCGAATAGACCCAAAGCCTGCTCCATATTGTTGATATTGTAAGCCCCTACTGCAAATTTGCCATAAGCTACTTTAAATAATTGGTCGGTTGTTACGATCATTTTTTTGTATTTTGATGATGATTTTTTTAAACAGTTTCTGTTATTTCATTTCATTTCAAGTGCTGCATTGATTATTGCCTCCTTGGTTATTCCCAGTTTTTCATAAAGCGTTTGATAAGGGGCAGATGCTCCAAATTGGTCTATTCCAATAACCTTGCCTGCCAGGCCCGTGTATTTATACCACGATAGCGTTGCGCCTGCTTCAATGGCAATTCTTTTGGTGCAATCGGAAGGGAGGACGGAAGCCTGATATGCTGGTGACTGTACATCAAAAACATCCGTAGAAGGCATGGAAACAATTCTAACTTTTAGTCCTTTCTCATTGAGTATTTTTTTAGCCTCTACGGCAATTTCAACTTCTGATCCGGAGGCAATAATGATGGTATCAAAGCCAGTATCTTCTGTGAAGACATAACCGCCTTTTTGCGCAAGCTCTACGGCTGCAAATTCGGGTAAAGAGCGGTCGTAAGTTGCTAGGTTTTGACGTGTTAATACGAGGCAGGCAGGACCTTTTTTGTTTTGCAAAGCCATTTTCCATGCCTCGGCTGTTTCGTTGGCATCCATTGGGCGGATGACGGTCAAATTGGGCATCGCCCGTAAAGAAGCCAAATGCGCAATGGGCTGGTGCGTAGGCCCATCCTCTCCCAGACCAATCGAGTCGTGTGTCAATACATAAATCACCTGCTGCCCCATCAATGCTGCCATGCGCATCGCCGGTCTCATATAATCTGAAAAAACAAAAAATGTTCCAGCATAGGGTAATATACCACCATGAAGCGCCATGCCATTCATAATAGCGGCCATGCCGTGTTCCCGGACACCATAGTGAATGTACCTGCCAGATGTGTTGTTTACACTATAAGAGGATTCACTTTTTGGGAATGTTTTATTAGAAGGAGTCAGGTCGGCTGATCCTCCAATAAGGGCAGGAATTAAAGGCGCTAAATAATCCAATACTGCGCCCGATGCAGCTCTCGTTGCCATTGCTTTGTCAGCAGAAAAGATAGGGATGTTAAATGCTTTTTCATCAATTTCACCCTGAATACAAGCATTCAACCCCTGAAAGTGAACGGGATAGGCATTTTCGTATGCCGCCCATTTTTTGTCCCATTCATTATTTAAATTTGTTCCATGTTGTCGCATTTTTATAGATAACTCTTTTACCTTTGGGGAAACGTAAAACTTAACATCTGCCGGTAAACCCAACTTTTGCTTTGTTAATTTAATCTCGTCTTCTGGAAATGGTTCTCCATGCGCTTTTGCGGTTCCTCCCCGATTGGGGCTGCCGAAGCCAATGATGGTTTTGCAGGCAATAATGGAGGGTTGGCTGGTGACCGATTTTGCAATGGAAATGGCTTTGTCAATAGCATCCAAATCGTGCCCGTCAATCGTTTGTACATGCCAGCCATAAGCCTCGTGTCGTTTTAATACATTTTCTGAAAAAGACAAATCAGTCGATCCATCAATAGTGATATTATTATCGTCGTATAATAGGATTAGTTTACCCAATTTATTGTGACCGGCAAAGGCGGCGGCTTCGTGTGTAATGCCCTCCTGCATATCGCCATCTCCCGCCATGACATAGGTGAAATGATTAATAACCTCCATTTCGGTATTGTAACGGGCTGCCAAAGAATTTTCGGCTAAAGCCATTCCAACAGCATTGGCGACACCCTGACCAAGGGGTCCCGTAGTTGTTTCAACCCCGGGTGTTTCATGTACTTCCGGATGCCCGGGTGTTTTGCTACCCCATTGACGGAAATTTTTCAATTCATCCATGGATAAATCATACCCATAGAGGTGTAATAAACTGTACAATAACATACTGCCGTGACCACCCGACAATACAAAACGATCCCGGTCAATCCACTGTGG
>CAZNCI010000248.1:0-6207 GCA_964571475.1 uncultured Saprospiraceae bacterium | reverse complement strand
AGTAGGCGAAAAAGAGCAAGTTTAATATGTGTGTTATTTAGTTCTTGAGCCACTATATCGCATTACATTCCTCGATCAGCCAATATCGATTAATAATATTATTCGTTTCTTCAATCTTTGCAGATAGAGTTGCCAGCTTTTCTTTTAATTCCTGCCTGGAAAAAGTACTTTTATTATGCCTTATCAAAACCAGCCTTTTAGCAAATCTAAGGAAATTAGTATAACCCCGTTTCTGGTTACTGGTTATTTTTTGATTCCTAATCACATAAATTCTAAAAGTATCAATCAAAGAAAGTAAGGCTTCGGTATCGCTAAGCGCATAATAAGTTCGCAGTAATAAAAAGGTGGTATTAAGGTGATATTTAACATCCGTAAATTGCACCAAGAGTAATGCAGACAAGGCCTCCTGATACATCTTTTTAGAATAATACAGATGAGCCAAATTATAATTATAGGCATTCTCCGCCCGGTGTGATGGTAGTTTTTTCTTAAAGGATTGAATAAAGTTTTCCGTCCAGTCAAACTCCTTTAGCCGACAGCCCAATGCGGTGATATTTTTATAGTTCCACTCCGATAATAAGCCATTGTACAAAATAATCCCCGTCTGAAGTCCATGTTTATAAAGGTCAAACAATTCTCTTTGGAATTCACTATAGCCCATATTGATCTGTCGGATACAATAATTATTGGCAAAGGAATAAAGGTCACTTTGTTCTTCTCCTGATAAAGCATCCATTTTAGAAGATAGCATTTCCTTCATTTTCTTATAGTGCTCGGGGTTCTTTTCATCCCTGAGGCTCATCAGGATAGTCTGATACATAACAATGGAAACATCTTCTTTATAGCGTTCAGGTTCTTTTTCCAGATGACTCAATACCTCGTCTAACATAGGAAAAGTATAAGGCGTATTCATCATCAGCATATTGGCTGTCATGTGGATGGTATTCCGCAATTTTTCAAGGATGTAATACCTGTCCAGGCTATCAACCATTGATTGCATTCGCTCTGTCCGTGTCCTATCTTCATATTGCACATCGTAATAACCGAGATAGGCGTTCAATTTATAATTGGCCATAAAGTAGGCACTGTTGTGAAAGCTTCGTTTTTTGAGTTGTTTTTCAAGTTGCTTTCCCCTATTCTTCAATAGATCAAATTGATTGGACTCAAAGGCAGCTTCCAAGGTCATCAGTGGTTCTAGAAAGTCCGCTTCTTCAAAATGGTGAATAGCCAAATAACGGTGAAATAATTTCATCAAATAAGACATCAAATTATAAAGATTTTGTTCTTCATACTTCGTGTCTGGAAATAAATATTCATGCACCTTTAGCTTTGACAGCTTTCCCCCTTTGGTCGCATCAATATGCTTTAAAATAAGCTTCAAAAATTGAATCGTCTTTTTATGCCGATTGAAATAAGGTGATTCTGTAAAGAGCTTAAACTGCTCTCTTTCTTTATGAGATAGCTCTTTGATATTTTTTATAAGCCTACTTTGTTGCATTTTTTCTTAATATGTATCCAATAAAAACAATAAACCAAAGATCAAATATATGACAATCAGTAAATTAAACACTCTTTATATACTCAAAAAAAATCAGAAAGTTTCAAAAATGTACTTAATAGATAAAAAATTACGCCCCATATTTGCAGCATAACACACAGTGAAACACTAATTTTTTAAAACAAACAACATTTTCACATCAAAAAAATAGTCCGATTTGCACCTTGAATATGAGCCGCAAATTGATTGTTTTCAGGAAAATGTTAAAAAAAGAGGAAGCCCGAATGGGTTTCCTTTTTCAATTTCATGCAAAAGAAGAACCCCTTGGCATTTATAAACGCCAAGGGGTTCTTTTTTACAGCTAAGGTAATTTAAAATCACCTAATTACTTGGAGAATTGAATCGTCACGGTCTCCCCTATCCAACAGCCAACTTTTGCTTTCTGTCCTTCCTTCACCCCCCTCATAAATCCTTCATCCTGCAATGGTCGTCCTTTAGAATAGACATTGATACGCTTGTTCGCTTCACCAGCACTTGATGGATCAATTTTTTTAGCATAATAACACTTCTCCAAGGCGGCAAGCATCGCCAGGCGCTGATTCCATGAATCGCCACATCCCCGTGCTGCCTTTCCGTAAATATCTGCGATTAAAAGGTATGGTTTTCCCCATCCCGGCTTTAATGAAGCTGCTTTTCTTGCTTTTGTTCTCGCATTTTGATATTGTCCTTTCTGCCATAAAAGTATAGATGCTATGCTGTAATAAGCCTGTGCTTTTGCATCATCACTGGCACCTTCCACCTCGATAGCCTCCTGATAGCGAGTCAATGCCTGATCGTACTTACCCTCCTGCTGGAGTTGGATGGCATCATACATTGGATCCGTCTTTCTTTTCTCTGCATTCATTTTTCTGTTAATCTCCTCTGCCACGACGCTGTATTTAGCATACAACTCTTTCATAATATCCTCATTGGGGTCGCAACCTCTGTCTTTTAATTTGAGATAAACGAACTCCAGTGTTTTAAGGTCGTCGGGATTTGCCCTATATTCTGGTATCAGTTTTTTCTTAAAGTAAGCACAGTCAAACACTTCATTTTCGATAGGCTGCAAATAAGCTACTAAATTATCCGCTGCATCTTTGTAATCCTGAGCTTCATCCGGTGTATTTTTGATATTATAATCAGAAATTGCATTCAATTTCTCAACTGTATTCACAACATCATCCTTTGTGATTTCCTTATTTTGGTATAATTCCACTAACAATTGAGCGATCGGATCAAAGAGGTAATAACCGGAAGCGTTGCCTCCCTTATCAATAGATTCGACCAGGATGTCATACACCTTTTTATCAAACCCATAACCTAGGTAAAAGAACATATCAAAACCTTTCAATCCAAGGTTATACGCCTCGTCACCAAAACACTTAATTTCCTGGTCATAAAGGTCTATTATCTTTTGGGCATACTCCGCTTTTTTAGCTTCGTCATCTGTTTTGTTATACATCGTCTGGTATAACATCCGACCATCTGTAAAGTGGAAATTACGCTCACCATCTGCGGCAGGAGCTAAGGTATAGGCTTTTTCCCAGTTGGTAAATGCAATCTGAAAATCAGCATCACTCAACTGCTCCAAATCTTCCACCTCTTTATCCTTTAGATAAGGGCGATAAACTACGTGCGCATTGGTTGCTTCCTCCTCCATTTCAGCCCCCACCCATGTCTTACACTGGGCCTGAATGTTCATGACATTAATAAGGCTAAGAAAAATTGCCGCTGCAAAAATTTTATACAATTTCATACTCGATAAATTTTGTTTTTAAATCAATTTAATAGTTAAAAGTAACCCGAAGAGTTACCTGGTGGCTTAGGAACTAAACTATTACTATATTAAACGCCGCCTATTTTTTGTCTAATCGAGCCAATAAATGGGGAATCCCCGCCTGGCAACCCGACAGGTTTATCGTGATAAGTGCCCCATTTATTGACAAAGAGTAGGCAAAAAGAACAAGTTTAATAGGTGTATTATTTAATCCTTAAGACACCAATGTTTAATATGTATGGTGAATACTAAATAGCTGTTCAAAACAAATAACCAACTTTCAGCCGGCAGCTTCTTCCAATCCTCTTTTCATCGAATATTGAAAAAATCACCTCATCAAAAGTTGTATTCAATTTGACCAGTTACTTATTTCTTTTTAGTTATATTTTCGCTTAAAGAACCATGAATTATCATTTAGTGTGAAGCCCAAAGTCATTTTGTAATAATTCTCATGCAATGCTTCCTGTATTCCTCGTGTTCCTATTTCAAAACTTAAATCAACAAATGACAATTGCTGCCTCTTTCTTATAATGGGCATACCAAATCCAAAAGTAACAGCAGACTGCTTCAATTGAACACCTCCCACTTTTCGGGGGTCTGTTGCGGTATAATACCCAACCCGATAACGAATTTTCTTCGCATAACTATTATAAGAGTTAGCATCCGGAGTATATTCGAGCCCTGTCGAAAAACGCCAGGTGTCATACAATTCTCCAGCCTTTGCCTCATTCTTATAATCACTCCACCTCGTCTGATTAT
This sequence comes from uncultured Saprospiraceae bacterium, assembly GCA_964571475.1. Taxonomy (GTDB): domain Bacteria; phylum Bacteroidota; class Bacteroidia; order Chitinophagales; family Saprospiraceae; genus JALVDO01. The sequence goes on along the minus strand of CAZNCI010000248.1, from coordinate 2,134 downwards.
AATCAAAATAAACTTTAAAATTATCCTGTTTATAACCGGCTCCCAACGTCCAGGACAATGGTAATTGCCCCGTCCCCAAAATTTCATTCTTCGCAAATATAGTATCGATATAAGCACCATTTGGATAAATCGTATTGCGATGATAATAATTATTGCTATTGGTCGCAAATGACTGAATTCCATTTCCATAAAATCCAAATGTAAATTGCTTGCCATTCGGAATCATCTCCCCTTTTGCATTTTTTTTCTTAAAGTCATATTGATATTGTATGCCTGCATTCCAAACTAAACCAGAAATGCTAAATTGATTGTTTAATTCAGTATAAAAGGTGAACCTTAATGAATCAAATACGACATTATTATTATTGGTTAATGTTCCAAACTGATAACCGAGATTAACACCAAATGCCAAACCTTTATATCGAACAGCATTGCCCCATGTAAACCGGTATATACTGCCTGTTCCTTTTAATATATTGGTCGTTGCCAACTCCGGGTCATCGCTATTCCCCTTCAGGATAATGTTATAACCCGTTGAAGCGAAAGGCGTCAAATTAAGACTCATCCCAAATTGCCAGGGCGAATTTTTTTGATCCAATTCCTGATTCAATTTATTCTTCAAGGCAAAGCCTAATGCCATATACTTCAAATTGCCAGCCCAATAAGCATCTTTTTGAGTACCTGACTTTAAACCTCCATACGCTCCATCCAATCCAAGCTCAAAAACAGTCTGCCTCAAAAATGATAAAGCCGCAGGGTTGGCTAAATTCAAATGAAAAGGATTATTATAAGCGGCGGTAATACCACCCATTGCCCCCGAAGCTGAATAATAATTATTTTCAATATCACCCAATCCTATTCTGGAATAAGGAGAATTCTTCCCCGGGCGAATATCTTCAGAGTTAACTTGTGCATTGACAATTCCGACACAAAAGGCCATTAAAAAGGCGATAAAAATGCTACTACGAGTTTTCGACATTATAGTTTAAAATTTTATTCAGCCCAACAAGGACTAAATTTGAATCTGCAAATATCTTGTTTTTTAGCTTTTTACCAAAAATATTTGCATCTCCTCCGGTTAAAATAGTATTAATACTGCCATAATCGCCTTTTGCACGCTCAATAAAGCCATCTATTTCATTGATTACACCCAAAATTGCTCCATTGATTAATGCCTCATTCGTCGAAGTCCCCCAATCCGATCGAACTTTCCGATCCACTGGCAATGGTAAACGCTGCGTGAAATGATGCATTGCTTTAAGCCTAAGTTCAATTCCAGGGCTGATATTTCCTCCTAGAAATTTCCCTCCCGGTGCCAATATATCATAAGTGATACAAGTACCGGCATCAATAACTAAACAAGCCTCCTCTCCGAATAATGCATAAGCACCAACTACAGCAGCTAATCGGTCTTTCCCAAGTGTTGCTGGTGTGCTATAAAGATTTTGAATCGGCAGAGGTGTATGGACAGATAATTGGACTACTGTAGAAAATTGATTTCGGAATCTTGTCAGGATTTCTTCATCAATCACAATTGCCACCGAAGAAAAGATGATATTTTGCCCCTTATGGTTGGTTGCGACTTCAAATATTTTTGATGCATCAAAACCATTCATCACGATCTTATCTACTATATTGCTGCCCTTGAAAACGCCGATTTTTGTCCGGGTATTGCCTATATCTATTGTAATATTCATGTCTATTCAATGAACTTTATATTTATAAGACGATAAAAGTAGGAATAATAGTTCTTAATGCTTTGTTAAACTAGAAAAAAATGTGTAAAAAATCAATATTTTTCAGGGCGTGCCCTCTCCTCAGTCGTGACCAGTGGCTTAAGAACTAAGTTCACCTCACGAGAGGATAGGCTATCCATGGGTGCAGACACTTTGGGGTGGGTGATGCCAATAATGAGGGCATATCCCCTCCCTGCCTGCACGCGCCTCCCAGCGTCGGGGTCGCTACGTCCATAGGCTCACTATTCGTTCGGCCTCTCCGCAAAGCTACGAGTCTGCCTCCTACGTCGGCACCTATTCCCATCGCTTATGCAAAAAAAGGCACTCCAAGCATCAGCTCCCACCCCCAAGTGTCGGTGTGAATCCCTAAGCGACCCAAAGGGAGCTTAGGTTCACGC
>CAZNCI010000247.1:0-6240 GCA_964571475.1 uncultured Saprospiraceae bacterium | reverse complement strand
ATTCTAATTCTAATTCTAATTTAAATTACTTCAACCCAATAATTTTTTCTTTTGTAAAGTAAATTCCTCTTCTGATAACAATCCCTTTTCTTTGAGTTCTCCGAGTTTGGAGAGTTGGGTTAATAGGTCGTCTTTTTTTGGTGGAGCGGATGAGGTTTTAGGCGCATTGATTTGATAGCCGTTTTCGACAAATTGATCAAATTCGGGTTGGGTGCGGATATGTGCCAAGGCATCGTGTGTGTGGATTTTCTCAGTAATATTAAATCCATTTTCAACGGCACTTTCCAGATAAGAGAAGGCGGTACTGCTATCTTCTATCATGGAGAAACAGCAGGCGAGGTTGAAGTGAATAGCCGGTGAATCTGGTTCTTCATTGAGGGCATCTTCAAAAAAACAGATCGCTTCATCGAATTCATAGTCTCTAAATGCGGCAATTCCCTGAGATTTTAAGGTCTCAAATTTACTTCTTACACTTGTAGTAGTGTGGGCATTTCTTTCAAATTTATCATGGTAGGTGGGGCGTTCTCTTCCGTATAACCACTTTTTATTGTATTTCTCATCAAAATCTTCAATGGGCATAACGGTAAAGAGTACAAAATCAATAAAACCCAGAACGCCACTGGCGATAATCAAAGGGGCGCCTTCTTCAATCGTAATGGCTAATGAGAAGAAAAAAAGAGCAAGATAGAGTATTCCCAGTAATTTTTTTCCGAGATAGAATCGATGAACTCCCAATACTCCAAAGAGTAGGGCCAATACAGCGGTTACTTTTTTACTTTTCATGTAATATTTTATATAAACAGAGTACAAACATAACGATAATTTTATTTTTAGATTTTATTTTTTCGACAAAATACACATTCTTGTCGGTTGAATGGATTTTTTGCCATGCTTTCCTGCCTCTTAAATAAAAATATGGGCTGCTATTTTTTTGATTGAAAAAAAGATGTCATTTTTGAGGAAAATTTTAAACACCATGGTCCGAGTATTGTTATTAGGCTTGATTATTGTTTTTACATTTTCATGTAAATCATCTAAAGTCATTCAAAAACCAGTTGAAAAATATAATAACGTATCTATGCAAGAAAAATCTATCATCAATATTCCTGTTAGCATTCATTTGCCCGAGTTGGAGCAGAGTCTTAATAAGGTTTTTTCAGGGGTGTTATACGAAGATGATGACGTTTATGATGGGGATAATTTGGCGCTCACTGCTACAAAGGCGGCAGAAATTGTGCTGGAACCAGCCATTATGGGCATCCGTTATAAGGTGCCGCTTTCTTTATTGATAAAATATAAGGCAGGTTTTGCTATTTTAAACGCAGACGGAGATATTACCCTGAACTTTTTTACTTCTTTTGATATTAAAGATGACTGGACTTTTGAGACAACCACCGTGATTGAAGATTATTCATGGCAACGAAAGCCCGCTTTGAATTTAGCCGGTGTCCGCCTTCCTGTACAATTTATTGGGGATATGGTGATGGCCAAAAGCCGGGATTTTTTGTCTGCCTCCATTGACGAACAGATTAAAGCCAGTATGAATATGAGAGAGATGATGGAGGATATTTGGGCAAAACTTTACGAACCCAGCCTGGTCTCTCCTGAGTATAATACCTGGTTGCTGGTTAATCCCCAGGCAATGACCATGACCAAACCACAGACTTCTGATGAGGCGATTTCTTTTGTGATTGGTGTAGAGAGTAAACCCAGCCTAAGTGTTGGAAAAGAACCGGATTATTTAAAACCGGACACCTTACCTGCTTTCACTTACACGGAGGAGTTAGTCCCTTTTTATGAATTACATCTATATACCACCATTCCTTACGAAGAGGCCGAACAATTAGCTAAGACCAATCTGTTGGATAAAACTTTTGAATCGGGAAAGTATGCCGCAACGGTCAAAAATATTCACCTGTTTGGGCAGGGCGACGAATTGGTTGTTAATACCGTTTTGGAGGGGAGTTATAAGGGGAGTATTTATATGAAAGGAAGACCTGTTTTTAATAAACGGAAAAATACTTTTGACCTGAAAGACCTAAAGTTTACCCTCGAAACAAAGAATTTTTTGCACAAATCTGCCGCCTGGCTACTTAAAAGCACCCTTAAAAAACAAATTGAAGAAAACGTCAATGTTTTACTGAAATATAATATGACAGAGATGGAAAAATTGATAAAAAAACAATTGGAGGCTTATGAGATTAGGCAGGGTGTTAATATGCATGGAGAATTGAAAGAATTTCGGATTAAGGATGCTTTTTTGACCAAAGAGGGGTTTAATATTGAATTATTATTGACGGGTAATGTTTTTATGAAAATATCTGGTTTGGGGCTCGGAGAGAAACAATGATGTATAATGTTTATGTTTTGTTAAAATGCCCAAAATGTCGGAACAATTTCAATTGGTAGTGCGTTTAGCATTTAACACAATATATTTTGGCTATGAAGATCAAAGTTTCAAAAGGAAAGGTTTTGTTGGCAGAACCATATATGATGGATGTCAACTTTGGACGAGGGGTAATCCTTTTATGTGAGCATAATAAGGATGGTTCTTTTGGTCTTGTTTTAAATAAGAAAATGGATGTGCGAGTAGATGAATTAGTAGGTGATTTTCCTCGGTTTGATTCGCCCGTTTACGCTGGTGGCCCGGTGGAAACCGATACTTTGCATTATTTACACAATGTGGGCGACCTCCTTGAAGGTAGTCTAAAGGTGGGTAAAGGAATTTACTGGGGCGGTGACTTCGAGAAATTGAAATTTTTGATTGATTCCAAATTAATCCAACCGCACAATATTCGCTTCTTTATGGGTTACTCCGGCTGGTCAGAGGGGCAGTTGTTAGGAGAATTGGAAACTGGCTCCTGGGTAGTAGCTAATATGCACCCCAATTATTTGTTTAAGTCCAAACCCGACCTTTTATGGAAGCAAATCATGCATAATAAAGGTAATATTTTTTCTGTTATCGCGACTATGCCGGAGGAGGTTGTCGTGAATTGAATACTGCCTACCCGCGCCGCGGTCCCAATGGAAGCCCTGCGTGCCTTGGTACATTGAAGCAATGTTTCCTTTGAACCCCTGTTTTCCTTGCGATCTTTGCGCTTCCCTTAGCGTTCTTTGCGTTTTCCTTTGCCCTTTTTTTTCTTTGCCCGGCATTTCTTCCACCCCCCAACCAAAACTCAACAGCTTAAAAACTCAATAGCTCTTTTCCCAATGGAAGCCCCGCGCGCCTTGTCGCCTTATTCTCCTACTTCACCACCCATTCCCGAATTACTTCATCATTTCCTTGGTGAATGATAAGCTGATACGTTCCTTTTTGAATATAAAATAAACCATTGTCTGCCTTTTTTAGACGAATTGGTTTGTCTCCGTCTTCTAATGCTTCATTGAGCTCCTTTTGGTAGGTTTTTATTTGTTTTTCACTGACGGTCATGTCGTAGGATAGGTAGTTAATGCCTGCATCCACCTTCGTTTCATTTCGATACAAAGAAATACCTTTTTGGGTTTGAATGTCAATGGATACCTTTCCTGCCTTAGAGGTATATATTGGAAATTCAAAAGAGGCTTTGTTTTTTGAAAACCAGGATTTTTTACCATAACTAGATCGGCTTTTAGCTTTTTGAAGATCAAAAACGTATAAATTCTCAGCCATTAATTCTGGGGTTAATTGTTCGAGTTCGCTGACATTTGCGATGAATAAAGAACGTCCGTGTGTGCCCACAACCAATTGTTTGTCTCTAGGGTGGATGATTAAATCATGGACGGCAACGGCGGGTAAATTTTTATTCATTTCCATGAAATTTTGACCGCTATCCAATGATACATATAGGCCATTATCCGTGCCGACGTATAAAATAGCTGCATTTTTAGGGTCCTCCCGAATGACATTAACGGGCTCTAATGGCAAGTCTCTCCCGATTTTAGTCCAGGTTTTACCATAATCTTCCGATACATAGACCATGGAGTGGAAATCATCCCATCGGTATCCATTTAGGGAAACATAAACACGGGCTTCTTCAAATTTGGAGGCCTGTATGCGACTGACCCAATAATTTTCGGGCAAACCGGCAGAAACATCTTTCCAGGTGTTGCCGCCATCGGGGCTGCAATAAACCTTTCCATCATCCGAGCCGGTGTAAAGTAATCCAAATTTCAGGGGCGATTCATCAATGGACGTAATAGTGCCAAAGGCGACATCTCCCTTTTTCCCTCCTTTCGTTAAGTCGCCTGAAATTGCCTCAAAATGATCGCCTTTGTCCAAAGACCGGAATAATTTGTTTGCACCGAAATAGATTACATTTTGAGCATGGGGCGATAACATAATAGGGGCTTGCCAATTCCAGCGATAAGGGCGTTCTCCCAGTTCGTGTTTGGGAGTGATATAGGTGTAATCCTTTTCTGCCAGATTGATTCGGTAGTAATTTCCAAACTGAAATCCGGTATAAACGGTATTATTATCTCTGCTGTCAACGGCTATCTGCATGCCGTCACCGCCCAAAATGCCTTCAAAGGAATATTTCCCTGTGTTATGCCAGGAAACGTTTATTTTATCTGTCGATGGTCCCTTCCAAACGCCATTGTCCTGTAAGCCACAATAGACATTAAATGGTTGTTCCATGTCAACGGCAATAGCATAAGCCTGGGCGACGGGAGGGGTGTTGCATTTGACCCACGAGTCTCCATCATCATAGGAAATATTAATTCCTCCATCATTACCGAGGATTAGGTGACCATCCTTATTTGGGTCCACCCATAACGCATGATGATCGACATGTACATTTTCTGCGCCAATAAATTCAAATGTTTTGCCGCCATCCAGTGATTTGATAATGGGGACACCATAGACGTAAATTTCCTGTGGGTTACGCGGATTGGTTCGGATTTGTCCGAAATAATACCCGTAAGAGTAATAAACGCCATCCAGATAATCTTCATGGGTCTTATGCCATGTTTTTCCATTGTCGTTTGACTGATAAATTTCCATGCCAATGACCGGCGTGTCAAATAATAAGGAGTTGGCACTTTCTGTGTATTTCACGAGGTCTTCAGGTGTTATTTTACCCGTTTTGACCATCTTTTTGACCGATTTTAGATCGTATTTGTCCGGAAAATTATTTCGAGACAGATAATCTTTTATTTTATAGTCCTCTAGATTTAAAAAATCTGTTTTTGTCATAGACCGAAGCTCCTCTTTATCCAGTTTTAAAGGGTCTTTTTCTTTTTTGGGGCGGCGGTTGTAATTGTCCAATACTGCATAAAGCGTAGTGTTGCCTCCGTTGTTGACCGAAGCTAACCCAATTCGACCGACTCCTTTGCCAGTCGGAAATCCACTTGCTTGGGTTGAACTTAGCGACCAGGTTTCCCCCTGATCGGTGCTTTTATAAATGCCACTATGGTTACCGGATTCAACAAAGTTCCAGGCGCGTCGTTCGCGTTCCCAGATGGCAGCATAAATGGTATTAACATCATTGGGATCAAGTGTTAATTCGACTGCTCCTGCATTTTGATCCACAAAAAGGGTTTTTTCCCAGGTTTTACCTCCGTCTATTGTTTTATAGACACCTCTTTCCTGATTGGGCGAGTATAAATGTCCCAAGGCTGCTACCCAGGCGATTTTGGGGTTATTGGGGTGTAAAATGATGCGCCCGATATGGTGGGTTTCTGCCAGCCCCAACGCGACAAAGTTTTTGCCTCCATCGGTGCTTTTAAAGATGCCGGCTCCGGCATAGGAGGAGCGACTGGAATTGACTTCACCCGATCCCAGCCAAATAGTGTTGGTTTTCCAATCTACCGCAATAGCACCAATGGTCATCACCATCTCATTTTGAAAAAGAGGCGTGAAGGAGGTACCGTTATTTTCTGTCTTCCACAAGCCGCCCGATGCGTAAGCTACATAAAATTCCGTTGGATTATTTGGATTAACGGCTACGTCAACGACCCGCCCACTTTGCACCACAGGACCTAATTGACGAAAAGGGATGTTTTTGAGAAGTGAGGACGATGTGCGATCGAGACGCTGTTTATAGCCTGCATTTCGCTCCGTTGCCGGCGTAAAGGGCGGGCGATCCAATTGAGCGCTTAATGAAAATGATACAATAAAAAATACTAATAAAAGGGTGGTTTTAATGATGCGCATTGTTTTTTGGAAGTAAAGCTAAGGTATTTTTAACATAATTTCCTACTCCCTTGGGCAAAATTAGGTTAAGAGCCAGATAATCTAAAGCGTAGAAGAAAAAGAGTAGG
>CAZNCI010000246.1:0-6260 GCA_964571475.1 uncultured Saprospiraceae bacterium | reverse complement strand
GCAAAAAAATAATGAAACTGAAAACCGCTGACTGCTAACTGAAGACTGCCGACTACTCACTGAAGACTAAAAAACTACCGAATATGAAGGCTCTTCAACTCACTCGTTCGTTGATCCAGGTCTATCTTTCCATTTTCCAGCTTCAACACCCCTCTTGGACAAACGGCGGAACAGACTCCACACCCAACACAGGAAGCACGTACAATATTCTGCCCTTTTTGTGCATAAGCACGTACATCGATCCCCATTTCACAATAAGTAGAACAATTGCCACAGGAGATGCACTGCCCTCCATTGGTTGTTATTCTAAAACGGCTAAAGAATTTCTGTTGCAAGCCCAATAAACCCGCCATTGGACATCCGAATCTACACCAGACCCTATTCCCCAATAATGGATAAAAGCCCACTCCTACTACACCAGAAAATGCCGCTCCTATAAAAAAACCATAAGGTTTTTGAAAATACTTATAAATATCCAATCCCAGGAAAGTACCTGAATTTGTAAAAAAACCATACAAACTGGCTATGGTCATGATTGTAACCAAGACCAGGACACTGTATATCATCCAACGCTCAATTTTCCATGCTTTGAGTGATTTATCAGATAATTGTCTAAAAGAATCTCCGGCTGTCTCCGCCAGACCTCCACATCCACACACCCACGAACAATACCAGCGCTTGCCATAAAAATAGGTCAATATTGGAGAAATCAATAAAAATTTAGCAACACCCAATGTCAAAAAGAACATACCCAAATTCCCGCCATTCAACAAATTTTTCAAATGCCAGCTATGGGCAAAATCGTAATCCAGGGGCCACATATTTTTGGCATCCATATCAAAATACGCCAAATCGGGATTTAAGCCCTGAAGTATCTCCGGAATCAAAAAAGCGAAACCCAATTGAAATAAGATAACAGAACTCGTCCGGAGTAACTGATACCTATTATGCCGGTATTTATACATAAACTTAGCCCCCAAACCAATAATTGCAACCGTATAAAGTGTTCCATAAACAAACCACTGACTTGCAGGCTTTCCTTTCAAAGCCATACTCAGGGGGTCAAACAAACCAATAATTCCACTGTTAGCCACTTCTCCGCCACCTTGTCCAAGCAGTGTCGGATACCAATAAAGTACCACATAAAAAGAAGTCAGCAGCACACCAATCCCCCATGCCAACAAACCTCTGGAAGATAGGGATCGATTCCATACCCCATTATTTTTTATCCCGGGAGAGGTATTATTATATTTTCCATAAGCAAAAAGTATCGGAGCCGCTGTAAGACTCAACAATGCCACTCCCAAAACCATTCCTTTCGATGAGAAATCAGTTCCGATTAAGGCGGCAGCCAATATTAACAGCCCGACACTTCCAACGGCCACCCCTAATTTTTCAGACCAATGGCTTCCGTGAGGATGCGGGTTAGATATAGATAAACTTGTATTTACTTTTGACATTTTGTATATATTTTTCACCCTAAAAGAAAAGGATATTTTCTTTCTTCCATTTCAAGGCGTTTTAATAATTTGGATAAAAAGGAATTAAGCATTAGATGACCGCAAAAAACGCACTACTGCATCTAAACCACCACGCTTCTTTTTTTGAATCTGCTTACCTGACATCTTTTCATATTTGCGAATCACCTCCTTTTCATAAACATGAAAAAATTCAGGATCAAAATTAGCAAGGCTAAGGTTTTTTAATACCTCTCCTATATGCGTCTTTTGGCGCAGCCATTTATCACAAACTTCATGCCGATACCGCACCCCCATCAAATTAAACCCAAGAATAGTATCATCGTTTTTATCATAAACAATGCGAATACTTTTCTTTCCATCTGGAGCCTCCCAGTAAATAGACTGATGATGTGCCGGAGCATTGGTCAAAACCGTACCATAAACCTGATACTCTATATCTAAAAATTTGGCAGAGTTAAACCAAATTCCTGGATCGTATTTCGTAGGCTTCACACAAATAGTATGTGCCAGCGTTTCCCCCATCATACGACCGGTGTACCAAACAGCTTCTATTGATCGACGCCCCTCCATAGGACTTCTCTGCTCGCTACAGTCACCAATGGCATAAACATCAGGAATATTAGTCTCCAGATATTCATTCACCAAAATCCCTCTTGCCATCTCAATGCCACTATCCTTCAAAAAGCCAATATTGGGGTGAACACCCGCCGTTAAGCCCACATAACCACACTCAATCCGCTCCCCGGTATTCGTAATAACAGCACAGGCATTACCCTTACCATCATCGACAATTTCCTTCAATTCCGTTGATAATCTCAAATCAATACCATGCTCCAATATGTGCCGACTAATCATCTCTGATTCTTCCGGCGGCATGACAATATCCCAATAACTACGCTCCCTGACCAAAAATGTCACGGGGATACCTCTGGACATAAACATCTCCGCCATTTCCAATCCAATTAGTCCTCCACCTACAATTACCGCTCGTCTCAAACCTTCACTTCCCGCCTCCATTGCCTCCAGGTCCTGAAAGCTATACAAGCCTCCTACCCGATTAAGATCCTGCCCCGGCCATCCGAATTTATTAGGAGCAGAACCGGTCGCCAAAATCAGTTTATCATAACTGATTTGCTCACCGTCCCTGGTTAATAATTGCTTTTGCTGAACATCAACACTTGAGATATAAGCCCTTTTAAGTTCAATACGATTCTTCTTCCAAAAAAAAGGTTCGTAGGGCTGAGTATCTTTAAATCGCATATGCCCCATATAGATATACATCAGAGCTGTTCTGGAGAAGAAATAATCGGTTTCCCCTGAAATCACAGTAATCGACGCATCGCTTTTTTTACGAATAAAACGAGCGGCAGTAATACCACTAATTCCATTTCCGATAATGACAATTTTCATTTTCTGAAATTTAATTAAAGAAGAACGATCAACGCCCCTCTCTTTTAGTTATAAAAACACCTGTATTGAATTGTTCGAAGTATTGAGTTACTCACTATTCAATAAAAAATAGATTAAAAGGTTGTAAGACTATTAATAGCTGTCTTTTAGGCGACAACAATAACCGCTGTAATTTGGGTGAGTGGATAATATTTTGGCAAGTAGCCTACTTTTTTAGCAAAAATAAGAAAAATAAACCATTTTTTTGCTTTATTTTGCAAAAGGGAGAAATCCCAAATACAATAGGGACATAAATATACAGATGAAGTTATACCAAATTCTTTTTTTTCTAACCATCGTTTTTACTACACAATTAGTGAATGGCCAGACGATTGTCAGCACTTCAACACAGTCAAAAAATGCTGTCATTGAAGAATTTGGAGGCATCTACTGCGTTTGGTGTCCGGAAGGTCATCAAATCATTAGAGACTTAAAAGCAGCCCATCCTGAAAAAGTTGTTCACCTTAACTTTCACGTAGGAGACTATGCCGTACCTCAGGGGAATGACCCTGACTTCCGAACAACCTACGGCGTTCCAATTTTTGAACAAACAGGTAGTACCGGATACCCTTCTGCTACGATCAACAGAAAAGTTTTCAATGGACTGGAACAGGGTAACCCCGGCACAACTGCCATTTCAAGATGGAACTGGGAAACAGCGGTGACTGCCGAAACGAATCAGGATGCTATTGTCAATATTGCCGCAACAGCGACGATTAACACCAGCACCAATATGCTTGAAATATATACCGAGTATTACTATACGGGCAGTAGCTCTTTTCCTACGAATAAACTACAGGTAGCTGTTTTACAAAATGAAGTTTACGGCCCACAGATAGGGGGAAATTCAGGTTCTACCTATGCTCAGGAAAATTTATTCAGAACTTTCCTTACCGGGCAATGGGGGGAAACCATCTCAGAAACAAATGCAGGCACATTAGGCAGCAGAAGCTTTTCCTACCTTTTACCTGAAAATGTCAGGAATGTCGCTCTGGATAAATTTAATATTAAAATAGCCATCTTCATCTCCGAAAATAATCAACAAATATTAAATGGAATTGAAGTAACGCCCACTTATCAAATTGCCAATGACATTGACATGCATGCCATTTGGCTTAAAGGAGGGGAGACCATTTGTCAGGAGTCGCTAAACCCAAAAATAAAGGTAAAAAATGAAGGTAATACGCCTATCTCTTCATTCTTAATAGACTATAATATAGGGGGCTATCAATGGCAAACCTCCTGGACTGGCAACCTTCCTTCTTTATCGAGCACCATCATTGAATTACCCGAAATTCCAATAGAAAACTTACCTCTGGATACAACTGACTTCCTTGTCCTTACCGCAAACATTTCCATGCCCAATAATTTATCTGACCAAAATCCTCCCAATAACCAGACTCAATTAACATTTAACATCGCTCCTCACTCAGAATCACCCAACCTCATTTTAAACATACAAACAGACTTATACGCCTATGATACCTATTGGGAGATTCTCGATGAATCTGAAGATGTGATTTTTAGCGGAGGAAACCCCATTGTGCAGGGTACGGGTGGTGGACAGGGTGTTGCCAGTCCATTAGACGTAGATGCATACAGTGAAAACCAAAGTATTATCGAATACATTGACCTTCCCGATGCCGGCTGCTACACCTTTAGAATATTAGATGACTATGGTGATGGCATTTGCTGCGCCTATGGCTGGGGCTATTATGAGCTCATTGATCCAGATGGCCATACCATTATTGAAGGAAGTTCATTTGCCAATATCGAAGAAAAACGCTTTAAGTACAGCGAAAATACCGTGGAAACAATCGAGACGGTCACCGATGATAATTACATCACATTAAGCCCGGTTCCTGCTACAAATGGTCAGCTTTTTTATGATATAAAAAACAAATTAGTCACCGCCAACAACTACGCCATTCAGATTAGCAATCTATCTGGAAAAACAGTATTAAATCAAACAAGAGTCACTCCTGAAAACAGCCCCATCTCCGGTGAAATTTCACTGGCACCATTCAGTAGCGGCATATACTTTTTCCACTTCATTTCGGATGGGCAATGTATCACTAAACGATTTATTATTACTCAATAGCAATATTCTTGCTTTCTTTCGTAAATTTGTGGCAAACACAACACAACGAAAAAGCAACTATGCAATTAATTGAAGTTAAGGATTCCTCCACCTGGAAATTATTCCACAAAGTACCGCATCTCATATACAAAGGTGATTCGGACTGGATTTGTCCATTAGAAAAAGATGTACAAAATGTCTTTAATCCTAAAAAAAACAAAGCTTTTCAAAAAGGATCAGCGGTTTGTTATGTTTTATTAGAGGGGCAAAAAGCCATCGGAAGAATTGCAGCATTCATCGATGGCGCACGAAATGAAAAACAGGATTTCCCAACAGGTGGAATTGGTTTTTTTGAATGTATCAATGATCAAAAAGCAGCCTTCCTCTTATTCCAAAAAGCAGAAGATTATTTATTAGAAAATGGCATCAAAGCCATCGACGGGCCCATCAATTTTGGAGAACGTGATAAGTTCTGGGGGCTCTATACCAAAGGCACAGGATCTCCCTATTATCAGGAAAACTACAACCCCGATTATTATCAGGATTTTTTCACCAACTGGGGCTTTCGCCCCTTTGAGCAGATACTTAGTTTTCATAGTTCCCTTTCCTCAATAGATGCCCCGAGGCTCAAAAGAATTGCCGACATTTCAAAAAAAAGATACCACCTACACTGCGATTCACTCTCCTACAAAAATCCGGAAAAATACGCCGATGATTTTTGTACACTTTATAATGCAGCCTTTAAAGAATACGATCATTTCAAGCCACTGGTTAGGGCGCAGGTTTTGTCCATTTTCATGGAAATGAAACCCGTAGCAGACCCCTTCATGGTCGGTTTTGTTTATCATAATAAGCTCCCGGTAACGATGTGTGCCATGATGCCCGAGGTCAATCAATTTTTGCGCAAAGCAAACGGGAAAATTAATTTTTTCACCATTCCCGGTTTCTTATTTAGAAAATATTGGCCCAACAAAAAAATCATCAAAGGCGTTGCCTTCGGCATCCATCCCGACTACAGAAGCAAAGGAGGAATGGCCATCATCGGCGATTACTTCTACGATTATGCCTTCAAAAAATACCACAGTCTCGTACTGACAACCATCCGGGGGCATAATACAAAAATGGTCAAATCAGTCTTCAAATTAGGCGTCAAAATCAATAAAGAACACGTCGCTTATCGCAAAATGCTGGACAAAACACTACCTTTTGAGCCTTTTGATTTTTTTGAGGTGGGAGATTTGTGAAAGGGG
>CAZNCI010000245.1:0-6288 GCA_964571475.1 uncultured Saprospiraceae bacterium | reverse complement strand
TGGCGTTCTTCACTACCTGTTGCCAGCGGCATTAAACAGCACCCTAAAGCGCTAGAAGCGCGGCATTATGGTAATAATCGCATGGCACCAACCTGATTTTGGCATTCTTCGGGTTTTGAATGATGATATTGTAGCAGGCGGAAAGGGGTTTGACACCTATCCTCATGACAATATGGAGATTGTTTCAATTCCACTTGAGGGCAGTTTAGAACCTAAAGACAATATGGGAAATCACACCATTATTCGAGCTGGAGATGTGCAAGTAATGAGTGCAGGTACAGGTGTTTTTCACAGCGAATACAACAAAAGCCAGGATAAGGGTGTTAGGTTTCTACAAATCTGGTTATTCCCCAACAAAATGAATGTCAGCCCAAGCTATAATCAGAGCACTTTAAATAACGATCAGCTTAGAAATGAGATAAAAATAAATTTGCGCAAATACGCTCCCCTTACCCCGATGACGAGGGGGGCTGTATTCACCAAAATGCATGGTTTTTTCCAGGCAGTTTCACAAAAGAACAAAATCAAAACTACCCATTAAAAAACAATAGCAATGGTGTATATTGTTTTATATTGGAAGACCATGTAAGAATTGAAGGGCGGGAATTAGAGCCAAGAGATGGATTGGATATTTGGCAGACCAAGTCCATTTCCATGGAAATAAAAACCAACACAAAAATATTATTAATGGAAGTCCCCATGGAATAATGCGGATAACCAATAGTATAAAAACGAATTGAGCGGTGGATTTTGGTTCATCATTTAATAAAATTAATTAATCATCAAATATTTAAAAAGAGTAGAAATGAACAAAACAATTTTAATGACATTCGCCTTATTAGCATTTTTAAGCTCGTGCTCAAACAATGGTAATAAAGCAGAGACACAGGATGCACAAAAAGTGGAAGTAACAGAAAATTCAGCAACGACTTCCTTTAATACGATAGCAGCCGGCAGCCACCTAAACTGGCGGGCTTCCCACCTGGGAGGAATGCAAAAAAGATTTGGAACCGTCAATTTAAAAAGTGCGAATGCTAAGGTTAATAACGGCAAATTAAGCAATGCGACCGTATTAATCGACATGAATACCCTTGTCGTGAAAAGTTTCCCGGAAGGTGCTCCTCAAGGACCTAAATTAACCGGCCACTTAAAATCTGCTGATTTTTTCAATGCAGCAACCTACCCAACTGCTAAATTTGAGTTGACAAAATTGACACCTGCACAAGGTGATTATAATTCTACGGTCACTGGTAATTTAACCATTCTTGATATAACCAAAAGCATCACGTTTAAGGCAAATATTAATATAACCGGAGACAAGGTATCTATCAAATCGGAAGATTTTTCTGTTGATAGAAAAGACTGGGGGTTAACTTATCACACAGAAGGAACACCTAATGTACCTACTGATTACCTAATCGCCGATGACATCGGATTTACGATTGATGTGACATTGACAAAATAATATCGACAAAACGATACCTCATCGTTCGCAAGAAAGACGGGTGATGGGGTTTGTTTTTTTAACTACTTATCATCAAAAAAAAATTATGAAAAATCCAAAAATTGCTCAAAAATCCCCTATCGTCCAGGATGTAAAAGCAGGTACTTATTATTGGTGTGCCTGTGGCGAAAGCAAAAACCAGCCTTTTTGTGATGGATCGCATAAAGGAACTGATTTTACACCAACAAAAGTGGAAATCACCGAAGATAAAAAAATCGCCTGGTGTGCCTGCAAACACTCTGCCAAAGGGTTTCAATGTGATGGCGTTCATCGGAATTTATAATGCCTAAAACATGAAATAGTTTTGAAACAAAAAAAATAATCATGCAAATAATAGCATTCGCCGGTAGCAATAGTTCAAAGTCTATCAATCATCAATTGATTACTTATGCCGCAACTAACAAAATAAATACAAAAGTAATTCGCTTATCCGATTACGATATTCCGATGTACAATATCGACATTGAAGAAAATGTAGGCATTCCGAAAGCGGTCAAAGATTTAGATAATGAATTAGCTACTGCCGATGCTTTTATTATTTCGGTTGCCGAACACAATGGCAATATCACTGCTTTTTTCAAAAACATCCTAGATTGGCTTTCTAGAAATAATCGCAACTTTTTAGAAAATAAAAAAGTCGTTCTACTCAGCTCTTCTCCCGGAAAAGGTGGTGCCGCTTCCTCCCTGCAAATCACACAAAAAACACTTCCCTATTTCAAAGCCAATGTTGTTGCATCATTGAGTGTTCCAGGTTTTTTTGACAATTTCAAAGATGGTATTATTGTCAATAATGAAATCGACCTGCAATTAAAAGAAGCTTTGGCTAAGCTTTAGAAGATTAAGTCTCCAAAGGTTTTCAACTTCTGGACGATCGACTAACGCAACTCAAAATACGATGATTAAAAAAGTAAAATATTTACTCCCGGCAGAAGACATCAACATGGGTGGCATCGTCGTCAAACAGGCATTACCAACCAATAAAGTCGATCAATTGGATCCATTTTTGTTATTACACCACGCCAATTTCACCTTTAACAATTATGCTCCAGCGAGCCAACAGGGAATTGGACCGCACCCACACCGTGGTTTCACCCCGGTGACTTTCCTTATTAACGGAGAGCTTCGTCATCAGGACAGCCGAGGACACAATCAAGTAGCCAGACAAGGCGAAGTGCAGTGGATGCATGCCGGTGCAGGAATCATCCACAGCGAGCGACCAACGCAGGCTTTAATTGACAGCAACCAAGCACAGGAACTCATCCAGCTGTGGATCAACTCCCCAGCTGACAAAAAAATGCAGCAGCCCCGTTATCAATTTATCAAAGAAGAAGAAATTCCCTTTTTTATATCCGGCGATCAACGTATTAAAAACAAATTAATCGCTGGGAATTACCAAGAATTACAAGGAAAAATACAAACCGAAAGTGACCTCCTCATCATCTGGAGTAAAACCGACAAACCATCCTCACAAACCCTACAAATACCCACATCGTTTAACACCATGCTTTACCTCATCCAAGGCACCATCCGTATCAAAGGATATGGAAAAGTTGAAAGCAAAAATTTAGTTATCTTTGAGAATAATGCGACGGATATCAACCTATCTACTGAATCCAGGGCAGAGTTTTTAGTCCTAAGTGGAGTCCCCCTTAATGAAAAAACCGTACAACACGGTCCCTTTGTCATGAACACACAAACCCAGATCATGGAAGCCCTAAGAGACTACCAAATGGGCAAGATGGGCATCCTGATTGAGGATTAGGACAACAACTGCTTTGCAACAGCCAATGCCTTGTCCAATCCGGCCGCATCCCTGCCACCGGCGGTCGCAAAGAAAGCTTGTCCACCACCACCACCTTGAATTTCCTTCGCCATGGTTCGGATCATTTGACCGGCATTTAAGCCTTTACCCTCCACCAGTGACTTGCTAATCATCACCGTAATTTGTGGTTTATCTTTGACTACGGCACCAAGTGCAATCACCACATCTCCGACTTCTTTTTCCAATTGAAAAGCAAGTGTTTTAATGGCACCGGAATCCGTCAATGGTAAAGAAGCTGCGAGGAAATTAACACCATTTACAATTTCAACCTTTTCTTTCAAAGTTCCCTTCAACGCACCGGCTTGAGCCGCCAATAATTTTTCGATTTGCTTTTTCAGGCTTCTATTTTCATCTAATAAAGCGCTGACTTGTTTCTGAGCCCCCTTATTCGTTTTCATTAGAGAACGAACCTCCTGTAATTCACCCAAAGCATCATTGACGTATTTTTCCGCCGTATCAGCCGTGATGCCTTCGATCCTTCTGATACCGGAAGCGACGGAAGTTTCAGTGATGATTTTGAACAATCCAATGCGACCGGTAGATGGTACGTGTGTTCCACCACAAAGCTCACTGGAAAAATTCTTATCGTAGGTAATTACCCGGACTTTCTCTCCGTATTTCTCCCCGAAAAGCATCATTGCGCCAAGCTCTTTTGCCTGCTCAATGGGCACGTCAATGGCTTCTTCCAATTTTATATCTTCTCGTATTTTTTCATTGACGACACGCTCGATGGTTGCAATTTCTTCATCGGACAACTTCTGGAAATGAGCGAAGTCAAACCGGAGGCGTTTATCATCAATATGCTGTCCTTTTTGCAGGGCATTTTTGCCAATCACCTGATGCAGAGCCGCATGAAAGAGGTGAGCCGCCGAGTGATTTTGTTCTATCCGCAGGCGAGTATCAGCCTTCACCACCGCTTTTACATTTCCATCAAAACTATCGGGAAACTGATTGACAATATGGATACTTAAATCATTTTCTTTCTGAGTATCAATGACACTTATTTTTTCATCACCGAATACCAATGTTCCTTTATCGCCTACCTGCCCTCCGCTCTCTGCGTAAAAGGGCGTTTTGTTTAATACAATCTGATATTGTGGTTTATTTTTGATTTGAACGACTCGATATTTGACGACCTTAGTATCCGTCACTTCCAATGAATCATAACCCACAAATTCGATGGCGTCAACATCCTCAACAACTGTCCAGTCGCCCACTTCTTTTTTGGCATCAGCCCGGGCGCGTTCTTTTTGTGCAGAAAGTGCTTTTTCAAATCCTTTTTCATCAATGGTCCACCCTTTTTCGGAAGCAATCAAACGAGTCAAATCAATAGGAAAACCAAAGGTATCATACAATTCAAAGGCATCCTTACCGGAGATTTGGTTATCCGTTACTTTTAATACATCCAATCGTTTGATGCCGTTTGCCAAAGTATTAAGGAAGGACTTCTCCTCCCCTTCAATGATCTTAGCCACCTGCTCCTTTTGAGCCGCTAATTCAGGGAATACATCCCCCATTTGCTCCGACAACAAAGGAACTAATGTATGTATGAATGGGCTGTCAATATTCAGAAATGAAAAATAATAGCGAATCGCACGCCTCAATATTCTTCGGATCACATAACCCGCCCCATTATTACCCGGCAATTGCCCATCAGCAATCGCTAAAGATACCGCCCTGAGGTGATCGGCAACCACTCGCATGGCAATATCCGTCTTAGCTTCTTCTTCGTATTTTGAAGTGTATTTGATCCCGGACGCCTTTTCAATAGCATGGATATAGGGCGTAAAAATATCGGTATCATAGTTTGATTTTGTACCTTGAATCGCCATTGCCAGGCGTTCAAAGCCCATTCCGGTGTCGATGTGTTTATCCGGCAAGTCTTCCAAACTACCATCCGCTTTTCGATTGAATTGAATAAAGACCAAATTCCAAATTTCCACGACCAAAGGGTCATCCATATTCACCAAATCACGACCGTTCACCTTTGCTCTATCGGCATCATCTCTAAGGTCGATATGGATTTCGGAACAGGGACCACAGGGGCCGGTTTCGCCCATCTCCCAAAAGTTATCACTTTTATCAAATAGCAAAATTCGGTCTTCTGAAACATATTTTTTCCAAAAGTCACCGGCTTCGGTGTCCGGTTTTAAGCCATCTTTTTCATCCCCTTCAAAAATACTTACGTACAAACGATCTTTCGGTAATTTATATACTTCCGTTAATAACTCCCAAGCCCAGTCGATTGCTTTTTCTTTGAAATAATCCCCAAACGACCAATTTCCCAACATCTCAAAAAGTGTATGGTGGTAACTATCACGCCCCACTTCCTCCAAGTCATTATGTTTGCCGGACACCCTCAAACACTTCTGCGTATCCGCTACTCTTGCTGCCGGAGGCGCCTGATTTCCCAAGAAGGAGTCCTTAAATTGATTCATACCAGCATTGATAAACATCAAGGTCGGGTCATCCTTATTCACCAATGGTGCAGAGGCAACAATTTTATGTCCCTTTTGCTTAAAAAAATCTAAAAAAGTCTGTCTTATTTCTCTGGAAGTCAACATGTAAAAATACCTTATAAATTACTTAGTGGCTGAACGAAAACTGTCGAACTTCATAAAATGAATTATTTTAGGCCTGTCTG
Source organism: uncultured Saprospiraceae bacterium (assembly GCA_964571475.1). Lineage (GTDB taxonomy): Bacteria > Bacteroidota > Bacteroidia > Chitinophagales > Saprospiraceae > JALVDO01. The sequence goes on along the minus strand of CAZNCI010000245.1, from coordinate 318 downwards.
GCAATTGACAGGCCTGTCTGGCAATTGACAGGCCTGTCTGGCAATTGACAGATGAAATTTTTACTTTTTTGAAATTCGGTGATACCTGAAGCATCAGCGAGTTGAAAAAAAATGAAAATATCGCTAAAACAAACATTTTTGGTTTTGCAGCGTTTTCGTTCAGACACTACTTACTAAAATTGGTTGGCAAAGGTATCCTTTTTTGATGGAATGTACAAACAAAAAAACTCCGATCACCAATAATTTGGATAATCAGAGTTTTATAGTGTCCAATTTTTTTTATTTTTTCACAAAACTTTCCCCAATCCAATAAGATAA
>CAZNCI010000244.1:0-6290 GCA_964571475.1 uncultured Saprospiraceae bacterium | reverse complement strand
TAGCTTCAGCAGGGTTCCACTGGTAGTAGTTGATCCATATTGACTGGTCAGAAGCACCGTATCCTCCAAGTGGGCCTGGCGCATTGGCAAAGTTGTCCTGAGATACAACAGTAAAGGATCCCCATCCAAATCCATCGGCGGGAATTGGAGGACTTACAACACCAGCTGTCGGATATTCTAATGTGGCATAACCTTCATTATCCTCTTCAATAGATGTGCCTGCTGCAACAGAAGAAAGTGTAGCGAAAACATCAGGCGCAATTGTATTATTAGAAGCGTTGAAGTCCGGCTGTCCATTATTAATATTTGTTACCGCATAATCAATGGTAGTTGTTCCTGCAGGAAGGACTATTTCGTCAAAAGTAATCGTTTCACTTCCGCCTTCTGCGATAGATCCCGTCCAGCTTTGTACGATAGGATCTCCTCCGTTGATAGCGTAAGATGCATCAAATGATGTAATTTCAATAGCAGCTTCATTAGAAACAATGATAGTTGGAGTCACGCTTGCATCACAAAGTCCAACAGGTGCAGCGGTTGCGCTGGCAACAGCAGCGTCAATATAATCACCAGTTAAAGGCTGTGCATTGCTGATTTCAACCTGGTGAACAACCTTGTCTGTATTATCCTGAACAAAGGCAACAACCTCTAAACTGCCATAATTGTAAATATAGTTAGGAATAGCTTCTTCCATATTAAATGTAACAGATTCTCCTGCCGGGATCATCGCCAGATCAGTACCTTCTGCATCTGGGTACATCTTAACCATGACGTCGAAGAATTCAGTTTCTCCGTTTGAACCGGGAGCTGTTGCAAAAGAAATTTGTTTTTCTACCAAGGCAACACGCAATTTACCTGCAGCTAAAGCAAAATCTTCAGCAGAAGTATTGGTCACTGTAATTTCAATAGAAATAGTGGATAAATCATCACTAATGGTATGAGTTACTGCGATCGAAATAGGTGTCATAATGGCAGAAGCAAAATCGACGACAGCCTGATTATAACCATAAGGTCCACCGGCATATCCTCCACCTGCAATATCCCAGGCACCCATACCATCCGCGTAGGCATCATCACCGGCAAAACCATTGATGTAGGCAGTAGGTACACCTGTTAAGTCAGGGTAGTACTCTAATCTTGTATTAATTTCTGCCGCATTATTTACATTCATTGGATCAAATCCGGGGAATGCAGTCTGATATTTAATGGCGACTGTTTTGTCTTCATTTGCATCCAATAATGCATTGAAATCCGGATTTTGGCTGGCACATGGACCACAGGAAGCATTGGTGAATTCTTCGAGTAAGACCTTTCTTTGTACCTGAGCATTAGTTGTGCCTAAGATCAAGAAGGCGGAAAAGGCGAAAAGTAAAATTTTCTTCATTTTAATAATTTAATTTAGTGAAAATTGTGAAAAATTAAGTTTATTTTAGTATTTGAATCCTAAGGAATAAACTTTTTCTTACACTCAAAGGTAATTCTTTTTTTACTTTCACTATTTTTTTTGCATTAAAATTATTTATTTGTCAGGAATTTGTCAAATTTTTTACGATACAAAATGTGTATTCGTGTTAATATAATCAACTTTTTGTTTCAAATTTGGAATTTGAATAATGAATTTACCCGGTTTGTTTTAAGTAAAAAACTTATCTTTGCTGCAAATTTTATGGAGAAAAGGAAAAGCAAAAAGATGAATATGGAAAAGGCACGGAATGTTTTAGGGAAATACTTTGGGTATGATTCTTTTTGGCCTTTACAGGAAAAGGTGATTCAATCTGTTATTAACGGAGAGGATGGATTGGTGTTGATGCCAACGGGAGGGGGGAAGTCGATTTGTTTTCAGGTGCCGGCGATTGCTCTATCGGGTACTTGTGTTGTCATTTCTCCATTAATATCCTTAATGAAAGATCAGGTGGAAGCATTGCTTGCGAACGGGGTAAGGGCGGCCTTTTGGAACAGCACACAGGATGCAGCGCAGCAGCGGGAAGTAGGGAATCGTTTTTTTGAGGGAGATTTGGATATATTGTATGTTTCACCTGAAAAGATGTTGGCCTCCGAGATGGTTTCCATGATGCAAAAAATTAAGATTAATCTTATTGCGATTGATGAAGCGCATTGTATTTCTTCCTGGGGACATGATTTTCGCCCACATTATACTCGTTTGACTTTCTTGAAAAAAACTTTCCCTAATGTTCCCATTTTAGCCTTGACGGCAACGGCTGATCGAGTAACCAGAGCTGATATTCTCCAACTTTTGAATATTAATGAAGGCAATCAGTTTATAGCTTCCTTTGATCGGCCAAATATCAAACTGGAGGTGCGACCAGCTCAGAAAAGATTACAACAGATTTTAGATTTTATCGACGAGCACCCCAATGAATCCGGTATTATTTATTGCCTGAGCCGGAAAAGTACTGAAAATGTAGCGGCCAAATTAAAAAATATTGGAATCAATGCAGCTTATTATCACGCTGGGATGACAGCCGAAGCACGCAGCAGGGTACAGGAGGATTTTATCAAGGATAAGGTGCCTGTTATCTGTGCGACCATTGCTTTTGGAATGGGGATTGATAAATCCAATGTGCGATGGGTGATTCATTATAATATGTCCAAAAATATTGAGGGTTATTACCAGGAAATTGGTCGATCCGGTCGGGATGGATCTGCTGCTACGGCTTTGCTGTTTTATAGCTATGGTGATTTGTTAATATTGCGGGATATTATCAGTAAGAATGAGAGTGAAAATTTGGATATTCAGCTGGCGAAGCTGGAGCGGATGAAAGAATATGCAGAGGCTACCGCGTGCAGGAGAAGGGTTTTATTGAATTATTTCAATGAAGATACAGTAGAGGATTGTGGAAATTGTGACGTATGCGATCATCCTCCGGAGTATTTTGATGGAACTTTGGTGGCGCAAAAAGCCTTATCTGCAGTAACCCGGTTAAAGCAAAAAGTGGCGACAGGTATGTTGATAGATGTACTGCGGGGCTCTAATCGAAAGGCATTATTAGACCGCGGGTTTCAACACATAAAAACATACGGATCCGGTAGTGATATTCCGCGAAATATGTGGGAATTTTACATTCGGCAATTGGTGAATTTGGGCTATTTGAGTATTGCTTATGATGATTATAATTCACTGAAATTGACCAATGCGAGTACGCAGGTTTTGTTTCATGGCAAGAAAGTGAAATTGGTGCGATTGAGTAGCGTAACCCGAAAAAGTACGAAAAAAGCCAAGCCCGGACAGCCGGAAAAAAGAGAAAGGGTACGAGATGCTTTATTTGAAGAGATGAGGATATTGAGGCGTGATTTGGCTCAAAAAATAGGGGTTCCTCCTTACATTATTTTTTCCGATCGAACGCTGGAGGAGATGGCCGCTGCCCGACCTACGACCCCTGTTTCTATGAGAAGAATATCCGGTGTAGGCGATCAAAAATTGGAAAAATTTGGGGATCAGTTTATTAAAATAATTGAAAATTATATTGAAGAAGAACAAAAAAAGGGGATAGACTAAAGAGATTCGCCAAACTATTTTAACTTTGGGTTCACTTCACAAATAAAAAAATATGAAAAAGGTACAAACCTATATAGAAAATAATAAAAATCGTTTTTTAGAGGAGTTATTCGAATTGTTGCGCATTCCGTCTGTTAGTGCGGATTCTAGTTTATCCGGAGAAATAAAAAAAGCGGCAAATTTTGTTGCGAATAAATTAAAAGAAGCCGGAGCTGATAAGGTAGAGGTTTGTGAAACAGCGGGCAATCCCATTGTTTATGGTGAAAAGATGATCGATAAAAAATTGCCTACGATTTTGGTCTATGGACATTACGATGTACAGCCGGCTGATCCTATCGAACTTTGGGCGTCCGGACCCTTTGACCCCGTCATCAAAAAATCCGATTTACACCCAGAGGGCGCTATTGTTGCAAGAGGTTCCAGTGACGATAAAGGGCAAATGTATATGCACGTGAAAGCCTTTGAAGCGATGATGGCTGAAGGAGAATTGCCTTGTAATGTGAAGTTCATGATCGAAGGAGAGGAAGAAGTGGGCTCTGTCAATTTGGGTACTTTTTGTGAGGAAAATAAGGAACGACTGGCTTGCGATATGGTACTGGTTTCCGATACGGGAATTATTGCCAATGATGTTCCGTCTATTACAACTGGGCTGAGAGGATTGAGTTATGTAGAAGTGAAGGTGACGGGACCTAATAGAGATTTACATTCCGGATTATACGGAGGAGCTGTCGCAAATCCAATTAATATCCTGTGTGATATGATAGCTTCTTTGCACGATGAAAATAATCATATCACCATTCCCGGGTTTTATGATGGTGTGATTGAGCTTTCGGATGAAGAGCGGGCTGAAATGGCGAAGGCACCTTTTAGTTTGCAAGACTATAAGGATTCAATTGGTATTAAAGAAGTGTGGGGCGAGAAGGGATTTTCTACTTTAGAGCGGGTTTCTATCCGTCCTACACTAGATGTCAATGGTATTTGGGGAGGTTATACAGGTGAGGGCGCGAAGACGGTTTTACCTTCAGAAGCATGGGCGAAAATCAGTATGCGGCTGGTGCCGAATCAGGATTTTAATAGAATTACCCAATTGTTTAGCGATCATTTTAACAAAATTGCACCGGAATATGTGACGGTGGAAGTATTTCCTCATCATGGAGGGCAGGGAGCTGTTACTCCGACCGATACTCCAGAATACAAAGCAGCGGCTATTGCGATGGAGACGACTTTTGGCAAAAGACCAATCCCACAAAGAAGTGGAGGCAGTATTCCAATTGTAGCTATGTTTGAAAAGGTATTTGATGTAAAGACGGTATTATTAGGCTTTGGTTTGGACTCGGATGCCATTCATTCGCCTAATGAGAAATTTGGTCTTTTTAATTTTTATAAAGGAATAGAGACTATTCCTTATTTTTTTAAAGAATATGCACAATTGAAGAAGTAGGGAGGCATAAAAATGTAAGATGGGGAATTTTTTTGGAATATATATTGTTGTGGTGGTATATATTGCTTCCAGTGCTGGATGATTTATTTAAAAAACAGGCATTAGCTTAGTCTTGTGTTTCCTAAGCAAAGTGCTCGGTTATTTGATATTATTTTCTAATTTAAAAATAAAGTAAAATGGAAACAAAAGTAAAATTTTTATTGGTTCTATTCATGGTTTGCCTTTTTAGCCAAGTACGGGCAAACGACACTTTAACGGTTAATTCTCAACTTGATGAACAAGCTATGTTGAAACTATATCTGGCCTATGCTGACAGTGTAGTCCAGACTATGAATTATGAGACGGGAACGGTGAGACTTGGAGGAGGAGTAGCTACCATCGAGGTTCCGAAAGGATTTAAATATTTGAATCCGGAGCAGAGTGAAATTGTACTCGTAAATTTATGGGGAAACCCTCCTGATGGGGATAAATCACTCGGGATGTTATTTTTGGAGGATGAATCACCGATGACAGATTCTTCTTTTGCAATTAATATTACTTATATGCAGGAAGGTTATGTGGATGATGCAGATGCAGCGGATATTGATTATGATGAGCTCGAAAAGCAAATGAAAACTGATGAAGTTGCTATCAATGAGCAGCGAAAGGAGGCAGGGTATTCTCCTATTCATTTTGTAGGTTGGGCAACCCCACCACATTACTCATCGGCAGAGAAGAAATTGTACTGGGCGAAGGAATTAAAATTTGGGGATGATCCCGAGAATACCCTTAATTACAATATTCGAATCCTGGGGCGGAAGGGGTATTTAGAGCTGAATGCGATAGGGCAGATGTATGTCCTGGATAAGGTGGCTGCAGCAGTAAAGCCTGTTCTTGATGGTGTCAATTTTAATAAGGGATATCGTTATGCGGATTTCAATTCTAATTTAGACAAGGTGGCCGCTTATGGTATTGGAGGTTTGATTGCAGGAAAGGTATTGCTTAAAGCAGGTCTTCTTGCGAAGGCAGGGGTTCTTTTGGCAAAATTTTGGAAGGCGATTGTGTTGGCAATTGCTGGTCTTTCTGCCGGAGTGAAGAAGTTTTTTAATAGGGGAGAATAATTAAAAAAGAGCAGCAAAACTCAATTTGCTGCTCTTTTTTTGTTGGGGTTTTATTTACTTACATTTTTCTTTATTTTTATTGAGAATGTCAGTTTTGATGTAATCGTTTTTTAAGACAGGATTCCAGTTGAATTCGGGTAGGCTTGTTACGGTGAAATTGTCTTTTGGGTCGGTCGATAGGAGTTTTTGAGCGAAATTTTCTTCCATTATTTTGAGTTGATCCAAGTCGCAGGCG
>CAZNCI010000243.1:0-6315 GCA_964571475.1 uncultured Saprospiraceae bacterium | reverse complement strand
ATAATAGAAATCTGTTTTTTTGTAAGTTTCATAATTCGGAATTTTTTAAGTTTAGTACAATCAAATACATCAAGCCATCAAAGATGCAGGTGGAAAGCTCTATCCTCCTGTGAAATAGAAGAATAGCCCAAGGGCTACTAAGCCAATAAACAAAACGAAAATCAAGAAGTCGAAAATAATATTCGCAATTTTTAAGGAAAAAAGAAAAGCACCGACTGCGAATACTACTAATAGTAAAGTTTCCATAAAAACATATTTGTATCAATTAAAAAATATATTGATACAAAGGTCGGCTAATTACAGAATAGAAGAAATCCCCCCCCTCGGGGTAAGATAGAAAAAAAATCAGTTATTGGGAGTAAAAACAGGTGCTGTCCCTACATCTAAATCCTCTAGTAAAAGGTATAGATCTTCATCGAGCAGTGCTGTGAAATTTTCATTAGAAAGTAAATTCCTTACCATTTCATAATTTTCGGCATGCATCACCTTTTTGGCATCTGACCAGTTAATTTCAGGTAAGGTAAAGGCAGCGGCTGGCACCCCACCTGCCTTAATCATTTTAAATTCCTGTTCAGAAACTTTTCGGCATAAAAAATTTTCTAATTCGACTTTAGACATGGTTTTAATCACACTTAATCCCTCATACTTTCCCCCATGAGTACCAAATGGTTTTGTACAACTTAAAGTCTCCTCCGGTGAGGAATAAAAAAATTTAGAAACAAACGTAAAAAAATTAAAAGGTTTCTTATGAATATTTTTTACTTGAGTGTCAGTATCATTCAAAACATAAAGGTTTAACATAGATAAATTTATCTATGGTTATTATGAAACTAATCAAGAAGCATAATACCTTGTAAAGATAAGTAATTGATTATCAAGGCGAGATTCTTTTTTGTTTCGCCCTAAATGACGTACGAAACAAAAAAGAACTAAAGCATCGCCAACTTAAATACTTGTCCACAGACAATAAGGTACTTTTTGACCAGAATCTAAATACAAAGTTCTAAACTCAAACCCAAAGATATAATTAATTTACGAAAAAAGCAACAAATTTTAATTAAGAAAATTGAAATAAAAACTATATAAAATAATTAAAAAAAATATTCATTCAAACTATTCTTTAATATAATTTAACTTTTTCGGATCAAAATACTTAAAAACGTCATTTTCAAGTGCCTCAAAGAATTTATCATGGTTCAGAAAGCCATTATGAACTGCTTTTTTTAATAAATCTTCCGCTTTATTTATCTCTCCTTTGTCCGCAAAATAACATGCAGCGTAAAATAAGTAGTCGGCAACCCCTTCTTTTTTTTCATCTTTCTGATTGCACTCCTCCCATGGTATAAGAAATTGATTGGGCACATTTTGAATAATATTAGCGAGTACTTTTTTTACTTTCTGGTTTTTCAGGGTGACATCTTCGTAAGGCCTTAGATTGGGATTATACTTTTTAATTAATAATCCATTGGAATGTGGTGTCCCAAACTCATGTGATACGTTGAGCAAAAAGCCAAAAAATGAATCCTTGTGCTCAATTTTTGCTCCGCCCAGATAAAGTAACAAATGGAGTATTCGGGGACTTGTGCCAAATTTGGTGTGTGCAATCAAGTGAGCATTACTGCCCTGATGTTTCATTAATCCAATATATTCAACCCCGCTGATTGCATGATCAATTTCAATTTTATTATTTATTATATCAATCTTGATTCGAAAAGAAACAATCTCAAAATTTCGATAGTAAAACGCTTTAAAGAAAACGAGCTCTTTACTTTTCTTCTCTTCTGGAGTAAAACAACTAATCTTTGATTCTTCCTCCAGGTCATCCATATAGCTGCTAAAATCTTTTCCAACTAAAGGAACATTTTCTGCACTATCCCATAAACTATTAAAATGATCTTTCAAACTTTTGGATATATACAATTTGGAATTTCGAAGTCGAAACCAAGGGGATGATAAAGCAGTCTCTCCAAAAAAATAAAACCCCCAGTATAAATCCTCCGCACCATTCCTCTTCGTTAACCAAAACAATGGCGTAACAGGGGATGAGTCATAAAACCTTAATTCAATTTTTCCTTTTTGTTCATCCGTTAGGAATTTCGCTACTCTTGTTATTTTTATAATACTTGACTTGATTAATTCGTCAATTAATTGATAGGGGCTATGCTCCAAACTTTTCCCCCTGGTGTAAGCCGCATTTGAGTAGGGCTTAACCAAAAGGATTTTAATCTCCTCACATCCACGTTCCAGTGCATCCCTGAAAGTCTCCTCCATTTTACCCCATCCAGCCAGCAAACTTTGTATAATATAAATCTTCTTCGCTCCTCCAGCATCTCTTTTAATCTCCTCGGAAGGAATTTTATTGAAAAATTTCAAACCAGCGCCCAATCTAGCCACCCTTTCTACCATATCCGGTAATATTTGCACCGGATGGTGATCAAAAATATACTGCTTTTGTTTTTCATCATACTGCATGCCCAAAAACTCATCCAGGATAGCGTCTAAGACATTCAATACCTGCTCTTCTTTTTTCTCTGACAATTTGCCGGACAAGGCTCTTGAAAGTACGACCTCTTTTATGCCGCATAATTTATTATATTCAGGGTTTAAAAATTTATTATCTTCCGTCAAAGCATTTGTATAAACACAAATATCCTTATTGGTGCAAAATACGTGCTTCTCGTTTTCTTTGAGCGCATTAACAGCTGCTCCTATTCTTTCCTGTTTCATAATCCTCAATTTAAACATTTTTTATTCAAAACGTACCTATAATTTCAAAATTTCAATACAATAATTTTTATTTTGGCATTTTTCCCTTATATTGAAGCCAAACACACTCAATAGATCCAATAATACTAAAATCATTATAATTAAAATTCTAGTAATTTCAAAATTACAATAAAATAATTCTAAAATTAGACATTATTTAAACATATTACTAGAATTAAAGTATAAAATAACAATATTCACCTATTTAATTATATTTAAAACGAAACAAACGTTTGCATTATTGAAAAAAAGTCCTTAACTTTGGTAAATATAAATACTTCAACTACAAAATGAAAAAGATTTATATTGAACTTGTTTACAAACAAAAATAATAAATAATGAGCCCACTAGGTAAAATAGTACACAAGACTTCCCATGTAATTATGAATAATCGAAAAAGAGCAATGAAAAGATTTTTAATTATTTCTCAAAACCAACATTATGATGTGTCTAGAAAATTATTTCACTCAACTGCCTAACCGATACAATGATATCGACAATCTAATTTGTGTGGTTGCAATGCCCTGTGAATCTTTCATCACTGGCCCTCCCACTGTAGCGTACTCTTATAAGTACAAGCAGTCCTTTCCCGAATCATATACGACCATTATTGACTACTTCTCACCTTTCATACAAATGGTCATTACGCCACTGTTTCAAGTATATTCAGAAGAAAATAATTCGTCTAATGCACCTTTAATTTATCTAGCTCCTGCTCAAAATCCCCGTAAGTGGATAAAAATTAATGCCCAAATTATGCAGAATACTGCACAAAAAAAATATCTGGTTGCTTCCCTATGGCGGGTTAATTTTCCAAATATCCATTATTTACCAAAATACCCAAAACTAAAAATAAGTATCAATGAAGCATATCGTTTTTGCCCCAAATTTGCAGGCATTTTTCATCAGGCAATCAAAAGTAAAATAGCACGTCTTTTGGTTTTTTTCACCAAACAACAAAAGCAAATTTTAGCCTTAGCTCATTGCAACACCAAAGAAGAAATCGCTGAAAAAATTGGAGTGGTTGTCAATACCCTAAAAGAATACACCAAAGGAATGACAAAAGTACTCAATGAAGCGACTGGAATAAATTTTTATTCTTTAAAAGAATGGAGTCTGTTCTTCAACCGATTAGGTTTGTTAGTAGCTTAACCCAAGCCTCTATCACACCGTTTGGGGAGAAAGAAATCCCCTCCCCTACTGCTCCCGTCTCGCCTCGCCCACCGGGTCATCCGTCTCCAATATCTGTAGCCCTGCTTCGACCACTTTATCATCTTGCAGGTAAGCCCGGTAGAACTGCTCATTAGATGACTCCTTCAAATGGTACCTAATGATATAAGCTTGCAGATTTCTAGCAATTTCTGCTTTTATACGAGGGCGTTCTTCTGGATTAATTTTGGCTCCTTTTTCTTTTGCGTAAGCATAAAAATCCTGTAAAACATGGTTATTCACCTTAAAATTAGTGGTATTTTGTATCGCATCATAATGTGCTTCGGCATAACGAAAGGCATATAGACGAACGAAGGGAATCGTTTCCATATAAGTATCCAAAAATACGATAGAAGTATCAAATGGCACGTAAATGTCAGGAATAATCCCTCCGCCACCATAAACGACATCTCCCCCAGAGGTATGGTACTCCGTACTGTCTAGTACTGCAACTTTTGCCCCCGAGGCTAACTCTCCACTTGCAATTCGTTTAGCAAATTCATTATTGTAATGAGCGGCATCCTCATACGGTTTTTGAATGCAGCGTCCGCTTGGGGTATAATACTTCGCAATGGTCAAACGAAGGGCTGCACCATCCGACAAAGGATATTGCTCCTGCACCAAGCCCTTACCGAATGTACGACGCCCTACAATAACACCTCGGTCATCATCCTGTAATGCCCCCGCAAATATCTCACTTGCCGAAGCGGAGCCTTCATCTACCAATACGACGATATTTCTAACATCAAAAAATGGATGACCATTGGTTTTGTATTCGTTTCTGCCTCCTTTGCCCTCGGTATAAACCAGCATTGTCCCTTCCTGCCTAAACAACTGATTCAGCATTTTGGTGGCCTCTTCCAGATATCCTCCCGGATTTTGACGTAAGTCGATCACCAAATCTTTCATATTTTCCTTCTCCACCATATACTCCAACTTCTGCATAAATTCGGTATGTGTCTTCGCACTAAACCGACTTATTTTGATATAACCGGTGTGGTCATTTATCATAAAACCAACATCCACACTTGGATTGGGGATAGCTCCTCTGACAATAGTATAGGACTGCTCTTTATGTGTAGTAGGTCGCCAAACCTTAACGCTGACCTCTGAGCCACTTTTACCTCTAAGTAACTCACCAATTCCTTTGGAACTCAACTGAATACCGGCAATGATTGAATCACCAACAGCCACAATGCGATCTCCTGCCAATAGACCTGCCGCAGCGGAAGGACCTTCCTCCAATGTCCTTAATACCGTCAATGTATCATCCAAAATCAGGTATTCGATACCAATCCCGGAAAATCCCCCCTGGAGGCTCTCGTTGACCTCCTTCAATCGCTTGGCAGCAATATAAGTAGAGTGAGGGTCCAAGCTACTCAACACACCATTAATAGCCGTTTCTACCAATTGCTCCTCATCCACATCCTCCACGTATCGTGCTTCCACAAATCGAATGACCTCTTCCACTTTTCCCGTGCCTAAGGCACTCCCTGCTTCACTAGACTTTACCCTATTCAATTCCGGGTGAGTCGTAAGTCTTTGCCCAATAAGAATACCCCCTATCAATGCAATTGCAATAAATAAAGGAGCTCCTACTGACATTGCATTCCGCTTCTTCGACTGATTAACCATATATTCTGTTGTATTGTATTTTTCAAACAAGCCCCAAAAGTACGCCTACCTTCATCAATTGTGAAAGAATTTGATTTAAAAGTTCTCTTTATACGCAAAAAACAAGCATTTTTGTGTTTTTGTTTTGAAAATTGAAGATGCAACTCAAAAAAGTAAAAATAAAAGGCGGCGGCAAACAAACATTATTCAATATCCATTGTGGTCATTGTGATGAGCTCGTATTTGTCTATCTCAAAATAGGAAAAGGCAATAGCATCCTACGTGCCTACCTCAGCCGAATATTAGCGCCTGCTTCGCTTTCCTCCTTAATTGATGACCCTGCGATCAAACGCCCCCAAGACATACCCAACCTTACCTGCCCCAATTGTAATGCCGTACTCGGTACCGCTATCAAAAGAAATGATGGTCGCTTCGCCTATCGTATGAAACAAGGGCATTTTCATCGAAAGATTAGAAAATAAAGATTCAAAGCACACAGAACATAAGGTGGCATAAGGTGACATCTTCATGGGTAGGGACGAGAGAAGAGCAGAAGGTGTTGCCTTATTGGATGGGAAAAGAGCTGTTGAGCTGTTGAGTTTAGATCGGGGGGAGGGAAGAAATGCCGGGCAAAGAAAAAAAAGGAAAAAAAGGAAAACGCAAAGGACGCTAAGGATAGCGCAAAGATCGCAAGGAAAACAGGGGTTCAAAGGAAACATTGCTTCA
>CAZNCI010000242.1:0-6396 GCA_964571475.1 uncultured Saprospiraceae bacterium | reverse complement strand
AGATACATACCGATTGGCAGAGGCAGAAAATGCAGGGAGGTAGTGTCCCTATCCTCATTTTAACGGACTGTTCCTATCCATTCACAAATAATTACCTAACATTATGAAAAAAATATTAATCACCGGATGCAGCTCTGGTTTCGGATTCAATGCTGCCAAATATTTCGCCCAAAAAGGTCATTTCGTTTATGCGACCATGAGAAATATTGACGAAAAAAATGCAGAGCCAGCCTCAGCTTTATGGGATTTCGCCCAGGCAAATGGCTATCAGATGGACGTCTTGGAAATGGATGTCACCTCAGATGAAAGTGTCAATACAGCGATAGCACAAACGACCGATGTAGATGTTTTGATCAACAATGCCGGCATTGGTTATGGAGGACCGCTCGAAGCATATAGTTCCACTCAGTGCCTGGCACAATTAGATGTCAATATCGTAGGTACGCTCCGTGTTGCCAAGGCTGTATTGCCGGCTATGCGTTCCCGCAAATCTGGATTGATTATTCAGGTCAGTTCGATAGCGGGTCGGCTTTGCAACCCCGGTTTTGGTGTTTATCATGCCAGTAAATGGGGATTGGAAGGGCTAAGTGAAACCATGCGTTATGAATTGGCACCGCTTGGTATTGATGTGGTGATTGTTGAGCCAGGGCCATTTGCTACCCACTTTTTTGAAAATATCGTTCAGGCGGGCAATGAGAAGGTTGCTGCGGCTTACCAACACGTCGGCGCATTCCTGGAGGGTTTTGGGAAACAATTTGAAGCGATGGTGGCGGACGAAAATATGCCCACCGATCCGATGGTCGTTGTAGAAGCTTTTAACAAGCTGATTAATACCCCCGCAGGCAGTCGCCCATTAAGAACGATTGCCGGTGTTGACCTCGGAGCAAGACACCTCAATGAAACGGTAGAACCCATTCGTAAAGCGGGGCTTGAAGCATTTGGTTTGGCTGACTGTGATGGACCAGTAGTGGCTTAGACCGCAGGTGAATTTTGACAACTGATTTTTCAATCTAATTTAATTAATGATGAAATATAAAACCAAATTTTCACGCATTTTAGCCATACTTATATCTTTCGGAAAGGGGCTCTTTAGCCAAATACAGATAGGAGGTCGCATGGTCGAAATAAAGATCATTATTCCTTTCATCTTAGGCATCTTCATTATTCCTTCCCATATCGCCGCTCAGTCCGTAAATGACACCCTCGTTTATGACGGAGCTGCAAACGAGCTTGTGCACAGGGAGCTGAGTGCCAGACCGGCCCCTGTTGCACCCCCTTCTGTCAATAGCACCAAGGATCAAAAGGTAGCAAAGCGCCAAGTAACGAACTTACCCATCCTTAACCCACCGATCATCAGTAGGCAACCTATGATGCGTTTCGCTGGCGACCCCGCATTTAATGATTGGGTCGTTTACAAAACACTCAAGGCTAGGCTTGCCGAAGACAATAATGACCAATAATGGACATCTAAATTTAACAAATACGATTTTTTTCACCTTAGGGATTTTATCATTCCTTATACTACACTAATTATGAAATCGATACTTTTTTCCGCAGCCCTGATTTTGGGCCTCCTTACTTCCTTAAATGCACAGGATTTTCACCTGCCCGTTTCCACCCAGTCAGAAACGGCCAAACAGGCTTATCATGCAGCCTCCTATCTCGCTTCGAATGCCCACATTGGTGCCGCAAGAGTGGAAATAAAAAAAGCCACCGAAGCCGACCCCAATTTTTTCATGGCCCATGTCTATGACTATATGCTGGCAAGCGATGAACAAAAGTCTGCCGCGCTGGACAAAGCTCTGGCTATTAACCCCAGTGGTTTTACCGAGGCAGAAAAAATCATGCGCCGACAAATGCAAGCATGGAAAACAGACCCCAAGGCCAAAACTGCCGAGGCAATGAAGGAATTGACAACTGCTTATCCCAACACTCCAGAAGCGTATGAATGGGCTTACTTACACGCTCTTTTTACGGATGGAGACAAGGATACTGGTCTAGAATATGCTAAAAAACTGATAGCACTGTCCCCTGATTTCGGACCAGTCTATACCCGACTGGGCTACATCTATAAGGGGAATAAGGAGATGGACCAAGCTAAGACCACCTTCGAAAGATATATCGAACTGGCGCCCGCCGAAGCCAACGCCTATGACAGCATGGGAGAATATTATGACATCTCTGGCGATTGTGCCAAGGCTGCCGAATACTACAACCGGGCAGTGGCACTGGGTATGGAAGGCTCGAAAAGCAGGGCAGAAAAGGCAAGGCTTAGTGCGGCAGAAAAGAACTAAAAAATATACTTATTCATCACTATTCACATTAAAATTCATCAAAAATGAAGAAGATTAAAATTCAATTCACCTACATGATTGCCTTATTGGCAATATTATTATCCACTCAATCAGTAGCAGCCCAGGAGGAAGCTCATTATTTTGAAGTCACTACATGGAAATTACAAATACCCGAAGATGGTAGCCGGGCAGAACTGAACACTGTACTGAAAGAGTGGCACCAGAAAGTGGTTTTAAAAAATCCAAAAGTGCTAAGCACAAAAGTATTAGTACATATCAGTGGTACAGACATGAGAGACTGGGTTATTATTACCGAATACGCCAACTGGAATGATATTAATAATGACTTAAATGGCAAATTGGTAGCAGAAGGATGGCCAGATGAGGCGAAACGGAAGCAGTTTTTTGATACTTTCAATAAATATGCCATCACTCATTCTGATGAAATATTGCAGGAAGTACCTGAACTGACCAAGAACTAAGAGCAAATACTGGTCGCAGCGTTGGTGATTTTCACGAATGGTCAACGCTGTGATTTTTTCAGTATGCTTCCTCCTCTTTTCGTTATATCGTGAGGCTTTTGCGGGTATAAATGTGTTGAGCGTCATACGGAAAACGAAACTTGAAAAGACAAAATTAATAGTAATAAAAACGGGAAAACTGAAAACCGACCAGCGTAGGTATGAAAATTAAATACAATAAAAATGAACAAAACAATTGTAGTTCGACACAAGGTAGATAATATTGAAATATGGCTGCGAGGCCACGAAGACCGGGTAAATATATTTGCTCCTGCCGTATCAAGCTTTAAAACGTTTCAGGATCAAGATAATCCCAATTCAGTGGTTATCGTTATGGAAGTAACCGATATGGAAAAACTTGGAGCTATCCTGAATGATCCAAAAACGCAAGAAGCGAAGGATAGACATACCGTATTGGAACCTATTATAATGTCAATGCAAGTAGATTTATCTCTGTAATATCAAACACAAAATACAAATTGAATTACATCAAACCTTCTATTATGAATTTAAAAAAATCACTACTCATTGCACTTATAATAAGTGCCATGGGCATCACAGCCTGGGAACTCTTTTGGCGTTCCCAAGGCTATTACCCAAACTTAAACGACGAAAAAGCACTATGGGCAAAAGAAAGGACCAAACTTGAAAGCGCTACCAAAAATGATGTGGTCATTATCGGTGCTTCAAGAGCTTATTTTGATATTCAAAAAGAGGTGTGGAAAAAGATAACAGGAAGGAAACCTATACAATTGGCTTCAACAGGATCTTCTGCTCTTCCTGCTTTGCACGATATTGTTGAAAATACGAACTATAATGGGACGCTCATCGTAGGTGTAACACCTGCTATTTTATTTTCAACGACCTATCCTGGCGCACCTCCGTGGAACCGAATTCAATCAAAAATAGATTTTTACCAAGATATGACTTATGCACAAAAGGCTAACTACTTTTTGTCTGTTCCGCTTCAGGAAAACTTGGTTTTAATGTCTGCTGATGAAGAAGAATGGGCAGACGATATCGATTTAAAAGCCCTCTTAAAAAGAATCAAATTAGGCAAAAGAACAAAAGGCGAAACCTTGCCCAATTTTTACAATTTTGGTGATGTTTCTGCCGACAGAAATATGGTCATGTCTGCAAAAACTGCAAAGGATACCGCTTTTGCTAACACCATTATTCGCGTTTGGAATTTTTTTGGAAGGACATCTCCTCCTCCAGACAAAGAGGCTACAACTGCCTATTTTATGAAGGATGCCCAAAAATTTATTGACCGCGGTGGAAATTTAATTTTGGTAAGACCTCCTTCATCCGGAGGAACACGAATGGCAGAAAATAAGTTTTTTGGAAGAAAGGATTTTTGGGATTCATTGGTAGGATTGGCAAAAGTTAAAGCCTATCATTTTGAAGATTATCCTCAATTAAAGAAACTTACCTGTCCAGAAGAATCCCATTTAAGCCAAGAAGACGCCGTTTATTTCACGACAGAATTAGCAAAAATAATGATCGAAGATCAAGCAATTACTAACACTAAAACCCACTAATTATGTTATTCAATTCATTAAGTTTCGTTGTATTTTTAGTAGTTGTTTTGGCACTTTATTATTCAAAATTATTTCATTGGACCAATAAAAAAAGAATGCTGCTTTTGGCAAGTTATGTGTTCTATGGATTATGGAATCCACCCTTGGTTATTTTATTGTGGATTTCGACCATGGTCGATTGGACTGCTGGACAAAAATTAGCGGTAGAAGATAATCCTCATAAACGGAAATTTTGGTTGCTATTAAGTATGGTGGTGAATCTTGGCTTTTTAGCGTTCTTTAAATATGGTGATTTCCTTTTGGAAAATTTTGTAATAATGGTGAATTCATTCGGCATCGATTATCAAGCCAGGCCAATGGATATTATCCTGCCAATGGGCATTTCGTTTTACACCTTCCAAACCATGTCTTATACCATAGATATGTACAAACGAAAAATTGAACCAGCCAGAACCTTTTTAGATTTTGCTTTATATGTTACCTTCTTTCCGCAACTCGTTGCAGGGCCAATTGTAAGAGCCAAAGATTTAATCACACAATTTTATGAAGAAAAAAGAGCGACAGGCGAGCAATTTATTTGGGGGTTATTTTTGCTCACTATTGGTCTTTTTCAAAAAGTAGTATTGGCAGACACCTTACTTTCCGAAGTAGCAGACGATGTATTTGGGTCAGGCAAACTATTGCACGGCATTGATGCCTGGACAGGAACAATCGCTTTTTCTGGGCAGATATTTTTTGACTTTGCCGGTTATTCTACTTGTGCTATTGGCATTGCTTTAATGTTAGGTATTATTTTACCGGATAACTTTAGGTATCCTTATGCGTCCTTAGGTTTTTCAGAATTTTGGAAACGTTGGCACATCTCGTTATCAAGCTGGCTGAAAGACTATTTATATATTCCTTTAGGTGGCAATCGTCATGGCATTACCAGAATGTACGTCGCTTTAATACTCACCATGTTATTAGGTGGATTGTGGCATGGAGCAGCATGGACTTTTATGGTTTGGGGAGGATTACATGGCACCTATCTTATTTTAGAAAAATTACAAAAGCGATATTTACCTTTTAAAATCACCAAATGGAATGGTATCTTTTTAGCATTCATCACTTTTTCCTGTGTTAATATAACCTGGGTGTTTTTTAGAGCCAAAGCATTTGATACAGCTTGGAATATGATAAAATCCATGTTTTATATGCAAACCAATGGCGAAAAAATCCTTGATTCGTTTAGTATTATTAAGGTAGGTGTGATCATTGCTGTCCTATTTTTATTTCATTGGTTCATGCGAAATACTTCAATGAAAGAAGTGTCCACCAAAGTTTCTCCCTGGGTTTTAGGCGTTGTCTGGGCAGTACTATTTTTCTCGATTGTTATTGCGCAAGGTAGTGGTGAGCAGTTTATCTATTTTCAGTTTTAATAAAAAAAACAATAATAACTAAATTATAAATACAACTAAATTTTCAACTATGATTACGAATCAATTGACCATAATTGCAATGCTTCTTTTACTGACTTTCACCATTCAAAGTTGCGGACAAGTGGAAAAAGAATCACCAAAGCAAGCTGAAAAAGAAACAATTGTAAAACCCGAAAAGCCAGAATATTTTCTGCTTCGACCAGACGTGGAAAAGGCATACGGATATTCACATGCAGTAAAAATCGGAAATGACATTAAAATTTCTGGTGCCGTAAGTATGGACGATGAAGGAAACCCAACAGCTATTGGCGATTTTGAGCAACAAATGAAAAATTGTTACTCGGATTTGGAAAAGGTTTTAAAGCATTACGGTTGTACATTCGATGACGTAGTAGTAGAGAATGTTTTTACAACCAATATGCCTTTGTTTCTTGAAAAAGCTGCTTACCGAAATACGATTTACACCAAACAGTTCCCGACAGGCTCCTGGTTGGGCGTTAAAGAATTGGCACTACCGGAATTCATGATAGAAATTGAATTGGAAGTGCATAAATCTGAATAATAAAAACACTAATTATCCTGCTATTTAACTCGCATTGTTCAAGGCTTTTTATGACAATAA
>CAZNCI010000241.1:0-6407 GCA_964571475.1 uncultured Saprospiraceae bacterium | reverse complement strand
TAAATTGTCAAGATTGCCCAATTGAGCCGGAATGCTGCCCGTTAGTTGGTTGTTAGAAAGGGATAAGCGCTCTAAATTGTCAAGATTGCCCAATTGAGTAGGAATGCTGCCTACAAGGAGATTAGCGCCTAAATCGACTTTAGTTACTCTACTCCCATCACAGGTAATCCCATACCAGGTACTCATATCCAGATTTGCGGGTACATTGGGTGGCACTGCACTTACGTCCCAGTTGCTGTTATGATCCCAATTATCGCCATCGGTGCTATTATAGAGGGCATAAAGTGCCGCATAATCATCGGCATTATTACAAGCACCGCCACATACGCCTGCATCATTATTACAGAAATCGTCCCAGGGCGCATCGAAATTATTGCCATCGCTGATATGTCCATTAGAGAAATTACATAGGACGGATGCGCCGTCTTTTAAGGCGGCATCGTAGCAGCCGGAGAGTTGGTTGTTATCAAGTCGAAGGGTAGCAAGCTGTGTCAATTGATTAAAGCTGACGGGAATACTACCTGTTAATTGGTTACCATAAATGGCTAAAGTTTGTATATTGCCAAGATTCCCCAATTGATTAGGAATACTTCCTGTTAATTGATTTGAAAAAAG
The DNA here is from genome assembly GCA_964571475.1 of uncultured Saprospiraceae bacterium. Classification (GTDB taxonomy): domain Bacteria; phylum Bacteroidota; class Bacteroidia; order Chitinophagales; family Saprospiraceae; genus JALVDO01. The sequence continues at coordinate 5,792 of CAZNCI010000241.1, read as the reverse complement.
CCATAAAGTTTCCAAATCACCGAGATTACCTAATTGGGTAGGAATGCTACCTGTTAATTGATTCGAAAAAAGCTGTAAACCTTTTAAATTACTTAGATTCCCCAGCTCAGCAGGAATACTTCCTGTTAATTGATTATTGTAAAGAATTAGGTGTTGCAAATGGCTCAGGTTTTCCAACGCAACAGGAATGCTACCTGCCAGCTGATTAAAATTCAAATTAATCGCTGTCACTCTCCCCCCATCACAGGTAATCCCATACCAGCTACTCATATCCAAATTAGCAGGTACATTGGGTGGCACTGCACTTACGTCCCAGTTGCTGTTATCATTCCAATTATCTCCATCGGTGCTATTGTAGAGGGCGTAAAGTGCCGCATAATCATCGGCATTATTACAAGCGCCGCCACATACGCCTGCATCATTATTACAAAAATCGTCCCAGGGGGCATCGAAATTATTGCCTTGGCTGATATATTCATTAGGAAAATTACAGAGGACGGATGCGCCGTCTTTTAAGGCGGCATCGTAGCAGCCGGAGAGTTGGTTGTTATCAAGTTTAAGGTGAACAAGCTCCTGTAATTGATTAAAACTGGTGGGGATACTGCCTGTTAATTGGTTGCCATAAAGGGTTAACTGCTTTAAGTTGGCAAGATTGCCCAATTGATTAGGAATGCTGCCTGTTAATTGGTTGTTGTTATGAAGGTATAAAACCTCTAAATTGTCAAGATTGCCTAATTGAGCAGGAATGCTGCCTGTTAATTGATTGTACTGAAGGTATAAAACCTCTAAATTGTCAAGATTGCCCAATTGAGCAGGAATGCTGCCTGTTAATTGATTGTACTGAAGGTATAAATACTTTAAATTGTCAAGATTGCCCAATTGAGCAGGAATGCTGCCTGTTAATTGGTTGCCATGAAGAGCTAAATAAAATAAATTGACAAGGTTGCCCAATTGTGCAGGGATACTGCCTGTTAATTGGTTGCTATAAAGGGATAAGCGCTCTAACTTGCCAAGTTTGCCCAATATCGGAGGAATACTGCCCACAAGGTTATTGGAACCTAAGCTCACCCTCGTCACCCTACCCCCTTCACAGGTAATTCCATACCAGCTACTCATATCTAAATTAGCAGGTACATTGGGTGGCACGGCACTCACGTCCCAGTTGCTGTTATCAGTCCAATTATCGCCGTCGGTGCTATTATAGAGCGTGTAGAGAACCTGGTAATCACCCGGATTATCGCATTGTGCAGATGTATAGAGATTAATCGTACAAAGGAGAGAAAATATCAAAAATAGTTGTTTCATTGTTTCATTTTTTACATGATAAAAGATGTTAGAAAAACCTACACTAACCGTAAGTATTCCTATTAAATACACCACAAAATTCCATCTTTTATAAATCTAAAAGGTTTAAAAAAGTGTCAAAAAGTGTAAAAAAGTATTAAAAAATGGCTGTTATTTACTTCTTTACCTTGTTTTTAGGATTTGGTGCAAAAACAAAGGTATAAGAAACCCCTCCCCGTAATTCAGAAAAATCACTCGCTTGTGTTCCAAAATTCTTCAACCAGCCAAAATTCAATCGAAACGAATGGGATTTGGCGGGGCTATAACTGAGATTGGCATAGCTACTTAGGGTGCTGCCATCACTGACTTTATTTAAACGGCGGGCATTGAGGGAACCGGAAAGCCCTAAATTTAGCTTATTATTGGCAAAAGGCAGGTTGAGACCAATAGTGCCCCCGGTAAGCGCTGTTTCGATACCCGCTACGGAAAAAGACTGATAATTCAACCCTGTATTCAAACTAAACTGGCTTTCTAAAAAAATAAGACTGTGATTTAGCCCAATCAACTTAGATTCAAAGTTTTGACTTTTTCCATAAAACAAATCATTGTCCTGATTGCTTTTTTGATAATTGGCATTCAAGACAATACTGTGCATTACTTTTTCTTTTTGGATATTGAATCGAGGCGTGATGCTAATCGTCGTTGTCGCTAAATTAAACGCCACCGTATCATTCAACTCCATTCGTCCGGCTTCCTGATAAATGGAATAATTGGAGTAATTCATATTGAGCCCAAAGGTGGCATTAGGATGAATATCTAAATTCGCGGAGCCAATGGATTTTTGGGTTGTTTCTGCCCGGTCGCCCAATAAATTATTGCGCTGTAAGCCATAACTGCCGTTTAAGCTCACTTTGTTTTTAAATAATTGAAAAGATGGTGCAATGGTGAGTCGTTCCAAATCATTGGCAAAAAAATACGCTCCCATGGTTTCATATTGAGGGTCGATGCGTTCGTATGTTACTTTGGCATTAAAATTTTTCGCTCGTAGAAAAGATAAACTTGCCTTTTGTGCCAAATTCGCCCTGGAAGATGCTTTGAGGTCAATCAGCCCCAAATCATTAAAATTATTGACATTAGCGGCAAGGTTTTTGGAAAGTACTTCCTGTGAATTTTGATCCCGGGTAAAAATGCTTGCTCCAACATCATATTTTAATCTAAAAATCTTAAATATCGCCACCTGAGCGCTCACCCCCAGCACTAAATTCTCCGCCGGCGTAATTTTATTTTGTGCAATTTCAAGTGAATTTTGATCATCCTTTGCCTTGAAAAATATCAAATCTATATAATGCTCATCATCGCCGAAGCCCAATTTTAGTCCCATTCCTGTACGTTTAAATGCCGGTTGCACAAATGAATGCGTTGTATCCACCTCTGCTGCATTTCGCAGGCGCCCATACATTGCAGACAGGCGCAGCATTTTTTTGGGTTTCAGGTCAATTCCTACGCCCAAAAAAGTATGCCCCGCTAATGTATAAGGCGAAAAATTCATATTTCGATAGCCCAAATGTAGCGTAACCCACTTATAATTAGGGCTGATCCCAATTTGTCCAAAAGTAGGATAGCTCGTACTGTTTCCATACCTTCCAACAGTAAAGGAAAAAGGCAGGTTTAATTTTTCAAATAAAACAAAATTCAGATTGCCACTCAGCCCCCAAATTGACCTTGGCGAACGATTGGCAATGCCATTTGCCTGATAAAAACCAGTGTGTGCAGCTATTGCACCAGAATAACTGAAGGGTTTAGCTGTTTTTAAATCTTCAATATTCTGGGCAAAGCTACTTTGAGATAACCCAAATATTACTAACACACAAAAAACTATTTGCTTCATGGAATAATCTTATTTTGATACTTTTAAACGGACAGGCTCACTCAATTTTGACTCCCCTCCATCTGCATAAATTACCTTGACGGCATATTGATAGACTCCTTCTCTTTTTATGAAATCCCGATATTCTTTTTTTTCTGCACCCGTGGATTTATAACTCGATAATGGTTGGTTTTCCATTCCTTTAAAAACGACGAATCGAAATTGGCCGGAAGGCTGATCGTACGTCCACGACAAGCGTGCCATTTTAGTGGATTTATCCAACTCAATTCTCAGGTTTTCCACTTCCGGTCGCCGCCCATGGTCATAGACACTCAAAGAAAGAGGGGAGGACACCGTCACATTTCCAGCCTCGTCCTCGGCAGACAAGGTGTAGGTGTAAGATGCCCCCATTTGAACGGTGGTGTCTGTAAATTTACTTTTGTTCCCCTTTCTATAGTTCAAAAGCTCAACAACAGCCGTCTCTCCCTCTTTTTGTCGAAATAAAGTATGCTCTTTTATATCATCCGAAGAACTATTGTGCCACGTCAAAGTCACCTGTTCCTCTCCTACGTCATATTTGTAAATCGAAGGCGCAGCCGGTGGGATAATATCCGGTCTTTTGACGGTTAAAATCTTCGAATAAGGCGATGGATTATTATTGTAATCCAAGGCCGTGATTTTGTAATAAATCTTTTTATTGAGGGCCTTCATCGTCACCGTATCCTGAAAATCCGTGAGGCGAATAGGATGTCTGGTCAATTGGCGATAGACGTCATTTTTGCCGTTGGCCATGTAAATGTGATAACCAAGGAGATCCTCTTCGGTGTTTCGCTCCCAGTGAATGGAGACGATGCCGTTGGTGTCAACTTTGCCGGTGAGACCCAGGGGCTGGGCGGGTGGGTCGTGGTCAACGACGGTGGCTAATGCAGCAAAGGCATGGCTTCTGTTTCCAGCTTCATCTACGCTATAAACAATATAATAAGGCTCAAAAACAGCTGGATTAGCATCTCTGAATGATCTGGCAGAAGGAGGTAATATTTCTGTATTCAAAACATTAAAAGGACCTTCTGGCGAAGTACTTCTACCAACATAAAATCCTTTCAAGTCAGCAGAAGTATAGGCTAACTTCCATGTCACTTCAATTGATTTTCGATTGCCCTGTGCTTTGATATTGGTCGCCCCCATCGCTGGCGTAAAGTCTTTTGCCATCCCTTTTACGGATTCAGATGGTTTTCCTTCATCACCAAAGGGCGTGATACCTACAATTCTGTAATAATATTGTTGATAATTAGGAATTGAATCAACAAACCGATATTCAGAGGCATCTCTTTGCGCCAAATAAATCGGAAGTTTTGTGATACGCTCAAATTGTCGATTGTCCACCGACCGTTCAACATGAAACACACTAAACTTATCGCGATTGCGGATTGCTTCCCAGTATAATTTTACATTATGGTCACTTTCTTCCATACGCAAGCCAAGAGGTATGGGGGCTTGATAGGGCTGTTTGGTGTCTATTAGCACCAAGTCAAAGTCATTTTCTTGGAGCACTTTATCTTCATTAATGCGTATTTGATAAGCATAAGATTTACCTGCGACCACTGTTTTGTCAATAAATCGCAAACCTGCACCCATTGAGGCATCCGCATTCATATCCGTTGCAATGGAAAAAAAGATAAAAATACCTTCTTCATCATTTTGATATTTTAGGCGTTCTTTCATTTTCGCACCTCTTTGAGGAGGGGGTAATGGTTCGTTAATGGCTCTGGCTGTCGCTCTGATATAATCATTTCCCATGTCATACCTTTTCCATTCTTCTGCACTCAGGGGCAATATAGGTTTGGGGCTTATTTTTTCCCAAACATCTTTGCCATTTTCGACTATTTCTGTTCGTTCTAAAATGTATCCTTTTTTATTTCCTAATCGCCATATTGCTGCTGAGACGGGAAACCACCTCAATTCTACGTTTCCATCAATATAGCGAGCTATTATCTCCACTTTTTGAGGCGGTATTATTGAATCTTCGACTTGAGCCACTAAAAAATTACTTGTGACAATCGCCAAAACAAACATCAGACTTTTTATATATTTCATGTTTTTTTATTTTTTGTAAAAAATTAAAAACTGAAAGCCGTTTTTATTAGGCCTTCAGTTCTTTCTACTCCTTAGGCCACTTTTAATTCTCTAAAATCAAATAATTATATAGTTTTTTCTTAGAATCAACGCTTCCCCCATTCGGCCCAGGTTCTTTTGTTTTTAAATAAAACTGATACACCCCTTTCGGGAAAGTAGGTAACCCGAGTTTGTTGAGAATTTGTACCGTTTTAGCAAATTTATTTTTAAGCTTTGCCCTTTTTAGAATTTGAATATTTAATATCAATTTATCCGTTGCGGTCACTTGTGGTCCGAAATTCATAATAGGGAAATACCTTTTTGAATTGCTATTTTCGGGCAAGTCCAGATTGAATTGACCTCCCCCTCCTCCTCCATCATTTATTTGCAATGGTAGGTTTTGATTCAGATTATTATTACCACCACTGTTTTTTGCTGCATTGATTTCAGCAAAGCTGAGTGATTTTATAGGAGATAGTAAACTTTCATTTCCTTTTAGATAGCCCTGAGCTTTTAGGGTTGACTGGTA
>CAZNCI010000240.1:0-6422 GCA_964571475.1 uncultured Saprospiraceae bacterium | reverse complement strand
TTAGGGTTAAATATGGTTATTTTGAAATAAAAACATATTTACGTCCGCAAATTACAAATTTTTTAAATAATAATCTTGAAAAATGTGTAAAAGTACCGTATTCATGCATTCGTGGCGATGATATTAGCATTACATTTAAATTCAACCATACAGAGTGGCAGGTACAAAAAAAAGAGGTAATACATATTATGTACTACCTCTGCCCTAACCAAATAAAACCAAATTATTTTTATATCTGACATCCTCTTGGAGTGAAGGATACCAAATTTTTCTTTTTGTGTTCTTTCGTTGATATTGATTGCAAAAGTATGGGTGTTTTACAAGAAAGTCAAGTTTAAATCTAATAAAAAGCATATTTTTTTGTTTTTTTCTAAAAAAAATAGGATTTTATTGAAAAATAATATCATTATTACGAAGGTGAATGGAATAATTATTAGGTTGCCTGAGCGCTGCGTCTGTCAGTGTTAAAATCAATATTTTATAAAAATAGAGCGCTATAACTGATTTTCGATTGAAAATGCCTACTTTTGTCCAACACAATTAATTAATACAATGAGTGCATTTGTAGTCTCTGCCAGAAAGTATCGACCCGCCCGCTTTGATGAAGTAGTCGGACAGGAGCATGTATCCGGTACTTTAAAGAATGCATTGAAAAATGAACACCTCGCCCACGCTTTTTTGTTTTGTGGACCAAGAGGAGTGGGTAAGACCACCTGTGCCAGAATATTAGCTAAGGTACTTAATTGTGAATCGCCTACGGCCGATAAAGAACCTTGTAATGAATGTGGGTCATGTCAGGCATTCAATCAGAGTGCTTCCTTTAATATTACGGAACTGGATGCCGCCTCTAATAATAGTGTGGAGCATATCCGTACATTGATAGAGCAGGTTCGATTTCAACCTCAACAGGGAAAATATAAGATATTTATTATTGATGAGGTACACATGCTTTCCCAGCAGGCTTTTAATGCCTTTTTGAAAACATTGGAAGAGCCACCGCCTTACGCGATATTTATACTGGCCACGACGGAGAAACACAAGATTATTCCGACTATTTTATCCAGATGTCAAATTTTTGATTTTAAGCGGATTCAGGTTAAGAGTATCGTAAATCATCTGGAGGGAATTTGTAAAAAAGAAGGTATTACTGCCGATCCTAATGCACTTCATATTATTGCTCAAAAAGCAGATGGTGCTTTGAGAGATGCGCTTTCTATTTTTGACAAAATTGTCGCCTTCGCCGGGACTAAATTCAGCTATCAGGATGTTATTGAGAATCTCAATATTCTGGATTATGATTATTATTTTAAAATTGTTGAAGCATTACTCGCTGAAGATTTATCAGCGACTTTACTGCAATTTGACGAGATTTTAAATAAGGGATTTGATGGCAGTTTATTTATTAATGGACTGGCAGGACACCTTAGAGATTTGCTTGTTGCAAAGGATGAAGCAACCCTCAAATTACTGGAAGCAAGTGATGATCTAAAGCGTAAATATCTACAGCAGGCAGCCTTGGCTCCAACCACCTTTTTGTTGACGGCATTAAATATCCTTAATGACTGTGACATCGAATATAAAATGGCTCGTAATAAACGGCTGCATGTAGAAGTGGCATTGATCAAAGCTGCTTATATTCAACGTGCGGTCGATATACATCAAAACCCGATCCCAATCGAAAAAAAAAAAGCTGAACCTATAAAGGAAAAAAAGGCGGTACCGGTGGCAATAGCAGAAGTGTCTTCGCCATCTCCTGCTCCTGAAAAGGAAAAAGAAATACCTGATTCTACTCCTGCCCCTGTTAAAAAATCAAATGCAGGAGGTTCTTTATTAGGCAATATCCTAAGTGATGTTAAAGAAAGTCATGAGGATGAAATATCCGCCCAAAAACAAATCGTCAAACTGGATAAAACACAGGAAAATTTAGACAAAATTTGGACGGACTACCTCGATACTGCCGATAGTGGTGCGCTGAAAGCAACACTCCAGCAGGCAGAAAAGTCATTCAATGGGGAAACTATCGAAATAAGAGTTGGCTCCCTCATCGCTCAAAATACCATTCGAGGCGAAAAAACACTCATTCCTTTTCTACGAAAAAAATTTGTAGATAGTTCGCTCAATATACTTATCATTAAAGACGAAAGTAAAGCGCCGGAGCCTGCCAAAAGAGTCATGCCCTTAAATGCCAAAGAGAAATTCCTGAAAATGAGGGCAATTAACCCAAAATTACAGGATTTGGCGGTTCGTTTTCAATTGCGTCCGGATGAAGATTGAGATAACCACGAGATGCAAATGGCTAAGCCCATAGGCTTTTATAGTTCATTATTTAATTACTCATTGGGTGATGAATTTTTGTTTCCCGGTGATAAGTGCTTGATTTTTGGTGATTAAATTGATTTTCAAGGTGACAAATGCTTGATTTTGGGTGATAAGATGTCCTCTCTGTCCTTGATGCGCTATCAGATAAAAAAAGGGCCGTATTGCTACAGCCCTCTATCATAACCACATTTGAAACACTATTTCTTTATTCCAATATCACCATCTTTTTAGTAGCGGTGTATTGAGCCGTCTCTAATTTGTAGTACAGCACGCCTTTAACGGGAAGTGAACTTAAATCTATTTGTATCTGATTGTAGCCTGCTTCGTAATAACCCTCCATTCGTTTCCATTCTCTGCCACTTATATCATAAATAGTCAAGCTTGCTTTTGATGCTTCGGGAAGACTGAAAGGAATGGTGGTTCGGTTGCGAAATGGATTTGGGATATTTTGAAATAATTCAAATCCTGCCTCTGTTGTCACTGCCGCTCTATCGACGAAATTAATAGCAACATCCACCGTTTTTTCTTCCTCATTATTTTTGATATATGCTTCTGCCTTTGTCTTTCGGGAGGAAATGCTTAGCAGCTCGCTTAATTGACTGGAGATTCCTGCATAAAATACCAGACTAAATAATTTGGTGCCCGGTGCAATTGTACCACCTGTTGCGTGGTTCCAACTAAATGAGATAAGCCCCTCTTTTGTGTCGGCAATTCCAAAGTTTCCTTCATCGGTAATACCGTATTCTATACCAATTAATTCCAAACCTTTGGTGTTGTAGTTCAGTGTCATTTGCAAGCCCTGTATGCTTGCGACATCTCCAGCGGTAAAGTCAATGCGGTACTCCTGTCCGGCTCTTACCTCATCGTTAAATACATTGAGCTGGTAAAGTCCGTTACGCTTGCGCTCTTCAATTTCATTGACGTTTGTCACAGCACTTCCATTGACATCTCCTATTTTGATGGCAATGAAATCCTGGTTTTCTACGTGTGTATTCAGGTTGTTAACCATGATATATTCTTCGAAATCCTCTTCCCATGGGTTTGCCGGATTAGGAAATACATAGGAAGCGGGAATGAACCTCCAGCTGTTATTATTGGGTAATTCCTGATATTGCCCCAGAATTAGCTTACGCAAATGAATCAAATCTATGGTCGAAATGGAATTTGAATGATTGATGTCTGCTGCGATAATTTTATAAGGCGAATCCAATGCCAGTGTGCCTAATATATGTTTAGAGATCATGATTAAATCAAAGGTCGAAACGCCATTGGTGTAATCATTATTGGATTGTGGATCAAGCATATAGTCGTTGCCCATGGTCAACTCCTCCGCATGAAATTCACCCAAGGCATTGGTAATCATCTCATCGGCCATAGGCATGCCAAAATCAACGCTTATGTTTTGAGTTGGACTACCATCCTCGGTCAGGATGCGCCCCGCAATTGCTCCGGACACAGCGCCATTTCCTGAACAGAAATTATTCGGGTCTATTACATTTAGGAAGGCTTCACAAAAGTTATAATTTGGACCTCCAACAGTTCCATTGGGCTGTATGGCATACGGGTTGAAAGCATGATCCCAGGCATAAACTCTCACGACTACGCCGCCGAGATCATCACAGGTGACCGCAAGGTTTGTTTGACCTGAATTCGGAACCTCTGCACCTGTGGAAATATCATTGGCGCGATGAATACTATAACTGATTGGACCGGAACAATCCGGATCGTTAATATTTGTGACTAAATCAACTGCATTAGCGAAGGCTCCTGCTAAATCAATACTGCCGTTTCCATCTAAATCAATGCCGGGTGATAGTTGATTTAAAGTCACTTCAAGCAAGCCTGAACAATTGGGGGTTGGTGCTAAGCAATCGACGACCTGAATATCAAAATTCATGACCGTTGTATTGCCACAGGCGTCTTTTACATGTACATCTATTTTATGCATTCCCATTGGGAATAATCCTCCGACGGCGTAATTGGGGAAATTGCCACTTAGATATTGGGCAGTAACGTCATTGTTTACAATACCATCACCGTCTAAGTCTCTAAATATTTTAATTTCAAAATTAGTTCCTGAACATCCGTCGGCTACGGTGAATGGAATGAATACATTTCCAAGACAATTGTCCGTACTGCTGCAAAAAGGAGCAGGTGCTTCATAAGTCACCGTTGGATCTGTATGATCCGTTACACGTATGCGTTGCGAATATTTCCAATAGCCTGTTGAAGTAACTGCCCTCCAATAGCCATTTGGATTAGGGGAGCCGAATCCACAGGCTGAACCACGAGTATTCGCAGCGGGGAAATTATTGTTTTCATCGCTATCTGCATCAATATAAGCCCCATCTGTTCGGCGAATCAACCATACATTATCCTCGCCTAGTGTACCATCACAATCTTCATCTCTTCGGATGTCAACCGCAGGAGAATAGCCATCGTATTCACACCAGTCTTTGATGTGATAAGTACGTACTATTTCATAACAGGCATCTCCAATCACGTCGTACCTGTTCTCTTCCACCTCTAAGGTGTATTGCTCACAGCCCATTGATAATAAAATTAAATCTTCCGGATTAGGTACATCACATTCTACTTCCATATCTTTTGGAAATCGGATCGTGTAATTTCTACTGGTTTCTACTGTAATTAATTGGTTACAGACGTTTGGAGAAACATTGCCAAATTGATCAATAATTTGAAATCTTCGCACTACTGTTCCTCCTCCACAGTCAATAAAATCGACGATGGGGGGTAGTTCAACTACTTCATAATTGGTGCAATTGTCTATTGCCGTCGGAATGCCGTATAAATCTTGTAAAATACTTACATCACTTGGGTCAAAATCCATGGGGAATTCATCACAGGTGGTGAAAACCGGGATTGGGGCAATACAGATTGGTACGGAGTTATCCGTTACATTGATGACTGTTGTACAAACATTCGGATTACCCGAAGTATCTAATACCCGGAGTTCTACTGCGATTTCCGTTCCTACTTCACAGCATGAAAATTCTACAAAGTCACCCCAGTCTGAATAGACAGGAACTGCCAGCGGTTCGCAGGAGTTTAAATCCATTGTTAACAACCTTCTGGTCTGGATGGAAGCTATCGCACAATTATCGTTGCTTCCTTCGTTTATGTCTGTGGCATACACCCGACCGAGTCCATCTCCGCCAATTGATATATTTAAATTATCATCACAGGAGGCTGTTGGGTTGATTTGGTCAGAAATGCAAAATGGCGTTTCTATCGTTGTTTCATTTCCACAATTATCAGCTACTACATATTGAATCAAATGACAGCCAACGCTTAGCCCCGTCACTACCCTTGAAGGCGCATTAGGTAAAATAGTCGCCACTATTTGGCTCGTCGTGTCAAATCGTTCGATATTCCCAAATACATTATATACGGGTTCTATTATATCAGAGATGATGTTTATTGTAATATCCCAGTCGTTGCAATTGTCACTTACGATTGGTAAAGGTACGTTGATAATACCGGTACAGTCATAAGGCGTTGTAGAATACTGTAGGGTGTCGGGTACTCCATCCTGATTAACATCGGGAGCGGGACTTGCGACTGTTGGTCCGCTAAAATCCATGATACGAATTAATTGGTCGTACTCGTGTAATCCATTATTATTGCAATTGTCTAATACATACCATCTTCTTACAAACTGATAGGAGCTTCCACACAAATCCAGTCTTGGCTGGTCTGAATAACTTCCAATTAAATTGCAATAAGCAGGCGCCAGAAATTCTGCACCAAAAGCGGTCAGGATAAATGGATAACCCGTCACAGTTGGAGATGGGTTTCCATTGGGTAATGTTTCATATACTTCATCGCAGCCAAGTGTATAAGTCTTGGAAGGATAGCTTAAATCGTCAATATTTAAATTGGCAAAGGTGATATTTTGTGTGCAAGACGCCTCCTCACCAAATACATCCACTCCGGTGAAGGTTCTTTGAATATAAGTGGGTGCACAGTCTCCTCCATTGATTAATTCATCATCAAAATTGAGGTTTAACTCCTGACAATTATTAGCAGTATTAGGTTGTCCAATATAGTTTAAGCTTTGTGGATCGTTAAGGACCTGGTCG
>CAZNCI010000239.1:0-6435 GCA_964571475.1 uncultured Saprospiraceae bacterium | reverse complement strand
ACTGCCAACTGAAGCCTGAAGCCTGCCCACTCCCTCATAAGATAACACCTTTTGCTCGTCTCTTTCCCCCTCCCCAAAAAGATGTCACCTTATGCTACCAACTGCCAACTGGAGACTGCCAACTGCCGACTGCCAACTGAAGACTGCCAACTGCCAACTGCCGACTGAAGACTGCCGACTGCCCACTGCCAACTGAAGCCTGCCCACTGCCAACTGAAGACCACCCTCACTCTCCCCCCCTCAAACACTTTTCCACCTCCGCAATGACCTTTTTACTATTTCCCACAAATACCTGATCTCCAATGATAATGACGGGACGTTTTAAAAAGGTATATTCCTGCAAAATGTACTTTTTGTAGTCCTCTTCTGATAAGTTTTGTTCGTGAAGACCTAAAGCCCTGTATTGACGGGAGCGTTTGCTAAATAAGGATTCATAAGAACCCGTTTTTTCTTTTAAAAAGAGCAATTGGTCTTCGGTCAGGGGCGCGAATTTGATGTCTTGTTGCTCAAAGCTGTCGTCTATGTTCAATTCCTTCATGATTCGTTTGCAGGTAGAGCAGGTAGAGAGGTAGTATATTTTTTTTGTCATTATTTTGTTGAATTATTAAAATACTGTTGGTTGAATTAGCGCACCAAAGTGACATCTCCGGCAAATAGTTCTTCTTTTCCGGTTTGGTGGCGAACTTTAATCATATAGGTATAAACATCCTGTTGGGCTGCCTGGTTGTTGAAATATCCATCCCACCAATTATGAAAGGTGTTAATGGTGAAATTATTTTGTGACCAGACGAGGTCTCCCCAGCGGTTGAAGATCATGAAATTTAGCACTTCGACATCGTAAAAGGTATTGGTGAATATTTGAAAATTGTCGTTGATGCCATCATGGTTTGGCGTGAAAGCATTGGGGATAAAAACAGTACATTCCGGTAGAGGTAATAGTGCAATCGTGTCCAACTGGCATCCGAATTCGTCAATAGCAGAGATTCGGTAAGCGTTGGCTGATAATCGGAGGAAATGACCAATTGCATGACTAATACTGTCATTGAGCCAATAATTAATGAAGCCATTACCACCGGATGCATGAATGGCTATAGAACCATTGATCTCTTCACAATCTGGTCCCTGATAGAATAATTTATCAATAAAAAAAGGTTTGCCGGCAGAAATGCTATCTTCCGTACTGGCTCGGCATCCTGCGGCATCTTGTACCGTTATTTGGTAATGCCCGGCAGGAAGGTTGGAGAGGGTAGATGAAAGCACGGGCGCTTGTCCATTAATGGCATATTGAATCGCACCGGTGCCTCCTTCAACGGTAATACGAATGGAGCCATTGGAGTCATTACAATAGTCATGCTCGATGACAAGGGCCTGGATAGTTAGATTTTCACTGTCGTTGATGCTGGTGCTTTGTTCTGCTGTGCAGTTGAAACTATCAACGATCTTGATATTGTATTCTCCGGGAGGTAAATTGTCAAATATATTTGCGCTTTGATAACTGCCTCCATTTAGGGAATATTGCAAGGGCGTATTGGTGCTGGACAAAACAACGATACTGCCATTGTCCTCTCCACAGGATGTATTTGTTACGGCTAAATTAGTAATCTCTAAGGGCGTAGCATTTTCAATAAAGAAGGTGAAAAACGCATTGCACCCCTGCGCATCCTGAATGGTCATATTGTGAAATCCAGAACTTAGGTTTGTAAAAGTGGGGTTGCTTTGGAAAGCGCCGTTGTCAAGGGCATAAGTGTAATTATTCGTCCCCTGACTGGTGATGGTTACCACTCCTGAATTGGGGATACAGGTGGGGTCTGTCGTTTCAATCTCTATCTGTGAAATGATGTCCGTTTCGGCGGCACAAAAGCTGAAATTATCCATTCCCAAGCCAAAAGTACCTCCTCCCGGGCGAGTTCCCTTGAATCGGATCGAGTAAATAGCTCCTTCGCAGCCCTCTGCATTAAAACCAAAGCAGGTAGAAGCGCCGTTTCCCGTTCCCGGGTCTCCATCTTTAATGGTGATTGATTGTATGATGTTTCCATTAGCTCCCCGTGCTTCGATGACGAACTCTTCGGTACCGTCAATGTCCAATACACAGGCGGAAAAGGAATCAATCGGCGTTGCAAAATCAACGAGTAGGGCAGGAGAAGTCGAGCCGGACCATAAACCATCATCTGTGATAAAATAGGTGCCAATATTTTGCCCCGGATTGGGGGTGTCACCGGCTATTCCAGAAAAAGCAGTGGTGGGTTCTCCTACGGCTGCCAAGACTGGTGTTCCTCCATTTTCCAAACTAAAAGTGACGCCATAATCGTCGAAAAACTGGGTGCTGATAGGGAGATTGTCTTCAGGCGTCTGATTGGGTAATTCTTCAAAATCAATGGAAACACAACCTTGTAAGCTTTGCGCAAATGTAATATTGGTAAAGCTGAATAAAAAAAGGAGCGTAATAAAGAGGGTATTGATATTTTTCAAAATAAAATAGTTGTTTTTGAATAATAAATTTTACTTCTATCGGATGAGGGTTACATCACCCGAATAAATTTCTTCAAATCCATTTTTGTGCCGAACCTGAATGACATACACATAGACATCCTGCTGGGCTGGTTGGTTTCTAAATGTGCCATCCCACCATTCCCTATAAGTATTAATCGTAAAATCCTCCTGCATCCAGACCAATCCTCCCCATCGGTTGAAAATCATGAATTTCAGGACATCTACATCGTAAAAAGTATTGGTGAATATTTGAAATTCATCATTAATGCCATTCCCATCCGGTGTAAATGCGTTGGGGATGAAAATATCACACTGAGGAAGGGGAAGTGCAGCCGTACTGCTTACCTGACAACCGTTTTCGTCAATGGCCGATAGTTGATACGTGCCCGCCGGCAGAGCGATAAAACTCCCAACGGGATGATAAATACTGTCATTGAGCCAATAATTAATGTGCCCTTCACCCCCGCTTGCCTGAAAGTGGATATTACCGTTTATTGCATCACAATCCGGTCCCTCAAAACTGAGTTCTTCTATTATAAGTGGAACACCGGCAAGTATGGTACTTTGAGTTTCTGCCACGCAGCCTATCGCATCGGTGACTTTAACGACATAATCCCCTGCGGGTAAATTGGGAATGATTTGATCGGTGGTGGGGGTTTCATCATTGACCGAAAATCTTAAAACGCCGGTTCCGCCTCCTGCATGGATGAGGAGAGAGCCGGTTGAATCGTTGCAATTATCATCTTTGACGATTACCGTTTCAATATAGGGCTTTGAGCTGTCCTGAATAGAAAAAGGAGCCGAATCGGTGCAGTTGTCCTGATTAATAATGGTTAAGGTATAGTTGCCGGGAGGAATATCCGTAAAAATATTGGAAGTCTGGTAGTTGATTCCGTCAATGGAGTACCGGACATTTGGATCGGGAGTGGTGAAAACAACCAAAGCCCCATTTTCTTCCCCACAGCTGGTATGGGTGGTGGACAAGTCTGTAATTTCGAGTGGAACAAAATCATCTATCACAAGCGGAACAGTTACTTCACAGCCTATGTCGTTTTTGAAGGTGATATTGTGGAGTCCCGGGCTGATATTGCTAAAAACGGGATTGGATTGAAAGGGGCCATGATCGAGGGAGTAGGTGTAATTATCGCCACTTTGATTGTCCAATGTAGCAGATCCAAAATTGAAATTGCAAGAAGGAGGTGTTGCCGTAATATGGATCAAAGTACGAATATCCGGGTCTCTGGTACAAAAACTAAAATTATCCATCCCTAAGCCAAAAGCACCTGGCATCGTTCTCGTTCCATGGAAACGAATGGAATGTATGGGTGGTTCGCATTCATCCGAATTAAAGCCGAAGGGCGTTGCAAGTCCATCTCCTGTATGTGGGTCACCGTCAATTATGGTTATGGTATGAATAACCTCCCCGAAAATATCTCTGGATTCGATGGTAAAAACCTCTCCAAAATCAATATCCAAAACGCTCGCCGAAAAACTATCTAACGGGACAGAAAAATTAACAATTAAATCCGGGCTGGTTAAACCTGTTAATGTGCCATTGTCAGTGATGAAAAAATTACCTATATTTTCTCCGGGGGCCGGTTCGTCATTGCCGTAAACACTGCCAAAAGCAGTGGCAGGAAACCCTGTTTTTGCAAGCCGGGGAGCAGTCCCGTCGGCGAGAATGAAGGTGAGTCCATATTCCGCAGCGAACTGATCCTGTAAGATCATATTGTCCGTGGGAATCTCCATATTTGGCAATTCTTCAAAGTCAATAAATACACAACCGTCAAAATCCTGACAAAAAATATTGGATATTAACAATTGAAAAAGAATTAGTATAGCGATTTTTTTCATAACTTTGGAGATTATATGAGCGGTTACGGCTTTTCTGGTATTTTTAGCCAAAATAGTTAAAGATTGGCAGATAATCAAATGTGACAGAAAATTCTACTTGATTTTAACGAAACCTTAATTGTTTTGGAATATAACCGACAATTTTGACGGTCGATTTGAAATAAAGTGGTTATATTTATTGAAAACTAAATCTACTAAAAAATGCGAGCTAAAACCTTTCTATTATGCCTCATTTTAAACTATTCAGTCATTTTAATGGGGCAAATTAATCTGGGTATTCATTTAAATACGGAAGAGGCCACTCCAAGTTACACCTTATTTGATACTAATAATAAAACTTACCTCATTGATAACTGCGGTGAAGTGGTACACCAGTGGAATACATTTGATATGCGGTATCATTCTAAATTATTGCCCAATGGTAATATCATTTTTATTCAATATGGAGAGATCTACGAGATGAATTGGGAAGGTGAGATTGTGAAGCAGTTTTCTGATAATGACCCAACTATTCATCTGGAGTATGAAGTGATTGTTTTGCCCAATGGCAATTACTTATGCGTGGGCAGAAAGGAGTTTTCTTATTCCGATTTTGCCAATATTGGCTATCAAATACCTGCGGGTTCGTCCCCGTCGCAAATTGATGTGGTAGTAGAATTGGACAAGGATACCGGCATCATTGTCTGGCAGTGGATATTAGGCGACCATGTGATTCAGGAAAGAGATGCCAATGCGCCTAATTATGGGGTTATTAAGGACAATCCCCAATTGTTGAATATGGATGTGATCGCGACTTACGATTGGGAAAATACAGAGTCCTTTATGATAAACGGCATGGATTATAATCCCGAATTGGATCAAATAATTCTCAGTGTCAGGAAAATAAGTGAAATTGTAATTATCGACCATTCTACCACTACTGCCGAGGCTGCCAGTCATACGGGAGGGCAGTCGGGAAAAGGTGGCGACATTCTATGGCGATGGGGCAATCCGGCTAATTATAATGCAGGAACAACTGCCGATCGGTATTTATACTTTCAGCACAATCCCAAATGGATTACTCAAGGACCTCATATTGGAAAAATCAGTTGTTATAATAATGGGCTAAATCGACCCGGTATTCCCTTTGGGGAGGGCTATTCCACGGTGCCATTACTCGAACCACAGATGGATAGTGAAGGACATTATTTAATGGACAATGAGGGGGCTTTTTTACCGGCAGAACCCCAGTTGGAAATAGGTAAGTTTACGACCGGGACGGACTTTTTTTCAGGATATACTTCAGGAGCTGAATTTATGGCCAATGGCAATATCTATATTACGGAGGGCCATCTTGGACGGATTTTTGAAGTGGATCCAGCAGGAGAAATGACCTGGTTTTATAAAATTCCGGGTATTTACTACATTTTTAGAACGCAAAAGTACGCTTTGGATTATGTGGCTTTTGAAGGTAGAGATTTGGTGCCAATGGGGCAAATACCGGGTACAGAGAATGATTATGTGTGTAATATTATAGAAGGGACAGAAGATGCACCTCATTCGCCTAATACCTTTGCTCTGATGAAAATTGATGCAGCAAAATACGGACTCGCCAATCAGTTGGAACGCGGCTTTTATTATCAAATATATAATTTGCAGGGTGTTTTGCTGGAAAAGGGGCAGTCTGCATCCGCTTATTTCGAACTTGACTTAAATGGAAACCCCAGTGGTTATTATGTATTAAATGTAGCGGATAAAAAGACACTGCACTGGCAGGCTTTTAAGGTAGTGGTGGATTAGTGGTCAGGGCGTAGGAGGAAAAAGAGCTGTTGAGCCGGCATAAGGTGACATCTTTGTGGGCGGAAAAAGAGTAGCGCAAAAGGTGTTATCTTATCGGGGGGGAAAAAGAGCTGTTGAGCTGTTGTTGGAGTGGGAGAAATGCAAGGATAAATAACTGCCAACTGAAGCCTGAAGACTGCCAACTGCCAACTGAAGACTGCCAACTGCCCACTGAAGACTGCCCACTGCCCACTCCCCATAAGATAACACCTTTTGCTCTTCTCTTTTTCCCTCCCCCAAAAGATAACACCTTATGCCAACTGAAAACTGAAG
>CAZNCI010000238.1:0-6454 GCA_964571475.1 uncultured Saprospiraceae bacterium | reverse complement strand
TGTGGCTAAAGCCAAATTAGTAGCTATTTCTTTATCCGTTGGTTAAAACCAACGGATAAAGAAATTAGTGGCTTAAGCCTTACCAATAAGATAACATTTTACGCTACTCTTTTTTCGCCCACAAAGATGTCACCTTATGCCCGCTTTAGTGCCCTTGAAGCATTTTACTACTGCCAATTACCTCCTTTCCAAATTCCTCCACTTCGTGCGTATTTCGTCGCAGAATTAACCTTTCTCTTTTTATCCAAAAAATAGGGGTGATATTTTCTATTTATTTGTATCAATATATCTATCTTGCAGCCTAATTAAAAAACGGCACTTTTCTTGTTTTGGAAATGATTCAGTTAAGTACCTGAATAAAATATTTAACGTATGAAGGAAGTATATATCGTATCTGCAGTCCGTACACCACAGGGAAGTTTTGGTGGGGTGCTAAAAGGCTTTTCTGCGACCCAATTGGGTGCATTGGCAATCAAAGGTGCCTTGGAAAAAGCCGGACTTGATGCCAATGAAGTGAATGAAGTATTCATGGGTAATGTCGTCTCTGCTAATCTGGGGCAGGCACCTGCCCGACAGGCCTCTCTGGGGGCCGGTATCCCGAATACAGTCCCGTGTACAACAGTCAATAAAGTATGTGCATCCGGTATGAAGGCGATTATGTTCGCGGCTCAAAGTATTCAACTGGGGCTGACAGATGTTGTTGTTGCTGGGGGAATGGAGAGCATGAGCAATATCCCTTATTATTCACCCAATATGCGCTGGGGGGCTAAATACGGGAATGTATCCTTAGTGGACGGTTTGGCCAATGATGGACTGACGGATGCCTACGACGGAAATGCGATGGGCGTTTGTAGTGATGCCACTTGCGTGAAATATAACTTCACAAGAGAAGAGCAGGACGCCTATGCGATCCAATCTTATAAAAGAGCAGCTGCTGCAACCGAAAACGGGATGTTTGCCAATGAAATTGTCCCCGTTTCTGTTCCACAGCGAAGGAAAGACCCGATCCTGGTCACCGAGGATGAAGAATACAAGAGAATTAATTTTGATAAAGTCGCTAGTTTGAGACCGGCTTTCGGAAAAGATGGAACTGCAACAGCAGCCAACTCTTCTACGCTAAGTGATGGGGCTTCTGCCCTTATTTTGATGAGCAAAGAAAAAATGGAATCTTTGGGGTTGAAACCCATCGCTAAAATATTGGGTTATGCCGATGCTGCTCACGAACCACAATGGTTTACAACGGCGCCTACCAAAGCGGCTCCGCTTGCATTGAAACGCGCTGGTCTGACGGTAAAGGAGGTGGATTACTTTGAAGTCAATGAGGCATTTGCTTCCGTGGCACTGGCTTTCGCTAAGGAACTTGGTGTGAGTGAGGACAAAATGAATGTCTTCGGTGGTGGGGTCTCTATCGGTCACCCACTTGGTTCATCCGGTTCCAGAATAGTCGCAACACTTGCTAATGTCCTACACCAAAAAGATGGGAAAATTGGATTGGCGACCCTTTGTAATGGAGGAGGAGGAGCTGCCGCTATTGTTATTGAAAAGGTATAAAAATAGTTAGCCTAAATTCTTAATCAAAAAAGTACCAAATTATTTTTGTTTATGAAATCAACAAATTTTTTAGAACAATTCGTTCGTCGTCATAATGGTGTTTCTGCGGGTGATGACCTTAATGAAATGCTCCATACGGTTGGAGTAGATTCGTTGGATCAACTGGTCTCCGAAACAATCCCCGATAATATTCGGCTTAAAAAATCATTGGCTTTGCCCAAGGCAATGACCGAAAATGAATATTTGCAACATATCAGAAAAATAGCCAACCGAAATGTCCTTTCCAAAAATTATATCGGAATGGGCTATTACGAGACTATTACACCTTCTGTTATTTTGAGGAATATTTTTGAAAACCCGGGCTGGTACACGCAATACACCCCTTATCAGGCTGAAATTTCCCAAGGGCGACTGGAAGCGTTGATGAATTTCCAGACCATGGTGGCCGATCTGACCGGGCTTCCTATCGCGAATGCCTCTTTATTGGATGAAGGAACGGCTGCGGCTGAAGCAATGCACCTTTTTTACGCCATGAAAAAGAAGAAAAATAAAGGCAAAAAAATAAATGTCTTTTTGGTTGATGAGCAGGTGTTTCCTCAAACCATTGATGTGTTAAGAACGAGAGCCGAATCAATTGGTATAGAACTGAAAATAGGTAATTGGCGTTCTTTTGATTTTGAAGAGGATGTCTTTGGAATGTTGCTACAATATCCGGGGGCAAATGGAAAAGTGGATGATTTTAGTGATCTGGTTACTAATGCCAAAGAGGCAGGTGTTTTTACTGCTGTTGCCGCTGATCTTTTATCACTGGCAATTTTGACGCCACCGGCTGAGTGGGGCGCTGATATTGTACTGGGGAATACCCAGCGCATGGGTGTGCCTATGGGGTTGGGGGGACCTCATGCCGCTTATTTTGCCGCCAAAGAATCATTCAAAAGATTATTGCCCGGGCGGATTATCGGCCTGTCAAAAGATGTACAGGAGCATCCTGTTTACCGTATGGCTTTGCAGACACGGGAGCAACATATCAGACGGGAAAAGGCCACTTCTAATATTTGTACAGCACAGGCTTTATTGGCTATTATGGCAGGGATGTATGGTGTTTGGCATGGAGAAGCGGGACTCAGGCAAATCGCAAAAAAAATTCACCACCTGACCAATATCTTAGCCGCTAATTTGCGCAAAGCTGGTTTTGAATTAAGTAATGAGGCGTTTTTTGATACCTTAGAAGTGAAACTTTCCGCGGAACAGCTAACCCAAATTCAACAAAAGGCCCTGAAGCAGCAGATTAATCTATTCTATTTGGATAATGCGGTGCGTATGAGTGTGGGGGAGGGGACTAATTTACAGGATATTGCCCAATTAGTCGCCGTTTTTGGAGGGGATTTCTCTGATGCTGAAGTACAAAGTGCTATTCCTGATCGACTTCGAAGAACAAGCCGTTTTATGATGCATCCGGTTTTTGAAAAATACCAGACCGAGACCATGATGATGCGTTATCTAAAACGTTTGGAAAATAAAGACATCTCCTTGATGCATTCGATGATCTCTTTGGGATCCTGTACCATGAAATTAAATGCAGCAACGGAATTAATCCCCGTTAGCTGGCCTGAATTTTCCAGTATGCACCCTTTTGCGCCAAGCAGTCAAATACAGGGTTATCAACAAATTTTTGATGAACTGGAAGCATGGTTGAGTGAAATTACAGGCTTTTCCGCCTGCTCTTTGCAGCCAAATTCCGGTGCTCAGGGAGAGTTTACGGGATTGATGTGTATCCGTGCTTATCACCATGATAGGGGGGATGACCAACGAAATATTGCCCTGATTCCTTCTTCTGCCCACGGCACCAATCCGGCAAGTGCAGTGATGGCTGGCATGAAGGTCGTCGTCGTTGCCTGTGATGACCATGGTAATATTGATTTGGAAGATTTGGAACGGAAAGCCATTGAAAATAAGCAAAATTTATCCGCTTTGATGGTCACTTATCCCTCTACCCATGGCGTTTTTGAGGTGGGTATCAAACGAATTTGCGAAATTATTCATGAGAATGGTGGTTTGGTGTATATGGATGGCGCCAATATGAATGCACAGGTGGGTTTTACAAGCCCGGGCGAGATTGGAGCTGATGTTTGCCATTTGAATCTTCATAAAACTTTTGCTATTCCTCACGGTGGAGGAGGTCCCGGTGTCGGTCCTATTTGTGTCAACGATAAATTAAAACCTTATCTACCGGGGCATTGTATGGTGGAGTTTGAATCCGGTCATCAAAATAGTGCGGTATCCTCCGGCCCCTGGGGCAGTGCTAATGTGGTGTTGATTTCCCATGCTTATATTCAGTTATTGGGGACAGAAGGATTAGAGCAGGCAACCCGCATTGCTATTTTAAATGCCAATTATATTAAAGCCCGTTTGGAGGGTGATTTTGATATTCTTTATGCCGGTGATTTAGGGCGATGTGCTCATGAGTTAATCGTTGACCTTCGCCCGCTCAAAGCATACTGCTCGGCGGAGGATGTCGCTAAGCGATTGATGGATTACAGTTTCCATGCGCCTACCTTGTCTTTTCCCGTGCCCGGTACGATTATGATCGAACCAACGGAGAGTGAAAGCAAGGATGAATTAGATCGATTCTGTGATGTGTTATTGATGATTCGTCGTGAAATTCAGGAGATCGCCGATGGTGTTTACCCACATGATAATAATGTCCTGCACAATGCTCCGCACACCAGTTTGATGGCAACCAGCGATGAATGGAATTATCCATATTCAAGAGAGAAAGCCGTTTATCCTTTACAATACCTAAAAGATGGATTTAAAGTGTGGCCGGCTGTCGCCAGAATTAATAATGCCTATGGGGATCGGAACCTGGTGTGTACCTGTCCTCCTTTGGAGGATTATGTAGAGGTGTAACTAAATGTGTTGGCAGGTTCAAAGGGCATTGAAAAAAAGAACAATATGATCGTAATCACGGGTGCTGCCGGATTTATTGGCAGCACGATATTACAAAAATTAAACGAAGAGGGGCGGGAAGACCTGATTTTAGTCGATGAGTTTTCCCGGGCGGATAAGAATCGTAATTTCCTAAACAAAGGTTTTTTAGAAGCGATTGATCGCGATGTTTTTACAGCCTGGTTTCGGGAGCATGCTCCTGAGATTGAGGGCGTTATTCACATGGGGGCACGGACGGATACCACAGAGAAAGACACCGCTGTTTTTGACCGGCTAAATCTTAATTACTCCAAAGAGCTGTGGCAGATTTGTACGCAATATCAAATTCCTTTTGTTTATGCCTCCAGCGCTGCGACCTATGGATTGGGAGAGCTGGGATATGATGATCGCCACGATATTATAGAGGAATTGAAACCCTTGAATCCCTACGGTGTGTCCAAAAATGATTTTGATATTTGGGTGATGAAACAGGAGGAACAACCGCCATTTTGGGCGGGGTTGAAATTTTTTAACGTCTATGGCCCCAATGAATACCATAAGGGACGGATGGCTTCCGTTATTTTGCATACAGTACGTCAGATTCGTGAAACTGGCGGTATGAAGCTCTTTCGTTCTCACAGGTCAGATATCCAACATGGGCATCAATCACGAGATTTTGTTTATATCAGGGATGTGGTCGATATGGTACTCTTCCTGTATAGGCAGCAACCCGAAAATGGACTGTTTAATATTGGCACTGGTCAGGCGCGTACCTTTCTGGATCTTGCGACTAATACCTTCAAAAGCCTTGGTTTGGAGCCCAATATTTCTTTCATTGATACACCTGCCGATATTCGCGATACCTATCAATATTTCACCGAAGCCAATATGCAGAAAATTCGAAAGGCGGGTTATAATCAGCCATTTTATTCTCTGGAGCAGGGAGTCGAGGACTATGTCAAAAATTATTTAATGGAGGATAAGTTGTGGTAATTAATGAAGTAGTGGTTTATTATTTGGGCGAGTCACGCCACAGCGTGACCGTGCTATCCGCTACTATCTCCTCTAAGAGCTTGTTTGGAGCTTACTTCTTTGAAAACCAACATTTTAAGAACCTGGCGTCGAGAAAATATAGCCATTTACCTCGGTAAACACCTATATTTTCTCTTAGCCAAAACCTTAAACTGCTGATTTTCAATACGAAGGCACTCCAAACATGCTCTTAGTCGATACCGCTACTATCACTCTCGCTTGCGACCACTGGTCGCTTGGGTGCGTCGAAGCAAAACGCTTATTTTTTTATTTCATTAACGCCGGAATAATAGATTAAATACCATTTCCCGTCCGATTTGGAAAACCTTCTTTCAAGACCAAATTTATGACTGGTATGGATAATGTATTCGATAATTAACTCATCCGATACCAGAACAAAACTTCTATCGAATCCACTTGTTTTTGGGTCGAAATCCCGGTGTAATGTCCAGGCATCTTTCTTCCACCTGAAGTTGTCTAAATCATCCGTTTCAGGATTCGCCTGACTGGGCAAACCAGCCAATGGAAAGAGAATATGGTTCATCTGATAAGCACTGTCTGCCAGGAATTTTTTATAAAATACAACAAAATCTTCCGGGAGTTCCTGGATGGGAGTAGCCGGTGGGGGCGTGTTGTCCTTACAGGATATTCCAATAATAATGACAAAAATAATGAGTAAAAAATTCTTCATAAAGGATTTGTAATTTTAACAATCTGAAATTTGTTTTAGCACAATCGCCAACAGCACCCAACCGAATCATAAATTCAGTTGAGTGCCTATTGTTACCTTTATTTTTGCAGAAAAAGCGTTGAAATTACACTTGAAATCATCAGATGTAGAACCAATGTTATTGATTTTTTTCTGATTCCCTCCTATAACGCAGCTTTTGTCAAAAGAATTATAAATGCGCGCATTTAATTGTTTTTTTTCTTGTGGGCTCAA
>CAZNCI010000237.1:0-6466 GCA_964571475.1 uncultured Saprospiraceae bacterium | reverse complement strand
TAACTTCGACAGCTACTAAACCAACTATTTTCTACCTAAAAAGAGGGAGTACTGAATAGTTACGGTAAAAGAATAATTCATTCACCTATATGATGATCAAAAGTAGGGAATCCCCCATTGCGCATGGGTTAGGATTTTGTTAAACTATGTTAGGAGAATGTGAAATTATTCTTTGATGATTTTCTTTTGGACGACCTCATCTCCTTTTACTGCCAAAATATAAAGCCCGGGTGGAAGACCGGATAGGTCAATTTCCATCTCCGGCTGGATGTACTCCATGAAAACAAGTAAACGTCCATCTATTGTAAATTGCCTTAAATACATCAGTTTACCGGATTGGAAAAATTCGTGCAGGTAACACATTTTTTCACATCTCCTCCCAGAAAATAGATTAGAGAGAGTTCCGGTCCTGTACGAAAACGGGCAACCTTAGTCAATTTGGAAAAAGCAACCTCATAGGAAAGCCCCAGGACAAATGTTTGATAATTGATCTTTGTAGAAATAATACCCGAATCGATTAAAGGCCTGCCCAGGGGCGCATTTTTAGATATTCGCCCTCCCAGAGATAATAAAAAACTTGTTTTTTTGTATCGAAACCTCCGATTCCATTCGACTGCGGGTAAGAACTCCCAGTATAACACTTCCGGGACAAATTTTTGAATCATCAAAGCTGATCGAAAGTTCAAAAAATTGCTTCTATGATTAGCCAACAGCTGGATAGCAGCGTGTAATACAAATCGAGTATAAACTTTTGGACTATTGGCATTGGGAAGTTCCAAAAAAGAATAACTGGGCTCCGTCAAATGGAAGGCTGCCAAGCCTATTTCGTAATTATGTTTTGTATTATAAAAAAAGGCTCCAAAATTCAAATCGGGCATAAAACCAGTGGAATATTGTTCAAAATTTTCAAAATTCGGATTACTATCCAGGTAACCCGTTGATCCATACTGTACATCGAATTTAAAATCATGGTTACCCAAAGAATAATTTAACATACCCACCTGCCCGCCGAAGCCCATAAAGGAATACCTACCCATTGGTCGATGATAAGCAAAACTTAAATTGGCGGCTACTGTCGTAAATTCGTGTGTACCAGCCCGGTCAGAAAGTGCACTGGCACCATAAGAAAAAAATTCGCCCTCCCCTCCAAAACACACCTGATTATCATAAGAGAAATAAAAAGTTTTATAATCAAAATCGCTCAACACACTATTCCACTGCTCTCTGTATTTGAAACTCAGGCGGTGCGACCTACTCATATAACCCGTTAATGCCGGATTCAGATGTAGGGAACTGGTATTTAACTGGGAGAAATGATAATCCTGTGCCTGTGCATTCATCAAGATAATCATTCCTAAAATTAGACTTACAAAATGTTTCTTCTTCATTAGTACTTTTTTTTGGACAAGCGATGTGGAACAGTGAGGGTGCTAACCCGAAGCCCGTAGGGCCAAACGACAGTGCGCTGTGTAACGTAGCGACCCGCCTTCGATATTTATCGAAGGCGGGATGGCCCATAAAACTATTTAATCAGGGTAACATCTCCTCTAAAAACTGACTCTCCATCAATAAATTGTATCACTGCATAATAGGTAAAAACGGCGGGACTTAACTCCTTGCCACTGGGTGTCCTTCCATCCCATTCCCCTACCTTATCATTCAAATCAAAATCATTGGCCTCAAATTGCAACTCGCCCCAACGGTCATAAATAGCAAATTCCTTAATTTTGACAATAGATTTCGCATTACTCCTTATTCTAAAAACGTCATTAAAACCATCATCATTGGGTGTAAAAGCTGTTGCAAAAAATACTTCCTTATCGTGCGCTACTTCAATAATAAGATGATCACTGGCTACACACCCATTGCTATTGGTCATAACCACCTCATAAGTTACATCATCAAACGGGGTAGCGACAGGGTCGAAACAATCGTCACAACTAAGTTCCCTATCTGGTGTCCACACAAATACAGGCTCAAAGGCATTATAGTCAGTCAGCAGATCTACCTCTTCGCCTAACTTTATAAAAACAGTATCCTGCTCAATGATATTCACAAAGATCGAATCGGGCTCACCAATGGTATAATCGAATGTCACCACACAATCATTTTCATCCTTGATGTTTAATTCATAATTACCGGGTAATAAGGCGCCAAAATGCCGGTCAATCGACTCATAATTCACCGGTCCCTGCAATGTCAGATTGTAAATAGGAACACCACCCATGATAGAGTCAATAAAAATTTCTCCATCATCATAACCAAAGCAGGAAATATCAACAATATGATCGACCACAGTTATTTCAGGGTTTTGATTGACGGTAAATAAAAAAGAAGCAACACACGCATTGGCATCGGTAATAGTGACCATATAATCACCTGCGGGCACATTATCAATGTGATTGATGGTGCTTCCATTATCCCACAAATAGGTATAATCAGGCAGACCACCCTGTGCATTGATCGTCAAATAACCATCTGTTCCTCCAAAGCAACTCACGACTTGATCCTCCGTAATCAAAGCCGCCAAAGGAGTGGGCTGAGTGATCACAAAATCTTCGCTAAAACGGCACCCCTTTGCATCTTGGATCACCACATTATACGCCCCTGCCTGTAATTGATCTATACTTTCTGTATTGGCTCCATTGGACCAGGTATATTCGTAGGGAGCAGTACCGGCTATAACCTGGCTATTAATACCTCCAGTCGGATCTTCAAAGCAAGTTAAATCTGTCGTCTCAAAGGTCACGTCCATCGCTTCAAAGACCTCAAAATTCACCTGAGTGGTATCGGCACAAAATCCTTCATTCCTGACAATTAATTCAATGGTATAGCTTCCCGCAAGCTCAAAAATATGATTGGGGGCATCTTCATAAGAAAAAGTATCATCTCCAAAATCCCAAATCACATCGGTGAAAGTCCCGGAGGACAAATTGGTGAATTGTACAGACGAACCTGCACATGAGTTATCCACATCCGAAGCTAAAACGGCAAGGGGTGTCTCATCAATGGTAATATCCTTTGAAAGCTGTGCCGTACAGATGCCGTCCACACTTGCTGTAAGTGTAACCGTAAAAATACCCGGATGGACATAATAATGAACAGGGCTGAGCAAATCAGCCGTCGTCCCATCGCCAAAATCCCATTGATAATTATCAGCATTTTGAGATAAATTATTGAATAAAACGGAATCGGGATGACAGCCGTTCATCAATTGAAAATCAAAATCGGGCTGCGGTAAATCCCGGACAAAAACCTGCTGTGAAAGGGTATCTTTACATAAATTTTGATCTGTAACGACCTGTGTCATGACATAAATACCAGGTGCTTGATACTGGTGCGAGGGGGCGCAAAGATCAGATAGATTATCATCCCCAAATTGGTAATCACACATCAGTCCGACTCCTGAAGCAGTGCTGGTAATTTCAACTACATCTCCCAGACATAAAGAGTCGGTATAAGTAAAACCGGCAGTTGGAGGTGTATAAATTTCTACCATTTTACATAAGGTGTGGGTACAACCAAAAGCCTCTGTAGAAAAAACAGTCAGGCATACTTCGTAAACACCAGGGTTCGCATAAGAATGACCAGGAGATTCCTCTTCAGAAAAAGGAGAACCATCCCCAAAATCCCATTCATACCGCATAACATCCATACTCGTATTCTCAAAAAAAAGCATACTATACGGACACCCAAAAGCAGGATTATTCCAACTCGCAAGGGGAGGTTGATGCACTTCTATTTCTTTCTCAAATTGATCAAAACCGCAACCAAAAGCCTGTTGATTAATGGTGTAAATCCCTACATTTTGATAAATGTGAAAAGGGTTGGGATTGGAGGTAGTATTTCCATCTCCAAAGTCGTAGAAGACGGGTACATTGGATGTCGCAAAATTTGTCAACCAAACGGTATCTCCTGCACATACATCCGTAGGGCTTGTATTAAAAAAGGCATTGACATTTGTTGGAACTATTTCGATATTTCGGCACAATGTATCCATGCTGCAAGCATTAGCTGTCGCTAAACAGACTTCAATCGTATCGGTAACAGCAGTGATATAGGAAATAATTGGTTCGATCGAATCAGTGGAGATCAAATCACCATTTAAGAACCACTCGTAATTATCTACATTTCCGTAAGAAACATTAGCCAAAGAGATGGTATCCCCTGAGCAATATTGATTCTGGTCTGTTCCAAAAACAGCAACAGGCTGTGGATGCACCAAAACAGTCGTCGTCTGAGAATCGGAGGAACAATCATTACTTACCGTCAACTTAAATTCAAAAGTTGTATCCTGCGTAATGGCTTCCAGCAACTGTGGGTCCGGGTTTTCTTCGGTGGAAAACAACGTTCCATTCAACAACCATTCGTAGATCAGACCAGCATCCGGTGAGGAATTATTGACAATTTCGACACTCAAAGGAGAACAGGCACTATTGTCATAATTAAGATTAAAATCTGCGATAGGAGGCGGTTCTATGGCGACAGTTTTGGTTAAGGAAGCCTCACAGTTTCCTTTCCTAATAGTGGCAGTTACATTATAACTTTGCGCACTGGGAAAGGTAAAACAAGGTGCTAACTGACCACTAATCCCGAGCCCATCAAAATCCCAGGAAATCGTAGTAAAGCCGGAAGTGTTTAATGTATCAAAACAAAGGGTATTACCCTCGCAACTCGTCACCTCAAAATCAACGTACAATTGAGCAACTGACACTTGGAAAGAATCAATATTAGAACAAGAAGGCAATTCGGCATTAACTGTTTCATAATACAGGGTAAAAACACCAACTCCCAAAGCAGCCGGATCAAACACCCCACCTGAGGTCACCCCGTTCCCTGACCATGTTCCACCTGAAGGAGAAGCCATAAAAGTAACCGGAGGATCATCCAAACAAACCTCCTGATCAGCAGGCATGGTGATATCCGCTTTTACAATAGTTAAATTGATTCTATCGATAGAGATGCAAGGCTCCAGTCCGTAGGAAATTTCGTAAGTACCGGCATCCAAGGTTTCCGGATCCATTGTTCCATCAAATAAAACACCATCAATCCTCCATTCACCTCCGTCAGGAGTAGCAGAAAAGGTAAGTTGCCCATCCAAGGAACAGATCGTTGTATCACCAATGGATATTTGAGCGACTTCCTGATTTAGTGTAAAAAAAGTATCCACGGCTGTTTGTGTCCCACAGGCACTAGTCACGGTCAAAGAGACAGGATGTGGACCAATCGTATTGAACTCAACATCTGCCGGATTGGCATCGGTGGACATCATGGGATTGCCCCCTTCAAAAACCCATTCGTAGGAATCAATATCACCTCCTGAATAAATGACATTAGGTGTATAAAGGGAAGTTTCACAGGTAGGATTCTGAGAAACGATGGACACCGCAGGACCTTCTTTTATAGTAAAGAGTTGTGACCAGTTCACATTTTCACAAACGCTATTCGTTGTCATGGTCACCACGTAAGTTCCAGCGGAATTAAAAGTAAATTCAAGATCGGTATTAGAAAAAGCAAGGCTATCCAATACGACAACCCCATCAAGGGTTATTTCCCAATGATAGGGAGCCCCATTAGCTGAATTACTATTATCAAAGATGATATGATAGGGCGAACAGGAGGACGTATCGATACTCCCCGTTCCAACTTCAGCAAAAGAGACATCAGCAATGGGAGGATCCCGAACGATAATGGTATCCCGGTCAGTATCTATCCCGCAATCGTTTTTGACCGTTAATTCAACAAAAAAAGTCCCCGCCTCTGTATAAGTATGGCAATTATCCATTGAAGGCGTAGTGCCATCACCAAAATCCCAGGAAAGAACTTCGAGATTTTCAGCAGGACAAGAGTTGTCACCCATACAGAGTTCATCACCGACACATATTATATTTTGATTGTTATTAATGATGGCAATAGGGGGATTTTTGAAGGTGGGAAAGAACGCACTATTCACAATAGACCCATCAGCCAGATAGGTATCAAGCCTAACGGCAAAGCCGGTATTGACATAAGCACAGGTTCCGAAAAAATCTGACAAGTCATAAATATGCATTTGATTGGGCGGGGCACTACTACCGGGCACAATTGTCGAAGGCAGATCATCGCCCCAGGTTATCTCAAAATGATCGATAGGAGCCGTAAAATCAGCCTCTACATTAATAGTCACACAAATTTCAAAAGAAGGGCTATCAATACATACCTCCTGACCTCCACTACAGATTTGAATAGTCGGTGGTGTTTGTGCATAGAGTGTATTTTGAACGATAAAAAAAGTAAGGGTCAAAAGTGTGTAAAATACTTTTCTCTTCATACGGGTTGATTATTTAAAAGCTTTTTTTCAGCTGGTCATCGCTTAGGAATGAGAAATAAATAAATGTTCTTTCTTTACCCGATTATTTTAAACTCATCCCTTAATTGAAATCTTCGGTAAATATAATCAATAATATCACTTATAAGTGAAATCGGG